>DASYNU010000169.1:0-21467 GCA_036008345.1 Bryobacteraceae bacterium
TTCTACTTACCTTGGAGGCTATGGAGCTGGTTCCGGAATCGCCATTGACACCTCGGGCAACGCCTACGTGACAGGCTTTGTCGGCTCCGCGGTGCCGTTCCCTACTACTCCGGGCGCCGCGCAGCCGACGTCGCCTTTCGGGAGCGTCGCCGGCGGGACGAATGCATTCGTGGCGAAAGTCGCGCCGGGCGGCGCGTCCGTTGCGGCCGTCAAATCGTCGCCTAATCCGTCTGTGTTTGGCGAGGAAGTCACCTTCACCGCGATGGTGAGTCCTGCCGGCGTGAGCTCAAACACTCCAACCGGCACCGTCGTCTTCGATGATGGACAGACACCGATCGAAGTCTTGTCGCTGACAAACGGCAGCGCCAGCTTCAACACCGAAGCTCTCAGCGTCGGAAGCCACAACATCACGGTTACTTATGGCGGCGACGCCAATTTTGCCACGAGCACTTCGAGCATCTTGACGCAAGTTGTCGACAAAGCGTCAACAACCACTACGCTGCTAGGCGCTCCCAATCCCGCGAACGTGGGGCAAACGGTTACCCTCACCGCGACGGTTGCCGCGGTGAGCCCGGGAGCGGGCAGTCCTACGGGTATCGTGACGTTTAGCGAAGGGGCAGTGACGCTCGGGACCGGCACAGTGAGTTCCGGAGTTGCAACCCTCAATATCTCGACGCTGAGCGCGGGCAGCCACACGATTATTGCGTCCTATGGAGGCGATACGAACTTTATCACGAGCGCATCGGCTGGGTTCGCGCAAAGCGTGATCCTGCCGGCCGCTGTGATCCTCGTGAATGAGTCCGTCACGGTTGCCGATACGCCTGCGCTGATGGAGCAGGCGATTGCGGTGATCATGGTCAGCGAGTCCATAACTGTCACCGATGCGCCGGCGCTGTTGTTGCCAGCGGTGATCAACGTCACTGAGGCGATTATTGTCACCGATATGCCTGCGTTGGGTCCAGCGAATGTGTCGGGCGAGCTGAGCGTCACGAGCAGCGGTTTAGTGTATAGTCATCTAACGCGTACCTTTAGCGGCACCGTGACAGTGCTGAACACAAGTGGGCAGAGTATCGCGGGGCCGATTGAGATTGTCTTGACAAATCTGACAGCTGGAGTGACCCTTGTGAACGGCACGGGAACTTTCGTTGGCAACCCGTATATCACGGTCCTCGCATCGGGGAGCCTCCCGGCGGGCCAGTCGGCGAATGTTGCCGTTCGGTTTAGCGATCCCTCGAACGCGTTGATCCACTTTACGCCAGTTGTCTATTCCGGGAGTTTGAACTGATATGATTTCGAGATCTGTCGTTGCTTTGTTTTGCTTGACCGTAATCGCGTTGGCGGACCCGGTCGTCGAGGCCGTCTCGGTGGATACCAGCAGCCTGAACGGCACGGCCGGATCGCTGGATTTCAACTTCAATCCCGGCCCGCTTGGCTCGCAATCCGCATCGCTCCAGATTCTTAACTTCTCTTCCGACGGCTCACTGACCGCGCCGCCCGCGATCACCGGCGACGTGAGCGGCACTCTGCCGGGTACGCTAACCTTCGACAACGGCACGGCTCTAAACGACTATTTCGAAGGATTCACCTTCGGTAACGTCTTGAAGTTTGATGTGAGTTTGTACGGACCGGCTCTGAGTACGCCGGACGGCACCTCATCATCCGGCAGCTCATTTGGCTTCAGCATGTTCTCCGACCCCGGGGCCACCACCCCGGCCCTCACTAGCGACCTGGTGGACGGCATAGCGTTTACGGTCCTGGCGAACCTGGACGGTTCGACGAGTCTCAGCAACTTCTCGACGGAAACCAGTGTCGCAGCGGCCGCGAGCGCAGTTCCCGAACCGGGTAGCTTGGCTGTAACGTTGCTACTCCTTTTGGGGCTAATATTCGTGTTCATCGCGCGATCACATCCCATCGTCACTTAGTTTTTTCCGCCAGGTGGGGCAGGGCCATGCCCTGCCAGTGCGGTATGAGCCGGTTTATCGCAAACGGCGGGCGATCCTCTCGATGTCCAGGCAGGGCATGGCCCTGCCCCACGATGCAATCTTCGATTCCGAGAAACCTAAGTGACATCTGAGATCACACCCGCGCGGTCACATCCGGTGCCACCAGTGGTAGTCTCGTTCTATGACGCCATCCGCCGAAAAGACCTCGGTGCGTCCGGTTGAAATCCTGAACCGGCGTCCGCGATTTATTAGCAATCGAACTTCCGGATTCACCGAGTCCGTCATCCGGGAGATGACCCGCTTGGCCATGGAGAAAGGGGCCATTAATCTGGCGCAGGGCTTCCCGGACTTCAGCGCGCCGGAAGACATCAAGCGGGCGGCTCAAGAGGCCATCGGCGCCGACTTCAACCAGTACGCCATCACTTGGGGCGCCAAACCGTTCCGCGACGCCATCGCGGCCAAATACCGGAAGTGGTATGGGCTGGATTACGACCCGGAGCGGGAAATCACGGTCTGCTGCGGGTCCACCGAGGGGATGATCGCCTCCATGCTTGCGACCACGAATCCCTCTGACGAAGTCATCATATTCGAGCCATACTACGAAAATTACGGTCCGGATACATTTTTGTGTGGCGCCAAGCGGAAATTCGTCTCCCTGCGCCCTCCGAACTGGACCTTCGACCCGGATGAGTTGCGCCGGGCCTTCTCTCCCAAGACCAAAGCCATCATCCTGAATTCGCCCAATAACCCTACCGGCCGCGTGTTCGGACGCGCGGAATTGATGGTAATCGCGGAACTCTGCCAGGAGTTCGACGCGCTGGCGATCACTGACGAAATTTATGAACACATCCTGTACGGTTCGGCATCTCACATACCGATTGCGACATTGCCGGGAATGCGGGAGCGAAGCGTTTTAGTAAATAGCATGAGCAAGACCTACTCGGTCACCGGCTGGCGTGTGGGCTGGGTGTTGGCGGCGCCGGATCTATCGGACTCCATCCGAAAGGTGCACGATTTTTTGACGGTCGGCGCGGCCGCTCCACTGCAGCAGGCGGGGGTTCTGGCCCTCAACATGCCGGATACTTATTATCAGAAACTTGCTCGGGATTACCAGGGACGGCGGGACATGCTGCTCGGTGTTTTGGAGGGAGCCGGGTTCCGTTGTTTCCGTCCGGACGGAGCGTATTACATCATGACTGACATCGGAGATTTCGGTTTCTCTGATGATTACGCTTTCATTCGGCACATGATTGAGCAGGCCGGAGTAGCGGCTGTACCTGGGTCGAGCTTCTTTGCGGATAGTAGTGCGGGTTCGAAATTAATTCGCTTTTGTTTTTGCAAAAAATATGAGACGCTGGAAGAGGCTAGAAATCGCTTGACCAAAATCTAGCCCAGCGTTACCCTGTTGGTAATTACTGCCAGGTAGCAAAACAGCAGTTCCGGCACGTGTCCCGGCTGGAGGTTTACTATGCTGCCAAATTTTCTGTTGCCTGAAAGCATCGCTCGGGCCGATGGCATGGGGCCGGAGATCGATCTCGGTTCCAAACGAGGGAAACTCTTAGTCCTCACGCTGGGCATTACCAGAATCCTTGAACAAGAGAGTCTGGAAGTGTCGGTGTGGGGCTCTAATGACGGTGAGAACTGGGGTTCCAGACCTTTGGCCACCTACCCGCCTAAGTTCTACTGCGGCATTTATTCCATTCTGCTTAATCTGGTATCGCGCCCAGAGGTGCGATTCCTGCGGGTGCAGTGGAAGATGAGCAAGTGGAGCCGGCAGGAATTCACGCCCATGTTCGGATTCTATCTGTACTCGGAAGAGTCCGGAGCCCGCGTGGGCGCAGCCGCCGTGGCCTAAGCCCCTCGCCCAAAGGGTGAATGTGTGGCTGTGCCGGTGGGGCAGGGCCATGCGCTGCCAAGGTCCGTCCCTACAACCGATTGATCAGACTAGCCACATAACCCGCACCGAATCCATTGTCGATATTCACTACCGTGACATTACTCGCGCAACTGTTCAACATGCCGAGCAGTGCGGCCACGCCCTGGAAACTCGCGCCGTAGCCGACGCTGGTAGGGACTGCGATCACGGGGACAGATACCAGTCCGCCCACCACGCTCGGCAATGCTCCTTCCATCCCCGCGGCCACCACTACCACGCGCGCTTCACCCAACCGCTCGCTATTGGCTAACAAGCGATGAATTCCAGCGACGCCGACATCGTAAATCGAATCCACTTCATTGCCCATTACTTCGGCAGTGATCTTGGCTTCCTCAGCCACCGGAATATCGCTGGTACCCGCCGAAACAACCGCCAGCTTGCCCTTGCCGCGCATAGTACGGTCGCGCCATATCCGGATGGCGCCGGAAAGCGGGAAGTACTCGGCTTCCGGATACCGCGCTCTCAATCCGGCCGCAATGGATTCGTCCGCGCGAGTAATCAGCAAATTGGCTGATTTATCCAACAGGCGCCCGGCAATGGCGGACACCTGTTGCGGCGTCTTGCCTTTACCGAAGATCACTTCCGTGATTCCGTGCCGAAGAGCGCGATGATGATCCAGCTTGGCGTAGCCCAGGTCTTCAAACGGCAGATGCCGCATGCGATCCACGGCAGCGTCGATGTCCACAGTGCCGGAGCGAACCGCTTCCAGCAGTCCGCGCAATTGGTCTTGATCCATTCAACCTGAGGGTAGCAGGAAAGCGGTTTCTGGTTTCTAGTTCCTGGTTTCTAGCTGGTTGACCCGCGCGAACCAGAAACCAGAAACGCTTCTTACGATTGGATCGCTTAGCCTTTTGGATTTGATCTTGACCAATTCAACATTAGGCCGTCAAAGGAAATCGGTTTGGCGCTAGTTTAACCGATGTTGGAACCAAGAATAATGTCTGAGAGCTTCAGTCGGACTGCGGCACTCGGTTATATGACGAAAGAACAATACCGAGCAGCGCGCCCGCTCCCTCCATTTTATTGCAATCGCGCTCGCAGTGATCTCGGTCCCCTGCGTTCTCTTGGGTGCGCTCGATTTAGCTGACGCGCTCAACCGCAACTTGCCAGCAGCCCTCCCCATGGGAGCGTTTCTGGCCGGCTGGTTCCTCGCGGGCTTGCGCTTACGCCTTGCGTCGCCTGCAGCTAATCGAGTGGCGCATCACTCTAACGTCAGACGTCTACGTTCCTAGCCGCGCCCGCCCGGAAATCTTCTCTCCAGCGTCGTCCACCCTGCCGGCTGGATCAGACCTATCCTGTCTCAAACATATCGAACCCCTATAGTTCGCCGACTCGACTGCAGCCGCGAACCAGAAACCAGAAACCAGAAACGGTTTTCACCACTGGATCGTCTGCCCCTTCTGGATTCCGAACTTCCGGATCGATCCGCCGTTCAGTTCAAGCACGAAACGGGCGGCTTCACGGCCCCCGAAGTGAGGGCATTTGCTGGCTGCCGTTTTGCACGGCGGAGCGTTCTCAACAAGTTCGACGATGCTATGGTTCTGGTCCATCCAAATCATATCGAGTGGAATGTAGGTCTGGTACATCCAATAGCCGTAGTTGCCTGAAACCGGATGCACGAAGAGCATTCCGTGGTCGGGAGCCAGCGAATCGCGAAACATCAGGCCGCGCATAATATCGCGGGTATCCACCGCGGTCTCAGCCCGGATGATGTGGCCGCCGGGCAGGGTTACTTCGCGCGTGAGGAGATCCTCCATAGGTGAAGGTTTCGATCCGCAGCCAGCCAGGAAAAGCACCAGGTAGATAAGTACAAGCGAGCGCATGAATTAGAATGGTAGCGAAAATGCCTTTCTGGAAGCGGCTGCGGCTCACGCTCGAGATGATCAAGTTTGAGCACTCCGTGTTTGCGCTGCCCTTCGCGCTCACAGGGGCGTTACTGGCGTTTCGTGAAAATCATTTGCCGTGGCGAGCCTTTTCCCAGAAGCTCCTATGGATTGTGATCGCGATGGTGGGCGCGCGCTCGGCCGCCATGGCGTTCAATCGTATCTTGGACGCCGGCATCGACGCTCGAAATCCACGCACGCGCATGCGCCACATCCCCGCGGGAACCTTGAGCACTGGCTTCGCCTGGGGCTTCGTTACTATATCCTCGCTCGTGTTTCTGCTGGCGGCGCGCGCACTGAACCCGCTCTGTCTGAAACTTGCTCCCGTAGCGCTTGCGCTGGTGTTCTTTTATTCGTACACCAAACGCTTCACCTCGTTTTCACACTTGATTCTGGGATTGTCACTGGGAGTAGCCCCGGCTGCCGCATGGATCGGAGTTACCGGTTCGCTGGACCCCCGCATCCTATGGCTCACCGCGGCAGTTACTTTCTGGACCGCGGGCTTCGACGTAATCTACTCATGCCAGGATTATGAATTCGACCGTTCCGCGGGACTCTACAGCCTGCCGCGTCAATTCGGCATCGCTGGAGCGCTGTGGATCGCCCGCGTGTTTCACTTAGCCATGATCGGCTGCCTGATTGCCCTGGCAATCAGTTTCCAGCTCGGTTGGCTCAGCCTGTCCGGAATCGCGGCGGTAGTGTTGCTGCTTTTGTACGAGCACAGCCTGGTCAAGGCCAACGACTTGTCCAAGGTAAATGCCGCCTTCTTTACGGTGAATGGATACGTCAGCGTGCTATTCTTTTTGTTTTGGGCGGCCGATATTTACTTCCTCGGCCTCCGAGCCTGAGCCCCATGCAGATTCACATTGAAGACCGCCGTTTGCTGCCGATTCTGGACAAAGTGCAGGCTGGCGTGCGCCTGGATTTTGAAGACGGCTTGGCGCTGTATCGCACTTCCGATATTCTCGCCGCGGGCTACATGGCGAATCTGGTGCGCGAGCGGATGCATGGCAACGTCACCTGGTTTAACGTGAACCGGCACATCAATCCAACCGATGTCTGCGTGGCCAGTTGCAAATTGTGCGCCTTCGGCAAGCGCGCCAAGGATCCCAAGGCTTACACCTGGTCGCTCGAAGAAGTCTGGCATCGCGCGGGCGAAGGCTGGTCAGAGGCCGTCACGGAGTTTCACATCGTGGGCGGATTGCATCCGGAATTGACGCTGGATTGGTATTGCGAAATGCTGCGCGGGTTGAAGCAGCGTTTTCCCGAGGTCCACTTGAAGGCCTTCACCATGGTGGAAGTCGCGTACCTGGCCCAGCGCGCCAAGCTCCCCATTCGCGAGACCCTCACGCGGCTCATGGATTCCGGCGTCGACTCGCTGCCCGGCGGCGGCGCCGAAATCTTCAACGAGCGCGTGCGCCGCATCATCTGCGATCACAAGATCGACGGGTCGCAGTGGCTGGAGGTGGCCCGTACGGCGCACCAGCTTGGATTGAAATCCAACTGCACCATGCTGTACGGCCATATCGAAAATGAAGAGGACCGCGTGGACCACTTGGTAAAGCTGCGCGCTCTTCAGGACGATACCGGCGGTTTTCAAACCTTCATCCCATTAGCGTTTCATCCCGCCAACACCGCGCTCGAACATGTCGCAACTACTACTGGATTTCTGGATCTGAAAATGATCGCGGTAGCGCGCCTGATGCTGGATAACATCGAGCACATCAAAGCCTACTGGATCATGATGACGCCGCGGATCGCCCAGATCGCTCAACGCTTCGGTGCGGACGACCTGGACGGGACTGTGGTAGAGGAAAAGATCTACCATGATGCCGGCGCTACCACCAGCCAAGGCTTACGGCGGGGCGAATTGCTGCGGCTGATCCGGGAAGCCGGCCGCGAGCCGATGGAGCGCGATACGCTATATCACCCGGTGACACGGACTGAATCGGCGTTTACTGTCCTGGTTTAACGTACATCGGAGCGCTCGTGATACACGAAGTGGCAACGTGGGGCAGGCGCTTTCGCCTGCTAATTCGAAGAATGCCATTTCTCCCCGGCTTCTGAGCCAAGCGGCCTACTTCACCCGCGTCACATCCAGCTTGGCCGTCATCGTTTCATCCCCCATCTGACCCTTCACGTTGCCCTTGATGTGATCATCAGCCAGCGCCAGATCGAACGTCATCACACCACCGTCGTCCATCACAACTTCCAGCGCGATCTTGTCTCCGTCGATTTTGCCTGTTTTGATCTCGAATTGTTTCTCTTCGTTGGGACCAGCGGTGCCAGTGATCTTACCGCCCTCTTGCTTCAGATTCAGGAAAGCGGTGTCCGCCTTGGTTTCCCCATCCGGGCCGGTAATATCGAAACTGCCCGACCACTTGCCGCTCACGTCCGCCAGCAGGCTGACTACCGAGAGCAGAAGACAACACACAGTTCTTTTCATGCCTATGCATACGCGGGCGTGTTCGCCGGCGTTCCATCTTTTGCGAACGCAGCAGCCCCAGCTTTGCCCAAATAACGCTCCAGCAGGCGCGGGTCCGTCTTGCCCAGGTCCACCACAATCAAGCCATCCAAGGCATTGGCGAACTTCCGGTCCACGTTGAAAGCCACCAATTCTCCACCCAGCTTCAAATACTGCCTCAACAGAACCGGTACCCCCTTCCGGTCGGTATCCACGTCGGCCATCAAGTTCGAGAGTTCTTCGATATCCCAAAATGTCCCGCCCACCAGCTCCCGAGTGAGTCTGGAAGGACGCTGGCGGAACGGATGGCGGGCCCGCACCAGCGGCGCCAACTCTGCCGATCGGCGAAAAGCGTTGAGATACATCACCATCAACTGGCGCGAGGCAATACTGTATTTGTTGCTGATGCTCACCGGGCCAAACAGCACGCGATAGCGGGGATTTCGCACCAGGAACTGTCCAATGCCTTTCCACAGCAGCAGCAACGGCGCATAGGATTTCTGGTATTCGGCGCGTACGAAGGAGCGGCCCAGCTCGAGCGCGGGCCCGGTCCGACGGAGGAAGGATTGATTCCAATGGAACAGGCTGGCGGTATAGAAACCCCTCACTCCGGCGCGCGGCAGGATCTCCTCGGAGGGACCCAATCGGTAGGCTCCCACAATCTCGCGCTGTTCTTTGTGCCAAACGAAGAGATGCCAGTAATGGTCGTCGAAAGTGTCGCGATCGATGGATTTGCCCGTGCCCTCGCCGATCTCGCGGAAACTGAGTTCCCGAAGCCGGCCAATTTCGCGCATACCATTAGGTAGCTCTGCGGCCGTGGCCAGCAGAACCGCGAACTCTCCGGTATCCACTAGCGTTTGCTCCGGTTCGAGTTTGTCCACCTCTGCGGCGATCAGCTCGCTCAGCACAGGGGCTGCCACCGGTTCGGAACTGGATTTCGGCGCTGTCGTCGCAGGTGCTTCCCGGTCGTCCAGCAGGTACGTGCGATGACGCAGGTAGCGCGTCAGTGCCAGGTCGTCCTGATAAGTGCGTAGTTTGCTCGCAGCAATCGGGTTCCCGATACGTACCTCGATAGTCCGGTCGGTCTTATTCAGGAATTCATGCGCCAGTAGCGCTGTACGCACCTTGGGATGCAGAAATCCGAGCACTTGAAACCAGGCGCTATTAGCCCCAGGAAAGAAAACGGGAAGCGCGCAAGCACCGGTTAGCCGAATGAGCCGCGCGACGTTATCGTTCCACTCGGGATCCGTAACCCCGCCCTCTTTGAGATTAAGATGAGCCACTTCGCCGGCCGGGAATATGGCCAGCAATCCGCCGCCTTCGAGCCACGCGATGGATTCTTTCAAGCCTTTCCGATTGGCGCGGACCGCGCCCGGGCCTCCGAACGGATCCACGAAAATGCAGTGCTTTTCCGAGCCAGGGAGATATCGCAACAGATGGTTGGCAAGAATCTTCACGTCCGATCGGACCGAACAGAGCAAAGTGGCGAGAATTGCGCCTTCCAGAAAACCGAACGGATGATTGGCTAGGGCCACTACGGGCCCCTGTTTGGGAACCAGTGCGAGATCGCCGGCCGAAATCAACGGTTGAACATTGAGCGCCGTTAGAGTCCGCTCCAGCACGGACCGGCCTCCATCCGGTTGCCGCAGGTTGTCAAAAAAGCTCTGGAAGCGATCTAGTACCAGCAGCCGTTCCAAGGCGCCCTCAATGGGCGCGGGCAGTTTCGGGCCGAATAGGGTGGCGAAAGCATCTTGCATGGGTAGAACAAACCTCCCTGTTTGTGTTTCACACCCATAACACCACTCGAATATGAATCCCTAATTACCGCGCTGTTACGTTCTGGAAAGCACACTGAAAGCACCGGTCGCTCACGCTCGCGGTTCGGAAAAGAACGTGGCATGTTGAGAGAACGTTACCGAACCGCGACCGTAAGGGAGCCGGTGCCTTGGCCCATCTCGTCAAACTAGCTGAAGCCGGGGGAGTTTCAGTATAATCGAGCTTTATGAAAACGATCCACGTAAGCATCTTCCTTTGTTCCAGTCTGCTGGCTCTGGCCCAGAGCACCCCAACGGGCAAAGAACCCCCGCGGGGTCCGGGATCCAAACCGTCGCTCATGAATCCGGCGTCCCTCAAAGCCAAAGCGCCGGACGCCTTCAAGGCCCAGTTCACTACCACCAAAGGCGATTTTGTGGTGGAAGTTCATCGCGACTGGTCACCCAACGGCGCGGATCGATTTTACAATCTGGTGAAAAACGGTTTCTATGACGGCGTAGTGTTCTATCGGGTGGTCCCCAATTTCATGGTGCAATTCGGGATTAACGGCAACACGAAAATCGATGGGGCTTGGGCGCATGCAAACATTCGAGACGACACCGTGAAGGAAGGCAATAAGCGCGGCCGGATAACCTATGCAATGACGTCGATGCCGAACACGCGCACAACCGAGGTATTCATCAACTTTAAGGACAACAGCTTCCTGGATAGCCAGGGGTTCGCTGCGTTCGGTGAAGTGACCGAAGGCATGGACGTTGTCGACAAGCTCTACAGTGGCTATGGCGATATGCAGGAAATGCGCGGCCACGGTCCATCGCCTGCCAAGATTCACACCGACGGCAATGCCTATCTCACCAAGAACTTCTCCCAATTGGACAGCATCAAAACGGCCAAGATCCTGCCTTAACCGGGCAACCGAATAACTGAATAACCGATCAACGGGCTGGCTTGTCCAGCCCTACATCGAAGAAAAGAATATCCTGGCCGGTCGCGGCCACCTTGATTCCAGTCAGGTAGAACTTGGCCCCCCGCCCGTGCTCGGTCTGGAAATAGAAGAAGCCGTTGGCCGACTCATGTGGCGGCAGCATTCTGGCCGCGAAGGCGCGTCCTTCAATCTCCCAGGCGCTCAACGGATTTTTGTGTTTGATCAACTTCGGCAGCGGGCTGCCGTTCCCCATGGAGGGCGGCTTCGCTGGACCACCCAAGGTCTGCACCTCCTCGGCCGGTGTGGCTTCCACGTGTTGATGGTCGGCGCTGGTATACTCCACCTGGACATGGTCCAACTTCAAGGCCTGGTCCGTGTCATTCTGTATGATGACCAGAACGGGCAGAACGCCGTACTTATTCGGGTCCAATTTCCCAAATGCCGTGTGAGCCAGTTCTTCAGTATCATAAACAGCCGCCGCCAGAGTTACTTTGTCGTTGGTCTGTTTATTTGGATAGGAGGCAGCCGGACCGGGCGAAAAGGTGGTCTCGCTCTTCTTGTCCGCTAGCGCCACGGCCGCGGTGATGAACAGAATCAGGCAAATCGAAAGCGCTCTCATTTATTTCCTTTATTGGGCGTCGCGGGTAATTGCGTTCCCGCTGCTTGTATTCTATTTCGTTTATCGTTGCGCGCGCGACCCGCGCTACCTGCGCCATTTTCCGGAACGGCTGGGCGGCCCGCCTATATCGTCTCCTGCGACGGTTCCGGGGGGCATTTGGTTGCACGCGGTTTCGGTGGGCGAAGTGATTTCGAGCGCGGCCGTGCTGCGCGAATTGCGCGAGCGCTGCCCCAACCTTCCGTTGTATGTATCCATGACCACAATTGCCGGCCGCGAGATTGCCGAAGACAAGCTACATGGCTTGGCGGATCGCGTGCTCTACGCGCCGATCGACTACGCGTTTGCCGTCCGAAGGGTTCTGCGTAGAATCCGGCCCAGCGTAGTCGTCGTTCTCGAAACCGAGATTTGGCCGGTGCTGTATCGCGAAGCCAAGCGCGCTGGAGCAAGCCTGGTGATTGTGAACGGCCGTATCTCTAGCCGCGCTCTTCCACGCTATCGGCAGTGGAGGGTCTTCTTTCGACAGGTGTTGGAATGGCCGGACGCGATTTTTGCGCAGAGTGAGGCGGATCGCGAGCGTTACGTTCAGATTGGTGCGTCTCCCGAGAAAGTAAGCGTGCTCGGAAATTTGAAGTATGACGCAGCACCGCCCATCGGCAATCCACCGCAGCTAATTCGCGAAGTTATGGAAAAATTGCGGCCGAAGACGGTGTGGATCGCCGCCAGCACCATGCCCGGAATCGACAGCGCGGACGTGGATGAGGACCAGGCCGTGATCGATGCCTTCCAAGCGCTTGCTCCCTCGCACCCTGGATTGTTGTTGATCCTGGCGCCGCGGAAACCCGAACGGTTTGAAGTGGCCGAGCAGCTTCTGCGCGCTTCGGGAATCCAGTTTCACGTGCGATCGAAGAAGACCATCGACCCCGCGCTGGCGCTTCCCTGTGTGCTGCTACTGGATTCAATCGGCGAGCTGGCTGGTCTGTTTCCACTGGCCGACGTAGTGTTCATGGGCGGATCGCTGGCGCGCCGCGGCGGTCACAATCTGCTGGAACCGGCGGCCTGCGGACGCGCCATCGTTACGGGCCCGCATCTGGAGAACTTCGCGGCCATTGCCCGGGAATTTCGGGAACATTACGCCATGCTCGAGATCTCGGACGCGAGCGAATTGGCGCCGGCGATTGAAAAACTGATTCAGGATTCCAGGTTACGGGAAGACTTGGGCGCCGGCGCCTCCCAACTAATAGCCAGACACCGGGGAGCAACCCAGAAAGCAGCGACCGAGATTCTGAAGTGGCAGGACTTGGCCGTTCCCCGCGCAATCCCCGCCGCCTTGTCCAGGCCACTGCTCTGGCTGCTCGCCAAAATCTGGACAGCGGCTACGGAAGCGAAGCGGCTCAAGGATACCGTCCAGGCGCGCCATCTGAACACGCCCGTGATCAGCATCGGCGGCGTTGGCATGGGGGGGGCAGGAAAAACTCCGATGGTGGAGTACCTGGCGGAGCGGACACACGCGGCTGGTTTTGAGCCGGCCATCCTGACGCGCGGCTACCGGCGCAGATCCATCGCGCGGCGGGTGGTGGTCAAGGCCGGTGAAAGTGTTCCGGTGAGCTTGACAGGAGACGAGGCCCAGACTTTGCTTCGCAGCGGATACGCTCACCTCGGGATCGGCGCGGACCGCTGGTCCACCGGCAGCTTACTCGAAAAGATGTACCATCCCGGCGTTTTCCTGCTGGACGACGGGTTCCAACATTGGCGCCTGGCGCGAGATCTGGACATCGTATTGATTGATTCGTTGAATCCATTCGCGAGCGGATCCGTTTTTCCCCTCGGCGGGTTGCGCGAACCATTGAGCGCTCTGCGCCGTGCGGATGCTTTCGTAATCACGCGCACGCTGAAGCACCGCGAGTATCGCGGTCTATTCCACCAACTGCGCGCGCTCAACGCACATGCCCCCATATTCCGGGCCATGGTCGAGCCCCTTTACTGGGTCAACGGACGAACCGGCCAGCCCGGTCATCCGCCCGAAGGGCCGCTAGCGGCCTTCTGCGGACTGGCGAATCCAGCCAGCTTTTGGGAAACGCTCAAAGCGCTCCGCATCCAACCGGTTTTCACCTGGGTGTTTGGGGATCATCACGGCTACCAGTGGACCGAGCTGCAGCGATTAGCCGAGCAGGCGCGCGTGCACTCTTCAAGCATACTGTTAACCACCGAAAAAGATGCCGCGAACCTGCCGGAGCGCGCCGGGGAAATTCTAATGGATGCTTTGGTGGAACTTTACTGGCTAAAAATTGGTGTCCAGGTAGACGACGAAGCCGGCCTGATGGCATTAATAAAGTCAAAGCTTGAATTCACGGGCATGACGGGCTAGCTTACCGCTGCGAGTGTGCGAGAGCGTCTCACGCCACCGAACCGAATAACCGAGCAACCGAAGAACGTCGAGGAGGCAACGCCGACGAGGCTACAATTTAAAGTAGTTTGTCCACTTTTCACGAGACCCAGCTCGTTAATACCATCGGCCACTCCGGCGGGGCCATCATCTTCGGCATTTTTCTATACTTGCTCCTCCGGGACCGTTCCGGCACGCGTCTGCGCGGAAGCTGGTTGTCGTTCGCAGCCGCCGGTCTCGCGTTTCTCTGGAACATCGGGGCCATCGCTGCTCTGATCGCATCCACTCGAAATGCGAACGTGGCGGAAGTGATCGTATTCTTCTGCTTCGCGGTCTTGAGCCTGCTACCCGCGGTGTTGCTGCATCTTTCACTAGATGGCAGCTTCGCGCCGGTCATCGCATCCGGATATGCACTCAGCACCATCACCATTGGGATACATTTTGCAGAACTGCTGCATCCCGGACACGATTATCAGCGGCGCGCCCTGCTGCTGATCACCATTGGCTTCGCCCTTCTGACCGGCATTTCGGTGGCAGCCGTGGCGCTGCAGGGGGATAGCGCTCGCCGTGCCAAGGCCTCCCGGATTTTCGGCGCCATGTGCGCGGCTTTGGTGGCCATGTCCTTCGTGCATCTGGGGTCGAATCAGCCGCTACACGCCTGGTCGAGCGAACTGGTGCTGCACCATGCCGGTATCCCGCTCGCCTTATTTGTTCTGCTGGGAGACTATCGCTTCGTATTGTTGGACGCTTTCGTCCGCTTCCTGGCTAACGTGCTGTTGGCCGCTCTGCTGACATTTGCGGTAATCCGCATCACGTTTCAGTGGGTTTCCATCGACCAACGAGTTTCCGGCAATCCACTCTATGCGGCGCTTTTGTTGGTTGGCATTTGCTTATTGCTCATCGCCTTCGCGCTGCTGCGTAGTCAGGTGCAGCAATGGCTCACCCGCGTTGTCTTCCGGCGCCCGGATCTCAACAAAGCCTTGCACGAGATGCAATCCCGATCCGTGCTTTTCACGGATGAGTCCAGCTTTCTGGATTGGGCGGCCGGCGAGTTGGCCCTATTCATGCGTACCGAGCGCGTGGAGGTGATTCCGGAAGCCCGCTGTCGCGATATGCTGCGCGGACCGGATCTGCTGTTCCCCGTCCCGGTGTCCGATTTGCCCGCACTGCGGCAATCGAACGAATTCGCATGGGTGGAAGCCGTGGTGCCCTTACGGCTCGCTCACGGCGATGTACGTTATTTGCTGCTGGGCCGGCGGCATGGCGGACGCCGCTACCTCAGTGAGGATCTTCAATCGCTCAGCCGGCTGACCACCGTGATCCTGGAGCAGGTGGAGCGTTTTCGCAGTCTCGAAATGCAGCGACTGGTCTCGCAAGCGGAATTGCGCGCCTTGCAATCGCAGATCAATCCTCATTTCCTGTTCAACGCCCTGAATACGCTATACGGCATCATTCCCCGCGACGCTTCCGGCGCCAGAAAAACAGTGCTCAACCTGGCTGAAATATTCCGTTACTTCCTGCAATCGGAAAGGAGTTTCATCCCGCTCTCGGAGGAGCTCGAAATCGTGAAGGCTTATCTAGAAATCGAGCGTCTGCGTTTGGGCCCGCGCCTGGAAGTCCGCATTGATGTCGATGACGCCGCGTTGCCCGTGCTGATTCCGATTCTTTCGATTCAGCCGCTAGTAGAAAACGCCATTAAACACGGCCTTTCCTCGAAATCCGGCCCCGGACTTCTGGGCCTGCGCGCCACCATAATGGATGACGAATTGCGGATTTTTGTCGAAGACAACGGCCTGGGCCTGGATGCCTCGCCCGCTGACAATTCCGGATCCGGCGTGGGTTTAGCCAACGTCAAACGCCGGCTCCAGCTTTGTTTCGGCCCGGAGGCCGACATTTTAATCGACTCGAGCTCCGCAGGAACCAAGGTCCAGTTTGCAATCCCGTTGACAAAACCAGTCCCGGAGTTGGCAAGCTGAATGCCCAATGTCACGGCTTGTTTTGTCACTTTTGGCAGGGCATGGCCTTGCCCCACATCGGCACGATCCTTCGACCCTGAAAGAACTAAGTGACACCTAAGATGCGAACCATTCATGAAAGCCAGTGGCACAAGTGCTTGCGCCTGCGAAGTGCCTGACCCATGAAAACCCTCATAGTGGATGACGAACCTATCGCACGCCGCGTCCTCCGTGAGGAACTGGAGCAGTTTCCCCAAGTCCAAGTAGTCGGCGAAGCCGAAAATGGCCGTCAAGCTTTGCAACAAATCGCCGCCCTGCAGCCCGACCTGGTATTCCTCGATCTCCAGATGCCGGTCATGGGCGGTTTCGAAGTGGTCCGCAATCTCAAAGGCGGCCGGCTACCGGTGATCGTGATCGTCACCGCGTTCGATAAGCACGCCATGGAAGCGTTCGAAGCCGGCGCGGTGGATTACCTGCTTAAACCCGTGAACGAAGCTCGATTGCGGAAAGCCGTGGAACGTGCCTCCGCGCTACACGGCAAGCCGCTCGAAGTGGCCGAGCACCTGGCGAATATCGCCTCCACCGGGCAAACCGGCCGGAAGATCGTGGGCCGCGCCGGCGAAGAGTATTTCCTTCTGGATGCCGACGAAGTGCTCGCCTTCCTGGCCGAGGGCGAATTGGTCTGGATCGTCACCGCCAAGCGTCGCTTGCTTGCTTCGCATTCCTTGCGCGCGCTCGAAACTCACCTGGGCCACTCTCCATTTCACCGCGTACATCGCAATGCGATTGTAAATGTCAATCATGTGCGAAAGATGAGCGCTCTCAGTAGCCAACGCTGGCTACTCACCCTAAGTAACCAGCAGCAACTCACGGTTAGTAAACGTCAAGCGGCAGGCGTCCGCAAACTGCTGCACTGGTAACCCGCCTGCGGCCAATTTCAGTCCGCTCATTCCAAAAACCAGCCCGGTGGCAAGTTTTTGTTCGGGTTGCCAGCCTTTGAGCCTCATGATCGTAGCAATGAGGAAACTCGCGTCCGTTCTTTTTGTGCTTACTCTGCCCGGATTTGGCCAATCCATCAACAGCGGCACAGTCAGCGGAACCGTTTCGGACCCGTCCGGCGCTGTAATAGCCGGCGCCGCGATCCGCCTCAGCAACGCCGTAACTGGATTTAACCAGTCCGCGACCACGGATTCGAGCGGTGCTTACCGCTTCAACAGCGTGCCGCTGAATAACTATCGGATGACGGTAACGGTGTCCGGGTTTACTCCAATCACTCAGGACGTAGAGGTCCATAGCTCGCTGCCGACGACTGTTAATATTGCGCTCAAAGTGGCCACCGAGACCACCACTGTGGTGGTGCAAGCGGAAGGCGCGCAAGTGGAGACCGATCCCTCCACGCACCAGGACGTGGATCGCAATACATTCTTGAAGCTTCCTAGTTTCGATCCAGGCGGCGCTCTCAATCAAGCCATCACCTACAGCACGGGTGCTGTCGCGGCCGATGCCAACGGATTTTTTCATCCCGTGGGAGACCACGCCCAGGTGGGCTACGTGGTGGACGGATTCCCCATCACGGACCAGCAAAGCAAGACATTTTCGACGCAGATACCGCTCAATGCCCTGCAAAGCATGGAACTGATCGCCGGCTCGCAGGACGCGCAATACGGCGATAAAACCAGCCTGGTGGTGAACGCCACCACGCGATCCGGTTTGGGCGCCACCAAACCTTTTGGAAGCATCGAATCCGGTTGGGGCTCCTTCGGAACATGGTCGGAAAGCGCGTCGCTTGGTTTCGGCACGCCGCAGTTTGGAAACTTCCTCGCCGTGAATGCGGTTCGCTCCGGCCATTTCCTGGACACGCCCGAATTTCTTCCCATCCACGATATCGGGAACAATGGGAGCATCTTTGACCGGTTCGACTGGCAGCCCGGCCCCCAGGACGTCTTCCATCTGGATCTTTTCACCGCGCGAAACTGGTTTCAGGTCCCCAACGATTACGATCAACTGGCTCAGGATCAAAAACAGCGTGTGCTGAGCTGGAGCGTCGCGCCCGGCTATCAACACACCTTCAACGCTCACACCTTGCTCACCGTGAATCCCTATGTACGGCGCGACCAATTGGACTACTACGCCAGCCGCGATCCTTTCGACGACACGCCGGTTACAGCTTCCCAGAATCGTTTCCTGACGAATTTCGGAATCAAGGCCGACATCGCCTGGACTCACGGGCGGCATGACATCAAAACCGGCTTCCAGATCCAGCAAACTCGCTTGGACGAGAAGTTTCAGTTTGGCGTCACCGATCCGGCCTACAACCCGGTCTGCCTCGCGGCGAACGGCAGCCCGCTGCTATTACCTGGCGTGACCAATCCCGAGGCCTGCTCCGGCGTCAACCCAACCTATGTAGGAAATCCCAACCTGCAGCCCGGCATCGTGCCCTACGATCTCACGCGCGGCGGGTCGCTCTTCTACTTCCAGGGAAAGCACAACGTCAACGAATACGCGGTCTATATTACCGACACAATCAAGCTGGGAAAATTCACCGTCAACGTAGGCCTTCGCGATGATCAGTACAATGGTTTGGCATCGGCTAACAGCGTGCAGCCGCGAGTGGGCGTTTCCTACTTGATTTCACGCACCAACACCGTTCTGCGCGCGGCCTATTCGCGGAGCTTTGAAACACCCTACAATGAGAACCTCATCCTTTCAAGCGGCACCGGCGGCGGCGGACTGGCCCAGAACGTTTTCGGATCGGTGTCACAGCCCCTCAAGCCCGGCGATCGGAACCAGTACAATACGGGGCTCCAGCAGGGCATCGGAAAGTGGCTCATTATTGATGCCGATTATTTCTGGAAATACACCAACAACGCGTACGACTTCAGCGTGTTCTTCAACACTCCCATTACCTTCCCTATCGCCTGGCACAATTCGAAGCTCGACGGCGTGACGGGCCGGCTGAGCACCATCGACCTGCATGGCTTTCAAGCCTACCTGACTCTCGGCCACACACGCGCCCGCTTCTTTCCTCCAGAAGTTGGCGGCTTGATCCCACTGGGTGGTTTGCCCACCAACGTATTCCGAATCGATCACGATCAGGCCTATCAACAAACAGTGGTCACGCGTTACCAGCGCCCGCATAATCGCGAGTGGATCGATTTCACCTGGCGCTACGATAGCGGCCTGGTAGTCAGCGGCGTGCCGGATGTGGAGGCCGCAACAATGTTGACGGCAGCGGAACAGGTGGCCATCGGCTTCTCCTGCAACGGGATGATTGCGACGTATTCGACTCCCGTCACCAGTTGCAGCGGCGTCGGCAAATCCACGCTGCTGACGCTCCCGC
The DNA here is from genome assembly GCA_036008345.1 of Bryobacteraceae bacterium. Taxonomy (GTDB): domain Bacteria; phylum Acidobacteriota; class Terriglobia; order Bryobacterales; family Bryobacteraceae; genus Palsa-89. The sequence continues at coordinate 19,222 of DASYNU010000169.1, forward strand.
AAACCGGCACGGAGAATGACGACCACAATCCGGATCGCGTCAAGCCTCGCAATTTGTTCAATGCCGGCATCGGAACCGATAACCTGTTCCACAAAGAATCCGGACCACGCTGGACGCTGCGCTTCACGGTAGAAAACCTGACCAACAAGTTAGCGCTCTACAATTTCCTTTCGACGTTCAGCGGCACCCATTTCGTCGCCCCGCGAACCTATCAAGCCACCATCGGCTACGCGTTCTAAGAGCACCGGTCGCTTACGCTCGCGGTTCGGTGATGGAGCCGAACCGCGACCGTCAGGGAGTCGGTGCCTTGGATCGATTTTTCGCAGGTAACTCACGCTCAGCATAACACATTAATTGTAGTTTACATGAATAATAGAATCGGTGTAAACTAGGCTGGTGTCCTGGAAATGCTGGGCCATCGCCGTTTCGCTCGCCCTGGCAACCATGCCGTTCGCCTTCGCCCAAGGCGAAACCACCAGCGCCATCGCCGGACAAGTGACCGATGCTACGGGAGCCGCAATCTCGGACGCCACTGTCACCTTAATCGGCGCAGACGATGGATCGAAAAGATCCGCGCGAACTGATCAGACTGGGCGGTTCAGCTTCCCACAATTAAAACCCGGTTCGTACACCGTCCGCGCCCACGCCTCCAACTTCGAGGATCAGACGCGCTCGCAAGTGGCCGCCGGATTGGGCCAAACACAAACGGTCAATTTTGTCTTGAGCATCAAGGCGGCCCAAGAAAACATCGTCGTCACCACAGACGCTCCGCTCATCAACACCGAGAATCCCAACACCGCGACAACCCTTAACGCGAAAGCCATCGAAAATCTGCCCAACCCTGGTTCCGATCTCACGTATCCGGCGCAGTTCGCGCCCGGCGCGTTGATCAACACCGCGGGAAGTTCGAACGACTTCGTGGGCGGCCAAAACGGCTACGGCAACGTCCAGTTCAATGGCTTGCCGGCATTGTCCAACGCCTATATCGTCGACGGCCTCGAAACCAACGATCCCCTCACCAATTTGAATAGCGGCCTCTCCACCAACCTGGTGCTGGGACTGAACTCCATCGCCGAAGTGACCGTGAACACTACCTCGTACGCCGTCGATCAAGGGCGCTACGGCGCCGCGCAAATCAACTACATCACCAAAAGCGGCGGTAACAGTTTTCACGGCAATCTGTACGAACTTTGGAACGGATCGCACTTGAACGCCGCCAATTACTTCACCAACTCGACGCCTGGCAATCAAAAGCCGCGCTCCAACGTGAACCACTTCGGAGGCAGCCTGGGAGGCCCCATCGCGCATGACAAGCTGTTCTTCTTCTTCGATGGAGAATGGCTGCGTATCGCTCTGCCCATCGTGACGCCCGTCACCGTTCCTTCGCCGCAATTCCAAAATTACGTGCTCTCTCAATTGCCGCAGGGCGGGGTGGATCCAGTGACTGGCGCCCATTACCCGGCTGCGCCTCAAATGGTCGCGTTTTACCAGCGCATGTTTGCGCTCTACCAGAACACGGCAGGTACGCCATTGCCGGTGCTGGGCTGTCCGCTAGGCGTCAGTGGAACCGGCTGCGCCAATCGCCAAGATGTTTCGCAATCGAGCGCCGATCATGAGCAAGTATTCACGGCTCGCATAGATCACAACCTCAGCGCGGACAATTCCATGTGGTATCGCTTCCAGGCGGACACCGGCGTCCAGGCCGCCTACACGGATCCCATCAACCCGCTGTTCAACGCCACTTCACCGCAGCCGCTTTACTCATTCGCATCTGGCTACACGCATCTGTTCAGTCCGTCGCTGGTGAATTACTTCAACCCGGCCTTCTCCTGGTATGCAAGTCTCTTTGGACCACTGGACCCTTCGAAAACCTCGGCCGCATTTCCGATTGTGCTGGCGGGCGTGGGGCCGGACGCTCCCTTCACGACCATTGGAGGGCTGGACAACAACTGGATACAGGGCCGCCGTGCCTCGCGTTTCCAAATCAGCGACTCGCTGAGCTGGGTGACGGGCCGGCACCAGTTCAAGTTCGGCTTGAGCGGCCGAGTTTTGCGCCTGAACGATTTCGACTTCAGCACCAACGTCACACCGCTGGTCACCTACACAACGCTGGCGCAGTTCACTTACGGCGTAGCGTCCACAGCCACGGCTTCATACCCGGTCGCCGCATCACAACCATTCAACTACCTGAACCTCGACCTGTTCGCACTGGACACCATCAGACTCAGCTCCAGTCTGACCTGGAC
>DASYNU010000170.1:0-5168 GCA_036008345.1 Bryobacteraceae bacterium
AGACAGTCTGGTTTTGGCGGCTCGTGGACGGTCTGATGCCGTGGCCGGGATTGTCGCTGGTAGCCGTAGCCAGGAAATCGACCGCCGCTGTAGAGTAAGCCTATGGCTGGCGCGATCGGCCAGCCGGAGGCCTGCCCTATTGGACTGTCGACCCTCGCTCCGCGGCAGTCGCTCTCTATCCACCAGCACCATCAGTCTCCGCCGCGCGCCTAGGCACATCGCACCCTGCGGCTGCACGAAGGTGTCTGTCGCCGCGCCGCTAGCTTTCTTCGCTTCGCAGGCTGCCGCAGGATTGCATCTTATGACCATCGCGTGGTTGTTGGTAAGATCGAAGAACGCGTGCATGTCCTAGTTACCGGCGGGGCCGGCTATATCGGCAGCCACACAGCGAAAACCCTGGCTCAGTCCGGCATGCAGCCGATTGTCCTGGATGATTTGAAGCGCGGACACCGGGAGGCCGTGAAATGGGGGCCGCTGATTGAAGCGGACGCCGGCGACCGCAGCGCTCTCGACCGGGTATTCGCTCAGTATCCAATTGACGCGGTATTACACTTTGCCGCTTTTGCCTATGTCGGCGAATCGATGCGCGCTCCGGAGTTGTACTTCCGCAACAATCTGGTCAACACCCTGAATCTGCTGGAGGCCATGCGCTCGCGCAATGTAGGGAAAATAGTTTTTTCTTCCACCTGCGCTACTTATGGAAATCCGCTGCAAATCCCGATTACCGAGAAACACATTCAGCAGCCCGTGAATCCTTATGGGGAATCCAAGCTCATGGTGGAGCGGCTATTGCATTGGTACGGCTGTATCCATAACTTACATTGGGTAGCCCTCCGCTATTTCAATGCAGCGGGAGCGGACCCGGACGGAGAACTGGGCGAAAATCATGATCCCGAGACGCATCTTGTTCCGCTGGCGATTCGCGCGGCGATGCCGCCAAATCAGCCTTTGGAGATCTACGGAACAGACTACGACACACCGGATGGCACCGCCATTCGGGACTACTTGCATGTCACCGATCTCGCGCAGGCCCATGTGGCCGCTCTTCGCTATCTGGATGCCGGCAAGGCCAGCGATGCGTTCAATCTCGGTACTGGGCAAGGCCACTCTGTTCGGGAGGTGGTAGCGATGGTGGAGAAAGTTTCCGGTCGAAAAGCAGCCGTCCGTGAGGTGGGCCGGCGGGCCGGCGATCCTGCCTGCCTGGTCGCGGACGCCACCAAATCAGCGGAGCAAATGGGTTGGCGGCCGCAGCATTCCACTTTGGAAGAGATCGTCAAGACCGCGTGGAACTGGAAGGTGAAGTCGTCGCACCAACTTACTTAGTACTTTGGTACATTCGCGCCGCGCGGGATTGCCGGTACAATAAAGGTCTAAATGAAAATTCTGGTTACCGGAGGCGCCGGATTCATCGGCTCTTGCTTTGTCCGCTTGGCCCTCCAAAATAGCTCCACTGAGATCGTCAATATCGATAAACTCACCTACGCTGGAAATCTGGAGAACCTGGCTGCGGTGGCGGATAACGCGCGATACCGGTTTCAGAAGGCCGACCTCTGCGACCTGGATGGGCTGCGCCAAATCTTCGAGGAAACCAGGCCGGATGCGGTAGTCCACTTCGCGGCGGAATCGCATGTGGATCGCAGCATCTTCTCGCCACAGCCGGTCTTCGAGACCAACTTGCGCGGCACCTTCAATCTTTTGGAGAGCATGCGCGCCAGAGCGGTGGGCCGGTTCATTCATGTCTCGACGGATGAAGTTTACGGAAGTCTGGATGCGCCGCTCGAAGCCGACGAGAATTTCCCGCTGCAACCCAGCAGTCCGTATTCGGCATCCAAGGCCGGATCGGATTTACTGGCTCTGGGTTATTTCAAGACTTACAAAATGCCGGTGATGGTGACGCGCGCTTCGAACAACTACGGACCTTACCAGTTTCCGGAAAAGCTGATCCCGCTAATGATCTCAAACGCGTTGGAAGACAAACCACTGCCGGTTTATGGAGACGGGATGCAGGTGCGGGATTGGCTGTACGTGGAGGATCACTGCCGCGCGCTGCTGGCGATCCTTGAGCAGGGCCGGGACGGCGAAATCTACAATATTGGCGGCAATCGTTCTGTTGCGAATCGATGGGTGATCGAGGAAATTCTCGCAATCACCGGCAAACCGGCCAGTTTGATGACCACGGTAACCGATCGTCCGGGTCACGACCGGCGGTACGCGCTATCGAGCGCGAAGCTATCAAAGGAAACCGGCTGGAGTCCTCAAATGGACTTCGAGCGCGGTCTGAAAGAAACGGTGGACTGGTATCGTACCAACCACCAGTGGGTGCGCGACGTGAAATCTGGCGAGTACCAATCCTATTACGCCAGGAATTACGACCATCGGGCGAGTGAGCTTGATCGGGCCCGCGCGTGAAAAACCACCGACTCCCTTGAAGACGCCTTGTGGCGCACGCACTCTTGCGTGCAGCATCGACACTCATGTCGATGTCCGCCCGACGCCGAGACCAGTCTTGGCGCAGCAGACTGAGAGTCCGCGCCACGGGGGCCTCTTCATCAGTTTTAGTGAGCTGAGCCGCAGGGCCCATGGAAACTCCGATGCTTTTCGGCTACTTGTGCTGCGTCTCCCAGTCGTATTTGATCTGCGGATCGTTATACGGAACACGCCCTTCGTCCTTGGGGTTGTAGAACCGGTCCGTCACATAAACCAGCAAAGCCGGCCCCGCTCCAATCACTTTGTAGCCGTGCGCTACTCCCGGCGGAATCAAAAGCTGCCATGGCCGCAATGTACCCACGTACAGTGTGTTGCGCGCGCCGAATGCCGGCGATTGCTTCCGCAGATCCACCAGCGCCACCTGGAACATTCCCTGCACCGGCACCCAACAATCCGTCTGCTGGCGATGGAAGTGGAACGCCTTGATGGTCCCGGGATAGCTGAGCGCGGCCGAAACCTGCGTCGATCCCGTTGGAAACTCCCCCGCCAGGCCTTGCCCCACCCGCAGCACTTCCAGAAAATAGCCGCGATCGTCCGGCCACAATGGATACGGATGAATTCGCACCCCGGGAATCAAATCTTTGGAATCCGGCGCGAGAATTACCTGCCCCAGCCCTTTCTCGCACTCCGGCGTCGCAATCTCCACACCCGCCGTGTCGCTGGCAGCCGCGCTCACGATTTCACGCTCATGGCTTCGGTCTTCGCCCGCGTCTCAGCCACCAGATTGGCCGCCCGCAGCAGCGATTCGAACGTGCCCGCATCGGTCCACCAGCCGTTCAGATACGCGTAGCTCATGGAACCTTCCCGGATGTAGGCGTTGTTGACATCGGTGATCTCCAGTTCCCCGCGCCCGGAGGGCACCAGCACCCGGACCTTCTCGAACACCGTCTCGTCGTACATATAAATGCCGGTGACGGCGTAATTCGATTTGGGATGCTTGGGCTTCTCTTCGATTCCGGCGATGCGCCCGTCTCGCAGTTCGGCCACTCCGAACCGTTCGGCGTCCGCTACTTCCTTAAGCAGGATCTTGGCGCCCGAGGGCTGCCGCCTGAAATCCTCCACCGCGTCGCGCACCGTGCCTTCGATGATGTTGTCGCCCAATACCACGCAGATCTTCTGCCCGTCGGCGAAGTGTTCGGCCAGCGCCAGTGCGTCCGCGATGCCGCCCTCGCCTTCCTGGTAGGTGTAATCCAGGTGCTTCAGCCCGAATTCCCGCCCGTTGGCCAGCAGCCGCAGGAAGTCGCCGGAGTTGCGCCCTCCCGTTACCACCAGGATTTCCTTGATCCCCGCGTCCACCAGGGTCTGGATGGGGTAATAAATCATGGGCTTGTCATAGATCGGCAACAAATGCTTGTTGGTGATCTTGGTTAGGGGAAACAAGCGGCTGCCCGTGCCGCCCGCTAATACGACGCCTTTCACGTTTGGAATATAGCACAGTCGTTAAGAAGTGACCGGCGCGGAGGCTCTTGCCCAGGCATCGATTTCATTTCGGTTCCGGGGACAGAACCTGGTTTTCATGCGGGTCGCTGGTGGATGGATCAGCGCTCTTTTATTCCGAATAGACCAAAAGTTTCGGTTCTATAATGATGGCTTATCCGCTGAGAAGCTGAGGATCGAGCGCACGAGTTCCGGGCTCGTGGTAGCGCTTCCTGGCGGGCACGGCTCGGAATGGACTGTTGGAAATTCGATAACGTATAACCAGGCGTGCGATTATTTTCTGACCGGCTGGTGGAAGCCATACGCAAGACGGAAAGCCCGTGCGTAGTGGGTCTGGATCCACGGATTGAACTGATGCCGGCGTTTATAAAATCCGGCCGGGGCGCGCTCACTCCGGATGTGGTCCGCTCCGCCATTCGCGATTTTCACGAATTGGTGCTGGATACAATCGCCGGATTGGCGGCGATCGTCAAGCCTCAACTGGCATTCTACGAGCAGTACGGATCCGCGGGAATCCAGGCTTTTGAAGATACCGTCCAAGCTGCGAAACAAAGAGGGCTGCTGGTGATCGCGGACGGCAAGCGCAATGACGTGGATTCCACTGCCGAAGCCTACGCCGCGGCCTATTTGGGCGAAACAAGTTTCGATGTGGACGCCATGACCGTGACGCCATATCTCGGCCCCGATAGCATGCTGCCTTATTTGGATGCCTGCCGAAGGCACGGCAAGGGGATTTTTGTGGTTCTCAAGACATCGAACCCGGGATCGCGCGACTATCAGGATCAGATACTGCAAGGCACCGGGCGTCCGCTCTACGAATCCATCGCTCAGACCATTCGTGATTTCGGCGAGGGTCAGATCGGGGAATCCGGCTACAGCTCCGTCGGCGCGGTGGTGGGCGCGACGTTTCCCGAAGATGCCCGCCGTCTTCGCGCTCTTCTGCCGCACGCGTTTATTCTGGTGACGGGTTATGGAACGCAGGGAGCCAGTTCCGAAGGCGCCGCGGCTTGCTTCAACGGGGACGGCTTGGGAGCAATCGTAAACTCGTCCCGCGGGATTACGTACGCATTCGGGAATGAGAGCGTAACGAAGGAGAAGTTCGTAAAATCGGTTCGGGAAAACACGCTGCGCATGAGAGACGAGATCGCGGCTGCGCTGACTATTTCTTCTTAAAGAGAGAAGGCAACTGAGTGTAGTCGGCTGCGGGAGTTTCACCGGGACAATCGTCATTGCTGTCGAAGCTA
>DASYNU010000171.1:0-51016 GCA_036008345.1 Bryobacteraceae bacterium
GGAAATGGGCAACAGCTCGATGGGCGATGTGGCGTCGTAGCGTTGCGGCACCTGCTCCGGCGATCCTCCCAAAAATTGCTTCACCACTCCTCCGCTCAGTTGCTGCGCCCAGGCGCGGCGCAGATCCGATACGGCCGCCAGCGGAACGACACCGCGCAGATCAACGGCCATTTGGGCGGCTAGCCAAAGCACCAATTGCCCCCCGGCCGAATGCCCGGCCGCGATCGTGCGCCGGAGGTCCAGCGGATAGCGCCTTGATAGAGTCTTGATGTGTTCTGAACCGTGCAGCACATCTTCCAGCGTGCCTGGCCATCCACCGCCCGGGTCTCCGATCCTGCGATATTCGATGCTCCAAGTCGCCGCGCCTGAACGGGTCAACGCCGCGCACAGATGGCCGGCATGATCCAGATTGTACGCAGCTCTCCAGAATCCGCCATGCACGAAGATGACCACCGGGTGCGGACCTGGCCCCGACGGCAATCTCAGATCGCCGAACTGCAGAGGGTCCTTGCCATACGGAATGCGCGCGTCAGCCTTGGGAGGCGCGAGCGTCAGGATCTCCTGACCGGCTAGCGAGGCCGCCGCACTTGCACCAAGAAACATTCGCCGGGTCACCGCAACTGATTCTCCACCTCTTCCAACCAATCCGGCCGCTTCAACACCTCGCGCGGCTTGCTGCCGTCCGGGGGACCGATGATGCCTTCACGCTGCATCATATCCAGAATTCTGGCCGCGCGGCCATAGCCTAAACGCAACCGGCGCTGCAGCGTGGATGTGGAGGCTTTGCCCATCTCCAGTACCACGCGTACGGCATCGGTGTAAGCGGGATCGTCGGCGCCTTCGAATTCGGCGCCCTCGGCTTCCTCGCCTTCCTCAGCCGGAGGAGCCAGCAGGAAGGTCTGGTCGTAATCCGGCCGGGCTTGATTTTTCCAGAACTCGACGACGCGATTGGTTTCCGCCTCGGTCACAAATGCCCCGTGCACGCGGATCAGCCGCGAGGAACCTGGCGGCAGAAACAGCATGTCGCCCTTGCCTAACAGGTGTTCAGCACCCATGATGTCGAGCACGGTGCGAGAATCCACGCGCGTGGCCACTCGGAAACTGATGCGCGAAGGAAAATTCGCTTTGATCAATCCCGTGATCACGTCCACGCTGGGCCGCTGCGTGGCCAGCACCAGGTGCATGCCCACGGCGCGCGCCATTTGCGCCAGGCGCGTGACCGCTTCTTCCACATTGCCGCGCTCCACCATCATCAAATCCGCCAACTCGTCAATCAGGATGAGAATGTAGGGAAGCGGTCGCAGATCTTCGGCAGTCATCGGCTCTTCTTCATCGAACAGGCTGCGCGGCTCATTCTGCAGTTGCTTCATCTTTCGATTGTATTGATCGATATTGCGAACACCCTGCCCGGCCAGCAGCTTCAAGCGCCGCTCCATCTCGAGAACCGCGTTGCGCAAGGCGTTAGTGGCCTTCTTTGCATCCGTAATCACCGGCGTCAGCAGATGCGGGATGCCTTCATAAAGCCCCATTTCAAGCCGTTTCGGATCCACCAGGATCATGCGCACCTCATCCGGGGTGGCTTTGTAGAGGATAGACATGATCATGGAATTCAGCATCACGCTTTTGCCGGCTCCGGTCGATCCTGCGATCAGCAAATGCGGCATCGATTCCAGCGCGGCAACTTTGATGCGTCCGCTGATATCCTTGCCCAGGCAAATGGTCAAATGCGAGTTCGATTCGTTGAATTCATCCGATTCCAGAATCTGGCGCAGGCTGATCAGCTCACGCCGCGAATTGGGAACTTCGATTCCCACAGTCGGTTTGCCGGGAATACGTTCGATCAGAATCGATTCGGCTTGCAATCCCAGGCACAGATCTTCCGAAAGTGTGGTGATCCGGCTGTATTTGATCCCGGCTTCGGGCTTGAATTCGAACGTAGTGACCACCGGGCCAGGATTGATCTGCACCACGTTGCCACGAACGTTGAATTCTTCGAACTTCGCTTTGATGCGGGTCGCGATTTCTTTGAGCTCGATGGAATCGTAAGAGCTACGGCCAGGGATTTCGTTGAGCAGATCCGTAGCCGGCAGGCGATACTCAGGATGTTCAGTAACTTCCGGAGCTGTGGGAAATCGTCCGCGCGTCAAGCCTGGCGCGGGTGCAGCTGCCTCCACAGGGGCTGGAGGCGGCGGAGCGGGTGGATCGTACTCCAGGGTATGGATGGGAATCTCTTCATCGGCAGCGGGTGCAGCCTCCGGTTCCGTGTGCGCCGATTCAGCTCCAGCGGCCGCGGCTCGCGCTCGTTTCAGCTCTGCTGCTGCTTCGCGAACAACTTGCTGCGTCTCGCCTAGAGCTTCCTTCTCCGCTCTACGCTGTGCGCGAGCTTCGGCTCGCTCCAATGCAACCTGGCGGCGGTCATTGCGCCATTTGTCCCAGCGTACTAATGCGTTCCTGAGCAATCCCAACGGTCCTGCCAGCCACTTGGCCAACGTGGCCATGGAAAAAGTAGAGATCAGGTAGAGAGACAGAATTAAACAAATGGATGTGAGCAACGCGGCGCCAGTGAGATTGAGCGACGCCGTCAGGGAATCAGCCAGCAAGACTCCGAGTATGCCGCCGGCCGAGAACGCGCCGTTCCAAGGATGCCACGAGGGCAGCAGGGAGAGCCCGGCGCAGATGCTGAGAAGGAGCAAACCCGATCCGAACACTTTGATGAGCGGCGCGTTAATTTCTGCGGAACGAACCCAACGCCAGGCCAGCATCCATAGCAGTACCGGGATAGCGAAGGCGCTCAGTCCCAGAACTTGCAAGCAAAGGTCGGAAGTGTAGGATCCAGCGAGGCCAGTCAGGTTGTGAGCGCGCAGGGCGCCGGAGGCCGAGTTCCAGGAGGGGTCCTGCGGGTGATAGGAAACCAGGCTGAGGCTGAAGAAGAGTCCGGCGAATAGAAACACCAATGCGCCGGCTTCATTCAACCTGTGGAAGCGAGTAGGTCCTAGAATCTTCATTCCGCGGTGAAGCGGAAAAATGCAGCAAGAGCGATTACTATTATGCCAAAAACGATGCGATAGTACACGAACAGCATCAGGCTGTGGCGGCGCAGGTAGCGCAGAAAGAAAGCGATGACTATCGCGCCCAGGATGGCGCTCAACGCCGTGCCCACCAGGAAGGGGATTTTCATATCCGGCGGGATGCCACCATGTTTATGGATATCCCAGCCTTTTTTCAGAGCCGCCGCGGCGATAGCGGGCGCCGAGAGCAGGAACGAAAAGCGCGCGGACGTCTCGCGGTCCAGGCCGCGGAACATCCCGGCAGTAATGGTGATGCCGCTACGCGACGTACCGGGCACTACCGCAAGGGCCTGCGCGATTCCGATGGTCAGACCGTCGGCCCAGTTAATCTGGCTCATGGGCTTGGTTCCCGCGCCCCTGCGTTCGGCGATCCACATGACGATGCCGATGACGATCAGCATGGCGCCGATCAGATAGGGATTGCGCCAGCTGGTTTCGGCTTGTTTGTTGAACAAGAATCCTATGACGCCGATCGGGATGGATGCTATCGCGAGCAGCCACAGTAGCGCGCGATTCTGCTTGAGCTGGGGATCGGTACCCGCGCGCAGCCCTAGGCCCTGGCCGATGATCTGCACCCAATCCTTGAAAAAGTAGATGAGAATCGCGGCCAGGGTGCCCGCGTGGAGCGCGACATCGAAGGTGAGTCCGGGATCTTTCCAGCCGAAAAGCCAGGGCGCCACTTCCAGGTGCGCCGAACTGCTGACGGGAGCAAACTCGGTGAGCGCTTGGATTATGGCAAGGACGATGACCTGGTAGAGAGGCATGGAATTAGCTATCGTAACATCGAAGCGGTGGACCCCGAATTCAGGAATTCAAGAAGCCGTTGAAGTCAAGGAAGGAGGTTGCGCGCGCGCTGAGGCGCGACGCGGCGATATTCCTGATTGCCTTCCTCAGCTCCGCACTGCCGCACCGGAACAACGGGCCCTACGTAGTGGAAACGGAAACAACTCCTCCCGGCGGGACGTCGGGGGCGTAACACCAAAGATGAAACGTTAACGCGCCGCGCCTCAGCGCGCGCAAACCTCCTTCCTTGACTTCCTCGGCTTCCTGAATCCTGAATTCGGTGTCAGTGCACCACAACTTTCGCCAGGCCGGCGTTGTTCGCTGTGTCGTAGGCGCGGACCACCAGCAGGTGCTCGCCCGCGCGGAGCTTGTCGATTACAATGTGGAACTGTTCGCGTGGCGAATCCGTGACGCCGTCGGCGGCTTCCACTGGAACCCAGGCGCCGGCGTCGATGGAATATTCGCAGCGCCGCAGCGGCGAGGTGCTGTCTACCACATCCGCATCCACTTCCAGGTGGCTGTCGGTGCGCCGAGGAGCGCTCAGCGTAACTACGGGAGGCGTGTTATCGATCAGCACTGGCGGGCTCACCAACTGGTCCTGGCGGGCGACGTTCGGAGGGTTCGAAGGACGGTCGGAAGCCACTACGCGGAAATAGTAGCGCCCGTCGGCCAGGATGTCGCCATCCAGCAGCAGCGAGTTCTCCGCCATATTCGCGCGTAACAGCTTCCATTCCGTTTCATCTTCGCCGCGGAAATAAAGCGCGTAAGTCAAGCGGTCACCATCCGGATCATCAGCCTGCCAGGTGATCTGGATCTGCGAATTGGGGCCGCGCGAAAGAGCTTGCGTGGGAGTGCCGGCGGGAGTGGAGGATTCGCCTGTATCTGTCACTGTGATGCTGTAGGCGGCCGAAGAGGAGCTGGAGGCCTTGGACTGCGCCGAACCACTGGGAGCTTGCGTGGTCACGTTTATGCTTCGAACCACCGGCGGATTATTCTGCGGAAGGTAAGCGATGCTGACGTTCTCGACAGCCGCGCCGGGGCCTTTTAGCTCCGCGCGCCATTGAATGTAGCGCGCATTGGGACTGCGGACCAGCGGATTTGGCGCGTCGGCCAGCGGCTCCCAGTCGCTCCAGGTTTTGTCCGGACGCGCGGAATTCCCAGAGCGCGTCGAGAAGGCGGCCTTTCCCACTGGGCCGCGCCAACTCATGCGTCCCCAGCGGGCGACGGTTCCGGAATCGTGCACGGGCGATTCGTAACTGCCATTCATGCCCTCCAAACCTGCCAATCGGAAGAGCTTGCCCATGTCCCCGGTGGCGGCAAGAATACCGCCGGGCGCGGCCATTAAACGCGTCGCTTCGCCTTCGTTGGTTTCTACCAGCAGCGTTGCCTTGCGGTCCGGATGCAGGCGGTAGACGCGACCCTGTCCATCCGTCGCGAAGACGATACCGCCATCCGGCTCCACTACCATGCTGTAGACGTTTTCGTCCTTCGAGCTCCACAGAGTTTCCACGGTGGAATCGGAATTGATTTTATACACCGCCGATTTATCGACGCCGGGTATTTCCACCAGTGGACTGGTTACCGCTGTAACAGCTTGGCCTACCTGCGCGGCTGGCCTGGACGCGTCCGCTCTCGGTTTAATGTCGCCGCCTGCTTGGGTATCGGAAACAGTGATGGAGGTGGGTGGCGCGGTGACGGTGACACTAATCGGCGCGGCAACGCCCGTATTCTGCGTCCCGGTGGATCTGGCGATGGAGCCGCCCAATGCCGCGGCGTACACAGTGCCGTCCGGCATGGGAACGATGGAACGGATTTCTGGTAAATTCGCGTCGTACAAGACGAAAGCTTTGTCGGGCGCGCTGATGCGGTAGATGATGCCGTTCGGCTCAGTGCCCGCCAGCGTGTTCCCTTGCGAATCGAAGGCGAGCGCGGTTACGTGCGACTGCCCGGTTTCATAGTAAAGCTCGGCTTTGCCTGACTTATCCACGCGATAGACATTGGCCGGGTCTCCGGCGCCCACAAACAAGCTGCCATCTTTTGCGAACGCGAGCGACCAGATGTACTTGGCCTTGGGCGCATAGAATTCGGACGCTTTTCCTTTCTCGATGCGATAAACTTTTCCGTCTGGTGACGTGGCTGCGTAGACGACACCCGCGGAGTCCACAGCTACCGCGAAAACCTCCGGTTGATCCGCGGTCCAGACCAATGTGTTGGCTCCCGAAGCGTCGATTCGATACACGCGGCCGCGATGTCCGGTTCCAACGTAAAAGGAACCATCCGGCGCTTCGGCGATGCTCCAGATCACCTGTTGACCGGATGAAAAAACCGTTTCGAGCTTGGGCGCAAGCATCAGCTTCCCGTCCCGATCTAGCGAGACACCCGTAAAGTGACCCTTCAGAAAATCCTGATAGGTGTTCATCTCCCACGTGGTGGTGGTAGCGCCGCGAAGAGCTGCGATTGCCAAAAGGCACAAAGTTGCGAGACGGTTCATTCCTTCACTTCCACGGATACATTCTTGGAGCCGGTTACTACCACGTTGCCGGTCCCGATCAACAGCTCGTCGATCTTCGAGCCGCGTGCGAACCATGTTCCTTGTGCTGCCTGTGCTTTCGCGAGAATCAGGCCCAGCGATGGCGGTGGATCGGGCAGATCCTCGCCTTGCACCTGATAAGCGGGATCGGTCCGCCACACTCGCACATAGGCGTTCGTGTTGGGACGCAGCTCGTTCAGGAATGAAACCAACTGGGTGGGAGACTTCAGAACTGTGGAAGCCAATTGCTGATAGTCGAGCAGGTTCGAATAGGTGGCATCCGAAACCGTAAAGTTGAGCGTGCCATAGGGAGCGCCGATGGGAACGGTGTAACGTACGGTCTTCTCCGCTTCCACGCCGTTATCTTCGGTGAAGGTGACGGTCAAATCCACAGGTTGGCCAGGGTGCACGTCCTTGCGCGACGCTGTGATCTGATCGATCTGCAGCAGCCGTTTGCGTTCGGACGCCTGGATCTCGAGCGAAATATTCTTGATCTTCAGCGCATCGAAACCGGCGCTCATCAAGTAAGCCAGCGGAGAGGAGACGCCGCTCGAAGCCTGCAGCGGCACATTGAAATCGCCGGCATAAGCGTTATCCAACTTCAGCGGCGGAACACCGGGCTGAAATTCCACCGCGCCGCGCAGTGAGTAGCTGGCGAGGCCAAGCGTGCGTTCAGTGGCGTCGATGGCCGAATACACCGCCATCTGTACGATGAACGGCGTCAGCACCCGATCGTTCACCATCTGCATGTGATAGGAGATCGGCGCCCGCTGCCCATCTTTCATGGTAACGGCGATAGGGACCGTATCCGCCTTGCGGCCGAGCTCTCCATAAATACTGGTGCTGCGGTCCTGCGTGATGGTGCCCATCCACTGGCGCGCGGTGGAAATTTTGAATGACGCGGCCAGGTTGGGGAGCAGCGTCAGCACCTCGGCGCGAGCGAACGGAAGTTCCGTTTCACCCACCGACAGGAATCGATGGCCGAACGCATAGATCTTTTTCCCGTCCACCTCGGTGACCGTCCCTTCGGCGCCTATAGAGAGATCGCCCGACAGCAGATCCACCGATATCATGTCTCCGGGCCGCAATAACTCAGGATTTCCGAGTTTGGAAGGCAGCCGCCCGCCGCTCGAAATTCCCTGCCGAGGTTCCAAGCCCAGCTTCTTAAGCTCCGGCGCGAAGTGGTCGAGCGTAGCGGATGTGAAACCACTAAAAGAAACCGGTGTAGCGATTTCCATCAGATTGGTGGCAAGTGAATCCGATCCGGCTCCAGCGGCGGGCTGGAAGGCGACATCCTTCTTAGAGCGCCGCACCGCTATGGGAGCCTGATTCGCAGGCTGAGTGCTCACCGCCAGCATTTCTTCAATGGGGCGGATTCCGGCAATCGGCTCGGTCGCGAAGGAAAACGCCAGCGCCACCGCGCCCACCAATCGTCCGTCGATATAAACCGGACTCCCGCTCATGCCCTGCATAACACCGGTCTTGGCGAGCGGCCCACCCGACAAGCGCGCCAGGATCACCGATTGTTTGGGGCCGAGATTCTCCAGCACGCCCAGAATTTCCACTTGGAATTCCTCGATCTTACTACCGGAGAACACCGTTTTGCCGATGCCGCGCTGGCCGGCGCGAATCTCGCTCAGCGGAAATATTGGGGTTTGAGCAAATATCGGGGTTTGAACAAAAAGGTTCGATGCTACAATCAGGATGAAAACCAGACGCAAGACAGCCACACACTTATTTTAGTCCCCTTCGATCCTTCGAATGGGATCTCAGGTGGTTCGTTTACCTCCCAATAGCATGGCAACCTACGCTAGAAGTCTGCCCGAACAGCGCTCCGCGTCCACGGAAAACCCGATATTGCCCTGGGCGGCGATTGCCTGGTTCGGCGCCCTGCTGCTGGCTTGCTATGCGCCGGTTCTCATTGGACTGGTCCGGCAATGGGCTTCTGACGAGGATGTGGGACACGGGTTTTTCGTGCCGGTAGTTGCAGGTTACATTATTTGGAAACGCCGTGGTCAGCTGGCCGCCCACGAACCAGTTCCGAATTACTGGGGTCTGGCCGTAGTGATGCTGGGCGCTATTCAAATGCTGCTTGGAACGCTGGGCGCACAGATCTTCGTCGCCCGCGCCGCCTTCCTTGTCTCTCTGGTGGGTGCAATTTTGTTCCTGGGAGGCGCCCGCGCACTGAAGATGCTGGCCTTTCCGTTGTTCCTGCTGGTATTCATGTTCCCGATCCCGGCCATCCTCTACGCGCGCATCACGCTGCCGTTGCAGTTGTTCGCGTCGAGCGTAGCCGAGACCGTCTTGAACCTCGTCGGCATTCCCGTGCTGCGCGATGGCAATGTGCTGGAGCTGGCCAACCAACGGCTATCGGTGGTGGAGGCCTGTAGCGGAATTCGCTCCCTGATGTCGCTCGGGTTCCTGTCGTTGATCTACGCTTATTTCTTCGACCAGAAAGTCTGGATGCGTTGGGTACTGCTGCCGGCGACCATTCCGATTGCAATAGCAGCCAATGCCAGCCGCGTCGCCCTCACCGGCGTCCTCAGCGACTATCGTCCGGACCTGGCGCGCGGAGCGTTTCATCTTTTTGAGGGCTGGGTGTTATTCCTGGTAGCGCTTACGCTGCTGATCGCATTCCATCAGCTTGTAAATCGAATTTACCTTGCGGTGAGCCGGCATGGCACAACTTAGCTTCCTGAAAAGCCGCGCGGCGATGATCCTCAGCGTTTTGCTGATCGTGCAAGCGTCGGTGTTTTACGGGTTTTCGCGCGGCGAGACTCCGCCTTCCTACCGGGCGCTGGACGGATTTCCGAAGGAGCTCGGCGGATGGCGAACGATCCACCAAGGCGTGATGGAGCAAGACGTCAAAGACGTCCTGCGCGCGGACGACTACATTACGCGCGATTACGCCGAATCGGCAGAAAAAGCGGCCAACCTGTTTGTGGCATTTTTCAAATCGCAAAGGGCTGGGCAAACTCCACACTCGCCTAAAAATTGTCTGCCGGGATCGGGCTGGGTTTGGAGCGTAGCCGACACCATTCCAGTGACGGTGCCGGGCCGCGCAACGCCGATTGAGATCAACCGCTACCTGGTCTCGAAGGGTGAGAACAGGTCGATGGTCTTATATTGGTACCAATCGCGCGATCGTGTAGTGGCGAGCGAATACAAAGCCGCGGCATACGTAGCATGGGACGCGATTCGATACAACCGCACCGATACGGCGCTGGTGCGAGTGGTGGTTCCAGTCGCCGAGGGCCGGGATGATGTGGCCACGCAGACGGGTGTGGAGTTTATTCAGGCGTTTTTCGCGACGCTGCGGCAGTTTTTCCCGGCGTAAGAGTTACCTTGGTGGCCTGCTTTTTTCTCACCAAGTGAAAAGTGCCGTCGGGACGCAGTTCCTCGGTTGTAATTCTTAAGGCAAAGCACCCCAGATCGGGAGCCATCCACATAGTCACCCTCCGCCGATCATCCAAGATGCTTTGGACAGCGACAGTCGGATGGTCGAGTATCGTTTCATGGCCGACTACAGGTTCGATCACGCAGCCTGTATGAAGCAGAGCGGGCCCGCTCCCCACGCATCCAAACGATTGAGAACATAACCTGTAATGATCGAGGCCAATACTGCCGCGGGCAACGGAGTTAGCTTTTTCCAACATCTCATGGCTTAGCGCCAGAGGTAATGTAAGCTGCGTCCAGGCGGAGTTGACAGCCTGCAGACCTAGCTGGAGATCCGTTAGTAACGACGGAGAAACCTCGTACACAACAATCTCGCTTCCGTTGCTGTTGTATGAAGCGAGGTGCACTTCAACCGAAGACGTACCGTCATTTCTATATCGCACGACATCGGAATCTACTATGTAAGGAGCCCGGACGGTAGGTGAAATGAGATTGAGCGTCTGTGGAAGCGCCAGGGTAACCGCTAACAAGAAACAGGCAATGCCGGCTGCCGTCATCAGCACGCGCAAACCGCGGAGTTTCCTTCGCTCCGGCCGCGAGTGGAAACCCACCAGAACACCCGCGCGCAAGGAAGCCGGCACCGGTGGCACACTCCATTTGTTGAGTACTTCATCGAGTTCCGTGTCGTTCATCGTTTTCGCTCCATGCCCGGCGCATATGCGGCCAGCGTCTCTTTCAAACTGGCGCGAGCACGCTGCAGCCGCGATTTGGCCGCGCCCAGCTCAATGCCGAATACCTGCGCGATCTCAGCGAGTGGCATCTGCTCATAGTGCGCAAGCATCAGCACTTCTCTTTGGATCTCCGGCAGCTCCATCACGGCGCGGGCAACAGCATCTTCCATCTCGTTGCGTAAGACTTCGCTCTCGGGTGATCGCGGACGCGTCCCGTTCACTCCGACATTGCTCTTCCGCAATCGCTTCAAGGACTGATTTCGAACAATCCCGAACAAGTAGGTTCGTATCGGCGTTCGTTTCGGATTATACGTGCATTCCTTCCGCAGCAGCGACAGGAAGCACTCCTGCACGATATCTTCCGCATCCGCCACCGAGCCTGTCAGCCGGTACGCGAAACGGAACAGCGGCAAGTGGTGCTCATCGAACAATTGCAGAAAGGCAGCTTCCTCGCCCTTGCGCGCCGCTTTAACCAGATCCATGCTTGTCTAAACAGTATTACCGCGAGGAGAGAAAAGGAATCGAGGTGAGTCGAACCTTATTCTGAAGCTTCCGCCTTGCAGGGGATTGCGGAATTGGGATGACCACGGGAAAACTCCCCCCTCAGCAACTCAAACTGCAACTTGGCGTTGTCAGATCGAATTCCTACCGGGCCGTCCAAGCGCAACGCTTCGCGCCCGACGTTGCCATCCCAAACCATGGCTCCGTCCACGAAGACGCTCACCTGTTCGCCCGCCATCTCCACGCGAAACGTGTGTTTGTCGCCGGGGCGAAGGATTGGCAACTGAGAGTGGTGGAGCGGCTTGACGTTGTGATAGCCCTGGTTGCCGCATGCCGCACTGGTGTTTTGGCCGGGGTTTGCCTTTATGGACACCACCAGCTTCGACTCCGGTTCGATGCGCCACATCGCGTAAACCAGGTTGCAAGGATCCTGGGCACGAAGTTTGAATCCGAACTGGACGCGAGTTTGACCGGAACCCAGCTTCGATTCGATTCGCGTGGGTCCAAGATAGGTGAACTGCGCGGCGATGGTTTGCGAGGTCCAGCGATTAAGGTACGCGCGCATCTTGGGGACGTCGACCGAGAGGCGTTGGCCAGGTAATTCTGAGATCGCGCCTTCGGTGATGCAAAGCATGTCGCGTCCGACGGGATGCAGGTTTGACTCCGCGGCTGGGCAGGTAAGCGCGAGCACCGTAACGGCAAAGAGTCTCTTCATCGTGTGGGCCAAAATAAAAGCACCGACTCCCTTACGGCCGCGGCTCGGCTACAAACGATCGTTACCAAACCGCGAGCGTAAGCGACCGGTGGATTAGTCCGGCACGTACTGCCGCAAATAACGATGACCCATCTTGAAGCCTGTCTTGTAGTCATCGCT
This sequence comes from Bryobacteraceae bacterium, assembly GCA_036008345.1. Classification (GTDB taxonomy): domain Bacteria; phylum Acidobacteriota; class Terriglobia; order Bryobacterales; family Bryobacteraceae; genus Palsa-89. The sequence goes on from DASYNU010000171.1 coordinate 11,884, forward strand.
GAAGTCCGGCCCCTGGTGGTCTTCCCCGTACAGCGCATCCTCGTGCTCGATGCTCATGGCGCCCGCGTAGCCAGCCCTTTGCAGCACGCTGAAAAACTCAGCCCAGTTGATGGATCCAAGTCCGGGCAACCGGTAGTTCCACCAGTTCACGCGGTTTACAGGGAAGGTCCCCCAGCGGCGTACCACATCCCAGCGGATCTCGGTATCTTTGAGATGAACGTCGTAGATTTTATCCACAAATTCCCGTGCGGTCTGGATCGGATCCATCATTTGCCAGACCAGATGCGACGGATCGTACTGCAGCCCAACATAAGGCGACGTTCCAAAACCCTTGAACAACGCGTCAAATCCGGCCGGCGACGTAGCCAGATTTGGCCCGCCCGGCCAAGGCTCCCACAGAATCTTGACGTGATTCTGTTCGCAGGCCGCAAAATATTTGTCGTTGTATACGCGAACGATTTCATCCACCTGCCCTTGAAACGATTTCTGCGTGTCCTTGCCGGAACATGTTCCGATGTAGGGCACACCCAACTTGCCGGCCAGCTCGATGGCTTTCAGGAAATAGTTATTCTCTTTGGCGCGCTGAGTGGCGTCCGGCGAAATGTGGTTCTGAGCCAACTGCAGCGCCGAAACGTGCATCTGATTCTTCGAGAGCGTGGCCTTTACGTGCTCGATTTTTTCGTCGGTGATGGTAGTCGCGTCCAGCTCCGAGCGTGGGCTCGCACCCAGGATCATGTTGGTGAAACCTTCCTGGCGTGTAAATTCCACGTTCGCTTCCGTGAACGGCCCCAGCACTCCGAGCTTCGGCTTCCATTCCTTGGGAGCCTTTTGAGCCTGCGCCGCGGCAGCCACCGCGAGGGTACCCATGAGAGTGCGTCTGGTCATGCACACGATTGTATGACGTTGCGGGGCAGGATGGCATCCTAATGCCACTTAGTTTTGCCTGGTGGGGCAGGGCCATGCCCTGCCAGGTGGGTGATGAGCCGGTTTTCGTAAACGGTGGACGAACCAATCGTTTGCTGCGTTCTGGAAAGTCGCTTCCTCGAGATCCCGGCAGGGCATGGCCCTGCCCCACCAGGCAAAACTAAGTGGCATTAGGATGGCATCCTGCGCGCGATTGTTAACCGTACCACTTTGTGCCGGTTGGCAGTCGGCTGCTCAGGTTGCCCTCAGCGCGGCAACTGAAATGTTACCTGACGTTCGCCGTTCAGTCGCTCGCTCAGCCCGCGATCCACGGAAGCGAGCGTGACTTGTTTTTGCGCATGCTCCATGGTGACGTAGTGCAGTGATGCGCCGTCCACCCAATAGGCGAGCACGGCGCGGATGACACCGTCATTGAACGCGATGAGATAAAGCGGCTCGTCGTATTTGCGCTGGATAGTTACCGGTGGCGCCGGCGGCGCTGGACCCGTGTACTCGCGAAGCATGGGCGCCGGAGCCGGACCGCTTGGGAAATCCGGGTTAATGATCACGGGCGGCGCTTGATCGTTTTGGTAACCGTAGCCGGAATTGTATCCCGAATCCGGGTACTGATCGGGAGAAGAATACCAGTATGGGTCATAGTAACCAAGACCTCCGTAGTACCCCGGTCCCCAATTCGCAAAGGGATAAAAACGCGGAAAGCGTTGGAATCCGAAACCAGAGCGGAATCCCGGCCGATGGTTGAAGCCTCCACCACGGAATCCGCGGGAAACGCTGCGGGCAGCACTGCCCCCAACGTGCCCCCCTCCGCTGTGGGATCCACCGCCGCCGTGCCCTCCGCTTCGCGCAAGCGCCGGGAAGCTCATCGGAAAACAAATCAGTACAACTGGTAGAATTCGACGCATAGCACGCGCCTCTCTCTGGTAAAAGTTTAGCGCAACCCGTGTCAGGCTGGGCATGATATACTTCCCATAAGCGTTTTATGGGAGAACGGTTCTCCATCCTGCTGCATCGGCTGAAGGCGTTGATCCGGCGACGCCGCCTGGATCGCGATCTGGAAGACGAGCTGCGCTTTCATATTGAAATGCGCGAGCAGAGGAGTATTGCTCAGGGGCTGGATGCCGGTGCCGGACGACGCCGCTTCGGAAACGTCACTTCCTTCAAGGAGGCATGCCGCGAAATGTGGACCCTCGGTTCTATTGAGATTCTTTGGCAGGACATTCGCTACGCTCTGCGCACTTTAAGAAAGAGCCCCGCGTTCACCAGCGTGGCGGTGTTCGCACTGGCTCTCGGGATTGGAGCGAATATCGCGATATTCAGCGTGGTCAACGCCGTGGTTCTGAAGCCGCTGCCCTATCGCGATCCTAGCCAGCTCACGCTGCTGATCGGCAATGTGAAGCGGGTGAATGTGGAGCGCCGCGGCGCATCTTATCCCGATTTCGCGGATTGGCGCAAGCAGAGTAAGTCCTTCGTGGATATGGCCGTCTATGATGGCGTCAGTTTCACGCTAACGGGCGCGGATGAGCCGGAACGGATCGACGGCGAGTTTGTGTCGGCTTCTTACTTTCCGATCCTGGGCGTTTGGCCCATCCTCGGTCGAACGTTCTTGCCGAACGAGGACGTGGTTCCGATGCGCGACGCGGTTGTGATTTTGTCTGAAGGCCTCTGGAAGCGGCGCTACGGAGCCGACCCAGGTATCATCGGCAAGAACATTCGAACCAGCACGCGCTCTTACACCGTGGTGGGGATCATGCCCGCGGGTTTCGCTGGGATTTCGGATACTGCGCAGATTTGGGTTCCGTTGATGATGTCGGGATCGGCGGAGGATCTTCGAGAGCGCGGGAATCGCGGCCCGGCCGTACTGGCGCGCCTGAAAACTGGCGTGACGGTGCCGCAGGCTCAAGCTGAATTGGACACGATCTGCCGTGCGCTGGCCCTGCAATACCCGAATACTAATGAAGCGCGCGGTGTGGAGGTAGCGGCGCTCGACAAAGAGATCTTCGGCGAGATCCGGCCAGCGGCTATGGCTCTATTGGGCGCTGTTGCTTTCGTGCTGCTCATTGCCTGCGCTAATGTTGCGAACCTGTTGCTGGCGCGCTCCGAAGCGCGGCAAAGAGAGATCGCGCTACGCGTGGCGCTAGGAGCCGGGCGCTTGCGATTGTGGCGCCAGCTTCTAACCGAAAGTTGCGTGCTGGCTGCCATGGGCGCGGCCGCGGGATTGTTGCTTGGTATTTTCGGACTGCGTGTCCTGATGGCCACCAGTCCCATTACTTTTCCCAGCTTTGTCCATCCCGGCATTGACCCGCCAGTGGCTTTGTTTACCGTACTGGTATCCGTTCTGTGCGGGGTGGTGATGGGGTTAGCGCCGGCGGTACATTCCCGCATAGCCGGTTTGCACACGGCTTTGAAGGAATCATCCGGACGCGTGAGCGGGGGGAAACTACCGCAGCGTTTCCGCAATTCGCTGGTGGTAGCCGAGATCGCTTTAACGTTGGTGCTGTTGATCGGCGCGGGTCTCCTGATCCGCAGTTTTCGAGAGCTGACCGTGCTCAATCCCGGCTTTGACCCGGGCCATCTGCTGTGTCTCTCCGTCAGTCTGCCTCGGCTACCCGAGGCGCCCACATCCGGTGCAGCCAAACTAGAGACCGCTAGCGACGCTCACGCCGTCGTATCCACAAGCCAGATACTCGAACGGCTGAAGACTCTGCCTTCGGTCCAGACCGTTGCGGCGGGCACGGATCTACCGCTCAGTGGCATTGAGCAAGCGATTTTCTACACCGCTGAAGGTCAGCCACCGGTCGCGGCCCCCAACAGTCCCCGAGCGTATTTGCATCGCGTGACGCCTGGCTTCTTTTCGGCCTTGCGCGCCCAGCTAGTGGCCGGCCGCACGTTTTCACAACCAGAGATGAGCAGCGACCTGGGAGTGGTGATGGTCAGCGAGAATGTTGCGAAGCGATTTTGGCCTGGCCAGGATCCCATCGGCAAACGCATCAAGGGCGGAGGGCCAACTTCGAGCAATCCTTGGCTGCGGATCATCGGCGTCGTCGGGGAAATGAAATATCGTGGCGTGCCCAACAACCAGACGGCAGATCCGGACATTTATCTTCCGCTGTCGGACCGGCGGCGCGATATTTTATTGGTGGTCCGCACGGCTCTTGAACCCGGAAGCCTGGCGGGGGCCGTGCGAAGCGCGATTCACGAAATAGACCGGACGGTTCCCATTTACAACATCGCCAGCATGACGGAGCGCATCGGCGAACAGACTGCGCGCAACCGGTTCACCGGCTGGCTGATGGGCATTTTCGCCGGCGTGGCGCTGCTGCTTGCGACCGTGGGCGTCTACGGTGTGATGTCCTATGCGGTGACTCGGCGCACCCAGGAGATCGGCGTCCGCATGGCGCTGGGCGCAAACCGGCCGCAAGTGCTGCTGCTCATCGTCGGTCAGGGATTGCCGTTGATTTTGACAGGCAGCCTGGTGGGATTGGCGGTTTCATTCGGTCTCACGCGGCTGATCGCAACGTTGCTATACGGAGTGACTCCTACCGACGCATTTACTTTTGCCGGGGTGACGGCGCTTCTGGTTCTGATCGCGCTATTCGCGTGCTGGGTTCCGGCCTTGCGAGCCAGCCGCGTGGATCCGCTCGAAGCGCTGCGTCACGAATAGCGCCGCACTGGAAGGCTCCGGCTCCGTTGAAGACGCCTCGTGGCGCACGCACTCTTGCGTGCTGCGCCGAGACTCGTCTCGGCGTCGGGCGGACATCGACACGAGTGTCGATGCTGCACGCAAGAGTGCGTGCGCTACAGGCGTCTTCAGCACCTTTGGTGGGCCAACTGGCCCATTAGGAATTCCGTTGAAGACCCCCTTGTGGCGCACGCACTCTTGCGTACTGCACACTCACAGACTTGCCCCGCGCTTAATATAATCGGCGCTCCGGTAGGCGAGCGCCTGGATGGTCGCGGTTGGCTGCTGGCGCGCGCTGGTCACCAGGCTGCTGCCGTCTACCAGAAAAAGATTCGGAACAGCATGCACGCGGTTCCACTTGTTGACAACGCTGGTTTTCGGATCGTCGCCCATGCGGCAGCTTCCCATCAGGTGGCGCGAGTAGGTGATTTCGCCCAGCGTAGTCGGGTCCGCCCAGACTTTCTTCGCACCGGCCGCCAGTAGAATTTCTTTCTGGCGTTCCATCAGAAAATCCGCCGCCTTCAAATCGTCGGGATGATTCTTGAATGTCACGCGCATGGCCGGAAGGCCCCAGGCATCTTTCACCTTGTCGTCGAGTGAAATACTGTTTTGCTCCACCGCCAAACAACTAGCATGCCCGAGCGAGCCGGACATATGCGTGTAATACTGTCCGATTTCGCGCTTCCATTCCGAGCCCCATTGCGGCCCATCCAACGGCATACCTGCCAGCGCGAATCCTGCCGGATAGTAATCGAAACGGCCATCGATTCCACCGCCGCCGTAGAATCCGCGCTTCGGGTCGGACCGGTAATAATCGTGCAGAACTCGCGTCACCACCACGCTTTTGTATTCGTTCAACGGATGTTCGAACAGTCCGAATGCGAATCCGCCGCTGTCGAACATCAGGTATTTGCCGACGTTCCCGTGCGAGTTCCCCAGGCCCTCGGGAAACGCATTCGATTTCGACATCAGCAGGAGCCGCGGCGTCTCCGCGCCATTCGCGCAGACTACAACTGCTTTGGCGCGTTGGAAAACCTCGCGGCCGCCGGCGTCAAAATAGATGACGCCGGTCACGCGTCCGTCTTTTCCAACTTCGATTTTGCGCACGTATGAGTTCGGACGAACCTCGCAGCGGCCTGTTTTCACGGCGGCTGGAATGAGCGCGGCCAGCGTGCTGGATTTCGCGCCCACTTCGCATCCAAAGGCTTCGCAATACCCGCAATGCACGCAGGCGGGGCGGCCGTGGTACTGCTCGGAAATGATTGCCAACGGTGCGGGAAACGGATGGAGTCCGAGTTTCTTGGCTCCACGCTCGAACAACACGCCCGATGATTTTACCGGCATCGGCGGCAGCGGATAAGGCTTTGAGCGCGGTCCGTCGAAGGGATTCGAGCCGCCTAAGCCGGATATTCCGAGGTCCCATTCGGCCTGGGTGTAATACGGCTCGAGATCGTCGTAGGTGATGGGCCAGTCGCGCAGATCCGCGCCGGGCACCGGCCCAAGAACGGATCGCTCCCGAAAATCTTCCGGATGGAAGCGCCAGTAATTTGTAGTGAAATGTACGGATCCGCCACCCACCATGCATCCATATTCGACGGCTTGCTGCTGCTGGGCTGGGTCGGATGGAGTTTTGCGAAAGGTATTGAGCTGCTTCTTCGGATTGTTTGTAAGCCCGGCGCGGAACATCACCGCGACCTCATCGTGCTTGAAATCTTTTTCGTGACGCCACGGTCCTTGCTCCAGTGCCACCACGCGAAATCCGGCGGTGGCCAGTTCTTTCGCCATCACTCCGCCCGCCGCTCCAATGCCGACCACGATGAAATCCACGGCATCGGCCGGACGAAATTGAGCCATGCTCATTTCGAGCCACCGCGTGCCACTTCGGCGTCGTAATAGCCGAAGGGCGGTTCATAATGCATTTCATGTTGGACGCCCAAAAGCTTCAATCCGACCGGTTGGCCGAAGAATCCGAGAATGGTGTGAAGGCGCATCTGCTGGAAGAACTCAGTTTTCTCGATCGCCTTTAGCAGCGCGGTTTGTTGTTCGTTCGAAAGGCCCGCAATGGATGTTGATCCCGGAAACAGCTCGGCGCGTTTCGCCTGCGTCTCAGCCAGGCCACGCTTGTAGAGTTCCTGTTTGTCCTGATCGTAGCCCGCGAGCGAGCGGTCAATGAACCAGATCACTCCCGCAGTTCCCGCGCCGGGTGTATCGTCATCGGGAATGATCTGGGCAGCGATGGCTTGGATTTCAGCGGCGTCCGCTGGATTGAACCACACCAATTGATTCGAATGGGAGTTCTGCGCCCGCAACACCTCGGCCCAGCAGGTTGCGGCCAGCACCCATTCGCGCCTCGAGATTTTCATGGATCACTAATTATAGCCCGCACCAACTCGAGAGATCGCGCTTCAACAGATCCGCCAGCTTGCCGATGTCTTCCCGGTAGAACTCGGTCAGGAAGGCTCGATCGGCCGGATCTAGCGCGACATTTGGCCAGCCGGATTCAAGGTAGCGCTTCGACATATCCGGGCGAAAAGCCGGACCTACCTCCAGGAAGCGGAACATATCCGCCAACATCGGTGCCGGTTTCGCATGATACTCTTCGTACCAGTAAATGCGCAGCTGTTTTCTTGGAAAAGCCTCCAGGTAACGGCTCAACTGTTGGTGGTAAAATCCCATGTCGAGGAACGGATGCCAAACATCGATTCGGCCGCCTCGCTGCTGGAGCCCCAGCTCAATTGCCTCGCGAAAAGAGCATTGAATAGGCCCGCTTCTCAAGGTGTGTTTGTAGAGCGAGAACACCATCTCCACTGGATTGCGCAAAACCAGGACGATCCGCGCGTTCGGGATACTGCGGAGGATGTTGGCGGCAGCGGACTGGGACCATAGATAGCAGACGCTGGCCTCGCCAATGGCTTTCTGCCCTTGTACTTTTCGAAACAGTCTCAAATAATCGGGCCATTCGGATATCAGGCTGCCGAACCGTTTTTCGCGCATCGGGCCGTTGAGATAAGCACGCAGCGGGGCTGCATCCTGTTCCGCGCGCGGCCGCACCGCTTCGCTGAATCGTCCCAACCGGATCTCGGAAGCGAAGTAATTCGGTTCCTTGATAGGGCTCATGTAGATTTCCGGATGTTGGCCCAAGTAGTGATACAGCGAAGTGGTCCCGGATTTAGGAGCGCCGGCGATGAAGAAATTGGGGAGGGTGGCAGGCTTCATGGCGTAGGGAAGCGAGAGTTGGGGTCGAGCAAAATCCGATGATGGGGATAATCGAAAGTTACGGTGAAGCGCTGCAGGATTTCGCCGCCAATTATCGCGCCAATGTCAGGACTGGCCAGCGCGCCTTCTTTTGCGGCGGGTGAAAAGCCCGCCACTGGATTCCGCACCAGAAACCGGCCGAGCTGGAGGCTGGTGAGCTGGGCTTCAAAACGCTGGGACTCGCCGCCCGCTCCGTAGATGGAAGTAGAAGCCGTTTTCGCAACGGTTTCCTGAACGTGATTCGCGTTGGAGAAAGTGGTGGACAGCAGCATGCCGCCGGCACCTGTATCGATGAGGCATTTGGTCTCGATGGGATCGCGGCCAGGCAGCGTGATCTTGGCCGGTATCAGCGGCCAGTTTCCCAGGAAGGTTAGCGGGAGCACGGCGGCGCGATCGCCGGGCACAAAAACTGCGGGGTCGATTAGCGTAATTTCGTTGTGCTCGTGATCGAGGCGCAGTACTAGCCGGCTCAGGATGTCGTAGCCCAGCAGTCCCTCCCAGTGCCTTCCGAGCCACGGCAGTCCCGCGGCAGCGTCCAACACGGTAACGCTGGGCATAGGAATTTCCACGCCCGGCAAACTGAGAACGACATTCTTCGCCAGAGCCAGGCTAGTGGCTCCGGCCGCGCCGACCGCCCGCATGGCGCCTTCCCAGGGAAGGCCGATCTTTTCCGCCCAGGCCTTGGTGACGACGGAGGCGCCCGCGCCACTATCCAGAAAAAACCAACCTGTCTCGCTTCCGTTGACGCGCGCGGGAACGAACACATGTTGCGCGTATGTTTCGACGGGGATCACGGCTTGTTTTGATCCGTTCGTGAAATGAACCTGCGCGGCTGTCTCTGCGGGTTTTTGGAACAACTCCGCCGCGAGCGGAGTATTGAATTCAACTTGCGCCGTGGTGATCGCTATATCGAACTTCGGATCGCCTGTGGATTGAACGACGCGAGCCGGTATCTTCAGGCCGGCTACCTCGCGCCACGCCACAACGGTGCTGGAGCGATTGTTGCCCAGCGGGCCAACGGTCTCTTCGCGCTTCGGAAGAAAAGTATTCTCGTCAAGAAATACCGTGACGGGATTTCCGCCCGCTGGTTCCAGGCGCATCACATAGGCGGATTGATTCGCATCGCTTCCCGAAAATATAACTGTGCCGGTCAGGCGTCCGGGGAAGAGGAACGACTCGCTGGCTTCGTAAGCGCCGCTGACCGCGCTTCTAAGATTGCCCGCGGAAAGCTCATGCACGGCGCCGCTCGAATCCATAACCCAACCCTGCTTGCCGTCGAAGATATTCAACTGATGGATTGCTCCGGAGATATCCAGTGTGCCGCGAGATTCACCGCGCCAGGTGCTCCAACGCTCGAACGTTCCCTTCACTCCGCCCGTTTCGACAGATCCGCGAGAGTGTACGGTGCGTATCTGTTCGAGCTTCTCGCGGCCGCCCAGAGCAGCTGCCCAGCGGTCCAAGACTTGTTCCTTGGTGAGCGCGAAGCTCGAGTTCTGAGCGGTGATGAAGAGAACCACCCAACACATTGTGCTTCGCATCTGTAATGAGATATATCACGTGTTAGAATCCGGCATGGCCGATCAACCTATCACGCGCCGGCAAGCGGGCCAGATTCTGGGGGTGGCGGCGGCTTCGCCCTTGCTGGCCGCGGAAACGCCCGACATCTGCTTTCTCACGGCGGTGGAAATGGCCGGGCTCATCCGCCGCAAAAAGTTGAGCGCGCGCGAAGTTATGGATGCGCACCTGAAGCAGATTGAGGTTGTGAATCCAAAGGTGAATGCGATTGTCACGCTGGTGGCCGATCAGGCACGCGAAAACGCGCGCAAGGCAGACGACGCGCAGGCGCGCGGAGCGACGCTCGGTCCGCTGCATGGATTACCGGTGGCTCACAAAGATCTGGTGGAGACTGCAGGGATTCGAACTACTTTCGGCTCGCCGGTATTCAAGGACAATGTGCCGAAGCAGGATGCCATCCTGGTGGAGCGCATGAAAGCAGCGGGCGCGATCGCGGTGGGCAAAACCAACACGCCGGAGTTCGGCGCCGGGTCACAGACGTTCAACGCAGTGTTCGGCGCGACCAAGAATCCCTACGATCTCACCAAGACCTGCGGCGGAAGCAGCGGAGGAGCCGCGGTCAGCGTGACGTGCGGCATGGTTCCGATCGCGGACGGCAGCGACAGCGGCGGTTCATTAAGAAATCCGGCGGCGTTCTGCAGCGTGATCGGTTTCCGGACGGCGCCGGGGCGGGTGCCGCATTCGGCTGTGGGCAATGCGTGGGCCACGCTGGGTGTGGCGGGACCGATTGCGCGAACGGTCACCGATGCCGCGCTGCTGTTGAGCGTGATGGCCGGGCCGGATCCACGCTGTCCTATTTCGATCACCGAGCCCGGTTCTAGATTTGCCGGCAACCTGGAGCGCAACTTCAAAGGAGTGCGCGTGGCGTGGTTCAAGGATCTGGGGGGCCTTCCCTTCGATTCCAGAATCCGTGCTGCGGTGGAGGCACAGCGCAAGGCATTTGAAAATCTTGGCTGCATTGTGGAAGAGGCCGAGCCGGATCTCGCGGGCGCCGCGGAAGCCTACGATACGTTGCGCGCGTGGGGCTACGCGTCGGGATACGCGCAGGTGGTGAAGAATCATCGCGAGCAGGTGAAAGACACCGTCATCTGGGAAGTGGAGCGCGGCTTGAAACTCAGCGCCGCGGATATTGCCCACGCGCAGAATCTGCACAGCCAGGTGTGGGATCGGATGCGGATTTTTCAGGAGAAGTACGAATACTTCATCCTGCCCAGCACGCAGGTGCCGCCGTTTGATGTAAATCAGCCTTACGTCACTGAGATTGAGGGCGTGCGGATGAAAACATACACCGAGTGGATGAAATGCTGCTGGTTGATTTCGATCCTGGAGAATCCGGCGATTTCCATGCCGTGCGGTTATACGCCGGAGGGATTGCCGGTGGGGCTGCAGATTGTGGGACGGCATCGGGACGAATTTAGCGTGCTGCAGATGGCGTATGCGTTTGAGCAGGCAACGCGGGCGGGACATCGGCGGCCGGGGATCTTATGATGCTTGGAGCGTTCTCGTAAACTAATGGCTACCAAAACTACGAACATCGCGCTCAAACACGTTGTCCTTTTTCAGCTCGATTTCGGTTCCGTCGGCTTTGATGGTGCGGCCATGCAGCATGACGATTGCGGTCTTATCGCTGGTGGGCAGGTCGATGGTAGAGTCGTATAGAACTTTCTGCAAATCCGGACCTAAAAGCTCGGCGCGAACATGCACTCGCCAGAAAATCGCTTCGACACCGGCGTCTTTTTTCACTACGGGAGCCTTCCTATTGCGTTCGGCATCCGTTACTGGAAGCCAGACAATGTCAATGGACTTTTTGAATTTGACCGAAAGAGAGGGAGCGGTGAAAAGGGAAAACAGGATAAGCGTTTGGTCAGTAAGTTTATCGCGATCCGCCGCTGCAGGGCGCGACGAGGCGGTCAGTGTCCTAATTGGTTGAGGGGACATTACTTCTATCACGGCTGGGCGTCGGCATGAGTGCCGACGCGGCAGGCAAGAGTGCCTGCGCCACATTGAAGCTTAGAAGGCGACTTTAGGGACGGCGCGGGCGCCTGCCTCGGTCTTGAAATAGGCGTCGTTGCGCTGGAAACCGAACATATTGGCGGCGATACTCTTGGGGAATAGCTCGATATCGGTGTTGTAGCGCTGCACGGTTTCGTTATATTTGCGGCGCTCGACGGCGATGCGATTTTCGGTGCCGGCCAGCTCATCCTGCAAGCGCAGGAAGTTCTCGTTGGATTTTAGCTGCGGATAATTTTCCACTACCACTAAGAGCCGGCTCAACGCGCCATCCAATTGAGAGTTGGCCTGGATCTTTTCCTGTGGATTGCGCGCGCCGCCCAGAGCCGCGCGGGCATCCGTGACTTCTTTAATGACGGCTTGCTCTTGTTTGGCGAAACCCTTCACCGTCTCCACCAGATTCGGAATAAGATCGGCGCGGCGCTGCAGCGCAACGTCCACTTGCGACCATGCTCCAGTCACCGATTCGCGCTCGGTCACCAGGCCATTCCTCTCGCCCATGAGCCAGCCGAAAACCCCCAAGACAATCAAAACCACAACCCCGATTACCGCTAGCGCTATCTTCATTTCTTCCTCATTTCTCGATACCGTCTACGTGTGCGACCACAGTCTCAATCTGTTTCAAATAGTTCGCAAACAGCGATTCCACATCCACATCGCCGGTTTTCTTCTTGCGCTCGCGCAGATCAAGTAAGATATCGAACGGCGAAGCATCCACTTGGAGAGCCGCGAGATTCCGGGCAACTTCGCGCTTCTGCCACCCTGTAGCGATTCCCGACAGCAACAGGGCGTGGCGCGAGAGCACCAGAAAATTCGAAACTGAATCCATCATCAAGCGTAGCAGCACCGGCTTGTCGCCCAGGACCCCGGCCGCTTTTTGCCGCAGCCGCAGCAGCTTCGCGCGCAGCTCATGCTCCACCTGCGCGCGATAGAAGGACTTGTCAATTTCCAGCTTCTCGATGACATCGGCACCGAACAGAACGCGCCTGCGTTCCTGCATATCGTGGAACTCAATGGGGAAGCAATCCGTGGAAGTCCGAACTTCCTCTTCGCTCAGCAGTAGCGGACTGGGATTGCCATCCTGCCACCATTTGAAGATGGGCTCTGAAGCGGCCAGTTCGGCGGGAGTAATGCGCGTGAGCACGCAGAGGACGTTGAGGTCAGAGAATTCTCCGTGGTGATCGCCCGAAGCTGCGGACCCATACAGAATTACGGAGACGAGGCGCTCCTGGTGGGCCTTACGCAGACGATCGACTAACTCTTGAAGCTTCGGTTCCATCTTTTTACCAGTCGGGCTTTACCAGTCACTCGAGGCGCCGCCTCCGCCTGAATCGCCTCCTCCGAATCCGCCAAATCCTCCGCCACCACCGCCTCCGCCGCCAAATCCTCCGCCGCCGCCCCAGCCACCGCGTCCGCCACCCCCCAATAGGTTACCGAGTATCATACCTATCAAGAAGCCTCCCCCACCACCCCCGCCGCGGCGGCTCAGGAGAGACAAGAGAACCAGCACCACGATGGCGATGAAGATAAACGGAATGTGAGGACCGCTGGAAGGCGCCGGCCGTCGTGTGCGCAGGGATGTGTCGAGCGAAACGCCTTTGGCCGCGGCGATTCGAGAGCCCACTTCGGCAGCCGCGGAAAAGAGCGCTTGTCCATATGCGCCCTGGCGCAGGAGCGGGCGGGCTTGCCTTAGGACGCCTCCCTCGAAGCCATCCGGCAGAATCGGCTCCAGGCCATATCCCACCTCGACGCGGTCTTTGTGATCCTTGATGGCGATGAGAAGCAGAATGCCTTCATCCTTGCCCTTCTTGCCGATGCCCCATTTTCGGTAGAGCGCGTTGGCGACGTCTTCCACGGGCTGGCCGTCCAGCGAATCGATGGTGACGATGGCCATCTGGACGCCGGTGACTTGTTCCACGCGGCCGCAGTACGATTCGAGTTGGGCGCGCGATTGGGGGGTCAGGACGTGGGAGAAATCGCTGACGTAACCCTCCGGTTTGAGGGAATTGAGATCCAGGGCTAGGAGGGAGACGGCGAGAAGGGCTACGCAGAGTGCTGCTCTGAGGGCCAAAGGCACCGACTCCCTTACGGTCGCGGTTCGGTAACGCTCTCTAAACATGCGACATTTTTTCCGAGCCGCGAGCGTAAGCCACCGGTGGTTCTTCAGCAGGCGAGGTCCTCGCGCCGGACTTTGAAATCGCCTAGATTGCCGAGCATGGCTAGCGTGATGTTCTTGGGATCGAAGAACTCTTGGGCGATTTGTTGGACTTGCTCCGCCGTGACCTCTTCAATGCTCCGGATCATTTCATCCAAAGTGAAAAAGCGCTTGAAGTACATTTCCTGCCTGGCCAGATTGCCCATGCGGCTGGAGGTGGACTCCAGACCCAGCATAAATGAACCTTTCAGGTGATCCTTGGCCCGGCGCAACTCTTCGGCTGGTACCAGATTCTCTTTCAACTCGCGGAATTCGGCGACAATCAGCTCGATTACCTTGGCGGCCGATTCCGTGGATGTTCCGGCGTAGATAGCCATGCATCCGGTGTCGCGATACATGGCGAGCTCCGAATAAACGGCGTAGGCCAGGCCCAACTTCTCGCGAATGTTCTGGAACAATCGCGAGCTCATTCCGCCGCCCAGCAGGGTATTCAACGCATAACAAGCGAAGCGCAGATGGTGCGGAAAGGGATAAGCCGGCACGCCCATGTACATGTGAGTTTGTTCGAGCGAGGCTTTATTGCGAAACACCAGGCGGGCATGCGGGACGGGAGCCGGATCCGGCGAAAGAGACCCGTGTACGCGCAAGTCTTCAAAGTGCTGGCGCGCGAGATCCACCAGGCGCTCATGCTTGAGATTGCCGGCGGCGGTGATCAGAATATTCTTGGGCGAGTAGTAGCGGCGATAGTAGTGATGGATCATCTCGCGGTCGAACTTCTTCACCGTATCTTTGGTGCCTAGAATCGGCTTCCCGATGGGATGGTCCTTATAGAAATTGCTCGAGAAAATTTCGTGCAGCAGATATTCGGGGTTATCCACCTCCATCTTCAGCTCTTCGAGGATGACACCCTTTTCCTTTTCAATATCCTCGTCGCGGAACAACGGATTCAGGACCATATCGGCCAGAACGTCGAAGGCAAGCGGCAGGTGTTCGTCCAAAACCTTGGTGTTGTAGCTCACCATTTCCTTGGCGGTGAAGGCGTCCAGGCCGCCACCGATGGAATCCACGGAACGGGCGATATCCTCGGCCGAGCGTTTGGAGGTGCCCTTGAAAACCATATGCTCGATGAAATGCGAGATGCCGTTTTGATCGGGGGTTTCGGCACGCGAGCCTGTGCCGATCCAGACGCCCAACGACACGGATCGGACATGCGCCATGTGCTCGGTAATCACCCGAACCCCGTTTGGCAGCGAGGTGGTTTCGATGTCGCGAATTTTGTCGGATACGGTCTCAGTTACGGTTGCCACTAAATCCATTTTATCGCGGTTCCTGAAGTAACGGTGATATACTGGAGAAGTGGCGCAAACCATTGTAGGGCTTGAAGTTGGGGACCTGCAACGGGTCTTGGAGGGCCAACCGGCCTTTCGCGCGCGCCAGATTTACGAAGCGGTGTACCGGGAGCGGGTTTCGGACCTGGTGCAGATCACGACCCTGCCCGTATCTCTAAGAAACGAATTAGCTTCTAAGTTCCCGCTGGGCCTGCCGCAGGTCAACGCCGAGTATAAATCCGTGGATGGGACGCGCCGGTACCTGCTTTCCCTCGAAGATCAGAAAACCATCGAGACGGTGTTGATGCCGGAGGATGGTCGCGACACGATTTGCATATCGAGTCAGGTGGGGTGTCCCGTAAATTGCCAGTTCTGCCTCACCGCGCTGATGGGATTGGAGCGCAATCTGACGGCGGGAGAAATTGTCGGGCAAGTGCTCTTCGTGATGCAAACGCACCAGCTATCCACGGGAAGCGACCGGCTGAACATCGTGATGATGGGCATGGGTGAGCCGTTACTGAACTTGCCGAACGTGATCAAAGCGACGAGGCTGCTGACGGATCCTCAGGGCATTGGATTATCACCCCGGCGGATTACGCTATCGACGGCCGGCATTATTCCGAAGATTGTAGAGCTAGGGCGCGAGCCGATCCGGCCGAAGCTCGCGATCTCGCTGAATGCATCCACGGAAGAACAGCGCCGTAAGCTGATGCCGATCACGCGCAAGTATTCGCTGAAGGATTTGTTGGCCGCATGCAAGACATACCCCTTACGGAAATGGGAAAAGCTGACGTTTGAATATGTGCTGCTGAAGGGCGTGAACGATACGGATGCGGACGCGCGGCGCGTGGTGAAGCTGCTGGCGCATTTGAACGCGAAAGTGAATTTGATCGCACTGAATCCTGGGCCGGGCATCGCGTTCGAGACGCCGGATGCGGGGAGAGTGGACGCGTTCCAATCGATTGTAAGAAGATCGATGCCGTGCTTTTTGCGGAAACCGCGGGGTCGGGATATTTTCGCGGCGTGCGGGCAGTTGAAGAGAGTGGGGAATTCTGAATTCAAGAATTCATGAAGCCGAGGAAGGAGGATTGCGCGCTGCGGCGCGCCTCTATCTTCTTGAATTCTGACTTCGTGGATTCTGGATTCTATTTCGGGTTCGGTGTTATGTCGGCGTCAGTCAGACCCAGAGCCCACTTGATGGCTTCGAAGTACATGGTCTGGACATCTTTGCGGTCCCAGCTTTCTTCGCGATGGCCTAGCGTCGAGTAGTAGACGCGGCCCTTACCGTACATTTTGGCCCAGGATACTGGGTAGTTCTTGTCCGCGCGGCGTTCATCGGAGACGCGTGGGTTGGATAAATCCAGCTTGCTCGGGTCCATGCGGATGATCACGTGGGTGACATCCGGATTGAAGTTTTTCACCTGGTAGATTTCATCTTTGAACGTGAACGTTGTCGGGAAGAGCTGCATGCCGGGGAATTTCGGATCAACCACTACCATTGGTGCGTCGAACACTCCCCAGGGATGCTGGTTGAAGTAACCGCCTATCATTTCGCCGTATTCGGGCCACTTATAGAAGGTGTCAATGGCGCTGTGGACGCCGATGAATCCTTTGCCATCGTCGTGGACAAAGGAGAGCAAATCCTTCTTCTGCTGATCGTCCATGTCAAGTTCGCCAGTGGTATAGAAAATCACCGCATCGAAATAGTTCAGGTTCTTGGCGTTGCCGGCTTCGATCTTTTGCTTGGTAAGAAGCTGGGTGTCGGTGCGGATGTAGGTATCGTAGACGCCCGATTCCTGGCCTAGACGCTCGATGGTGGCGAGGGCGTGGGAAACGGAGTCGTGCTGGAAACCCTTGACTTCGCCGATGGCGAGGAGTTTCTTCTTGCGGGGCTGAGACGGAGCCGAGACCGTTAGCGCGAAACAGAGGAATAGTGCCAGTGAGAGACGATGCATGGCAATAGCATACAGGAGGCGGGCTGCTTGATGCAGGCGGCCGTGATCGTGAGGATTGCTGCCTTCTGCCTCCTGCAGCCTGCCGCCTGTTCCCTACATTCGCTGCATTCTGCGGAGCGTGTAGGCTTCCGGGTGCACATTCGCGTCCTTCAGTTTTTTCCAGTCGTCGCTGACGTGGATCAGTTTTCCGCTGATGTGGTTGGATTGTTCGGAGGCCAGGAACAGAGCGAGTTGAATTTGCTTTTCGGGCGCTACACCGCCGGTGCGGCGGATTTCGAGAGCGTCTTCGGTCTCTTTCCAACCGGCTTTGTCGCCGGCGCGCAGGATCTCGTCCGTCATGTGGGTGTAGGTGCCGCCTGGGGCCATGCAATTGATCTGGACATTGTGGTCGCGCACTTCCTCGGCAATGGTCTCTACCAACCGCACCACCGCCGCTTTGGACGCCGCATAGGCTGAGAAATTCGGGCGGGCGTTGGCCGCCCCGCCTCCGCTGAGGACGATGATTTTGCCGGAGCGCTGCTCGATCATGTGAGGTAGAACAGCTTTACAGGCGTTCATCACACCCAGCAGATTGACGTGAACTATTTCGGCCCAGGCTTTGGGCGATTGTTCCAGGAAGGGTCCGATGGGGCCCTGGATTGCGGCGGCGCAGACCAAAACGTGAACTCCTCCGTAATCGCGGCGCATGCGGTCGACCGCGGCGCTTAGCTGTTCGAAATCGGTGACGTCGGTACGAATGCGCAGAGCGTTGCCGCCGGCATGCTCAATCTCGAGGTGCGCCAGATCCAGCTCGCCTTTGCTGCGCGCCAGCAGTCCCACCTTGGCTCCAGCGGCTGCGAATCCAAGGGCCAACCGTTTGCCGATACCACGGCCCGCGCCCGTGACCAGCACAGCTGCGTTCTTCAGAGAATGCACATGCCTTCCAATTAACGGTAGTACAGAAAGGGCGGGACTGGGGGTTCGGGGCTGGGGGCTGGGGCGGTTACTGGTTTCTAGTTTCTGATTTCTGGTTGATGCGGGTCGGGGCTGGTTTTTGGCGGTACATGCCTTCGTCGGCGCGGTGGAAGACTTGTTCCGCGGTTTCGCCGGGGCTCCGTTCGGAGACGCCGAATGAAACGCCAATCTTGACGGTGATTTCCTGGCCTTCGAGCATCACTTCGTAGGGGCCGCTCAGTAGATGGGAGATTTCTTCGGCGCGCACTTCGGCAATTGCGAGCGGACATTCGAGAATGACAACGAATTCATCGCCACCCCAGCGGCAAACGAAGTCGCGTGGACGGACGTGGGTGCTGAGGCGATTTCCCAGTTGCTTGAGAATCTCGTCTCCGCATAAGTGTCCGTGATCGTAGTTGATGCGCTGAAATGTATTGAGGTCGAACAAGAGGACGCAGAATTCGCGGTTCGCCGCGACGCGGGCTTCCAGTTGGCGATTGAATTCCCGGCGGTTCGGGATGCCGGTTAAGGGATCGATGGAAGCGAGAAATTCCACTTCGCGGAGTTTGTCCTGGAACTCGGCAAGTTTTGCCTGCAGCTGGGCGTTGGCAGCGCGTCCGTCTTGTTCCATGGACTCCACGAATCCACGCAGCTCCACGGCTTGACCGGCGGCCAGCGCGCGGTCGCCCGACTGCGCCACCTGTTCCATTTGGTCCACGAACCGCGCCAGCCGCTGGATATATTTTTCATTGCGGACTGCGACGGCGCTCTCGTTCTGCGACAGCAAGGCCAGGGCCTTGGCCACATCCTCAGCCAGGACATTGTTGTACTGGCGTGCTTTTTCGGAGAAATCGATGAGTTCGGAATGCAGCGCGTTGCGGCTTTCTTCAAGGGTTTGAAGACTGGCGTGATAGGCTACGCGGCTTCGCAAACGAACCAATTGATCGTGACAGGAGGCGCCGATTTCGCCGCACAGGCTGGCCACGGTTTCGGCGATGTCTAGAATCGATGCCAGGTAACAATCCAGCGCGGCGGCGGACTCTAGTTGAGATTGTTTTTCCGGCGAGCTCATCTGCGAAAATCCGTTAGGGCTTGGAGACCGGCTTGGGAGCTTCCGGAGGAGCTTTGCGGTCGAAGCCGTCCTGATAGGCCTCCACGCCGCGTGCCGGAACCGCGATTTTGATTACTTTGCGGTTGTCATCCATCCATAAATCCAGGCTGAGGGGCTGGCCTTCGGGAGGAGTTCCACTGACGACGAGGTGGTTCAGCTCGGCAGTCTTGCCGGCGAACTCCACAGTCTCGCGGCCCTTGAAGACCACGGTTCCGGGGACTTCGGCCCGGCCGAGGAAGTAGACGGGAATCTGCTGCGGATCCTGATTTTTCATTTCCGCGCGCAGGGCGAGCAGGCTCCAGGGGTACAGCGGGAAAGTCTCGCTGACCACCAGCGCGTTCGGCGATACGGCGTCTTCCTTGCTCTGCGGACCCTGCCCGGAATCCATTTCGTTTTTGGCTTTGCCATCCGCGAACGTTGTTTTGACGTTCATCTGCACCTGGCCCAGTTTGCCTTTGGCAACTGCATCCAGCGGCTGGAACTTTTCGTCGGTCTCGACTTTGAATTGCTCGATGTCGATTTTGATCGGACCAATCGCTGCGTTGGCGGAGCCGTTCACTTCGATCTTGCCGTCCGATTTCTGGACGGTATAGTTCTCGGTGGCGATCTGCTTGCCGGTCATGTAGAGAGTCAACTTGCCGGCGTTGGAGGGCCCGGCGGCCGACGACGATGCTGCGGCGGCGGGCGCGGATTGCGAAGGGGCGACAGCCGGTTTCTTCAACAAGGCCTTGATGTCGTCCGGCATATCGAACCGGTCTTTCGGCATGTCGACGTTAAATTCCAGACTCTGGACCGTAATCTGGATCTCCTGGCTGGGCAATTTGTTGGTGATCTTGTGGGCGGCCAGAATGTCGCCTTCCTTGCGGTAGTCGTCGGCGAAGATCTCGGCTGCGATATCTCCCATTTGCGTGGCGCGAGTGGTAGCGGTCTTGATCAGCAGCCCCGATTTCTTGTCGTAGTAGTGTGTGGTCGGATTGCCCTTGGGGGGCGTCAGCACCACTTTATAGCATTCATGGTCCTGCACGGTTTCGACGCCCGAGGTCTCGGCCTTGGTGTACAGTTTGCGCCAGTACAAAGCGGAATTGAAGGTAGCGTCGCGGAAGGCGTCCGATTTCTCGATGCCTTGTTTTATTCGAGGACCCGACATGGCGGAATTTTCCCAGGCCACATCGCCGGATGTTCCCGAATCGAACTTGCCGGCGCCTTCAATGTCGATGGTGACGCGGATCTGGTCCGGCGCAGCCTGGTAGACCGTCATGGTTCCCTTCAATCCACGGCCAACAAATTCCATGTTGCCGTGCGTGACTTCGTTGTGGTGCTTTTCGAAGGCGGCTTTGCCGCCCACCACTTCGACAAATCTATCCAGGATGGTCTCGGCCTTGGGCAGCTCGTCGGCGGCTGCGAAAAAGGGTGCGGCAGTGAAAAGAAGAGCGAGCGCAAACTTGTTCATGGTGATTCCTTGGCTGAACCTTAAGTTTGGCACAGACGGGCACGAAAGCACCGACTCCCTCACGGTCGCGGCTCGGTTACATGAGCGTGAGCGACGGGTGGTTTGTTACTTGTCGGTGCTGCAGGCTTCGCCGACCCA
The DNA here is from genome assembly GCA_036008345.1 of Bryobacteraceae bacterium. Taxonomy (GTDB): domain Bacteria; phylum Acidobacteriota; class Terriglobia; order Bryobacterales; family Bryobacteraceae; genus Palsa-89. The sequence continues at coordinate 32,397 of DASYNU010000171.1, forward strand.
CTTGGCCGTGAAGGACGAATTGATGTCCATGTTTCCGCTGTCGCTCGACATACTCATTTTGACCGTGCCTTTGACGTGCTCGGAGTCCAGAGCCTCGAAACGCAGGGTTCCGCTCGATTTTCTGTTGTTCCGGTTGCATTCCACATGGATCTCCTGCATGCTGCCGGTGGAAGTGACCAGCGTATTGGTGCAGGCTTTGTCGTTGTTTCCAAAGGTGAGCGGTTGATCCAGCTTTTCCTTTTTCACGCAGCTCTTATGAACGATGGTACGGCCACTGAGAGACTTGGTCTGCTCTTCCAGCCGGGCGCGTTGCTCGGGCGTCATTCTGGCCAGCGCCTCCACGGGAATTGGCGGAGCGCCGTTCATAGCCACGTTCACGCTGGCCTCCCATTCGCCGGTCTTGACGTCCAGCGGGTGAAACGTTTCGGCCGCAAAGCCAAGGGTACAGGAAGCCACCAACGCTAATCCACGTGCAATATTTGTTATCAAAAGAACCTCCGTATATTTATTATGGACGAACGGAGTCGCAAGACGGTGCAAGCGAATCCCATGAGCGGACATACGGAAATACCTTACTCCGGCAACTCGAACAAACCACGGCAGAGTGGGCTGGCAAGCGAGTTGCTTAATGGCAGGCAACAGGAGTGTCGAGAAACCCGAGGAGGCAAATATGCCAAGAGTGGAACGCATGCGCGATTTCTTGTCGGGCCCGCTGACGCCGGCCTATATCGACCAAAAGGGCGGCGAGGGGTGGAAGCCCGTGGTGGTGATCTGGGAGCGGCAGGTGGAAGGCGGGAAACCTGAGCCGGCCAATATCACAGAGCAGGTGCCCTACGGTCTGAAGATTTCCGAGGATTGTTTGCAGTTGGAGCAGGACATTCAGGAGAAGGAAGCGCTGGTGGTGATGCTGGAAATGATTATCCAGGAGAAGCCGCTGACCGAGATTTCCGCTTCCTTGAACCAGCGCGGATTTCGAACCCGTTATAACAACATGTGGACGCCCGGGGCAGTTTTTGACATGTTGCCGCGGCTGATTGAAGTGGGTCCGCGGGTGTTCACCAGCGAGGAGTGGGTGGTAAGGCGAGGACGATTAATGAACGCCGTTTGACGGCGTTCGTTGATCTTCCGTTGTTCGGTTCTTCCGTTATTCGGTTCTTCGGTTCGTGGGCTGGACCGATCTCGTCTGCCACGCGAAATGAAGAACCCAAGAAGTTCGCCCTCGGGGAGCAAACCATTGGCGCTGACCAGATGAATTGGCGTGGGACGTGGAATGCCTGGATCTATCGCCAAGCCGATGAACTTCTTGCGGCAGGCGGGGTACTTGGTCCGCCCGCGTGGTAGCGGCTTGGCGTGGTTCCCAGTTGGCGGCGAAACATGGAGATGAACGCGCTAGGGCTATCGTAGCCGGCTTCCAGCGCGACGTTGGTCACCGGCTCTCCCGCCGCCAGCAATCGCAGCGCGTGCAGCAAGCGCAGCCGTTGCCTCCATTTTGCAAATCCCATGTTCGTTTCCGAGCGAAATAGACGTTCTATGGTCCGTGGACTCGCGCCGGCTCGCTTCGAAATCTGTTCCAGCGATCCTGGCTCGGCCGGATTCGCTTTCAGAAGTTGAGCAACTCTTGCGGCACGGGCATCGCGAGGCATGGGAAGTTGCAAAGGCGCCGCAGGGAGCGCCTCAATCTGGTCCAGGATCACGGCGATCAGGCGCGCTTCGGACGGAATGCTGCGCTGAAGCGTCTGGCGGTTGACGGTATCCAAAATCAATTCGCGCAAGAGCGGCGGGACGTTCACCGAGCAGCAAACTTTGAGAAGAGCTTTCGCGAGTCCAGGCAAGAGATAGAGCGTCCGCATGGATACGGGGCCGGACATTTCGACGCTATGTTCGACATTGGCTGGGATCCAGACCGCGCGATGCGGAGGCACCACCCAGGAGCCGTCAGAGGTGTGGATGGTCATCACTCCTTCGGAGGCGTAGAGCAGCTGATGCCAATCGTGAGAATGCGGAGGAATTGTATGGCCGGGCGAGTAAGTGGCTGCGAGGGTGCGGATGACAATATCGATCGTTTGACGTGTACGCGACACTAACTGGCAGTTTAGCGCAAGATCGCCAGCGCGATGGCGGTTACTATGTCAGAGATGGCCAACAATGTTCGACATTTTTCGATCAATGCCGACGATATCGCGCGGGCGCGGCAATTCTACGAGAAGGTTTTCGGATGGAAGTTCGAGCCGTGGGGACCGCCGGGTTTTTTTCTGATCCAAACCGGGAATGAGAAAGATCCAGGGATACAAGGTTCGCTGCAAGGGAGGCGCGAACTGGTGCCAGGGCAGAGAATGACCGGATTCGAATGCACTGTTTCGGTGGACGACGTAGACGCCATTGCAAAAGCCGTGCTGGCGAATGGCGGCAAAGTGATCATGCCGAAAGTGACCATTCCGACAGTGGGCCGCTTGATCTTCTTTCAAGATCCGGAGGGGAATGTGGCGGGGGCCATGCATTATGATGCGGATGCGAAGTGAGAACGATTTTTGGCCGCGAATGAACGCGAACGCACGCAACTCAAACATTCGCGTTTATTTGCGTTCATTCGCGGCCAGCACTGTGTAGAAATTCGCCAACTGTTCCCGATAGCGCGGGCCAGCCGTTTCCAGGATGTCGTTGTGGCCGGCGCCTTCTACCACCCAGAATTCTTTCGGCGGCGGTGTGGCCGCATAGAGCGCTTGGCCGAGGCGCGGCGGGATGATCTCGTCGTGGTCGCCTTGCATGAATAGTTTGGGCGCTTGAATCTGGCGCATCTTCGGGAGCGAGTTGTAACTGCGGACCAGCAGCGGGCCCAGGATGGGGAGGATGGTTCCGGCCACGTCGCTTGCCGAAGTGAATGGTGCTTCGAGAATCACGGCGGCGCAGGGACGGTGCGAGGCAAGATCGATGGCGGCCGCGGCTCCTAGCGATTCGCCGTGCAGGATGATTTGATTTGCGCGATAGCCCATTCCTAGCAGGTGCGCGAAGGCTGCTTCGCTATCGATGTAGAGGCCGTGTTCGGTGGGACGTCCGCTGCTTTTGCCGTAGCCGCGGTAGTCCAGGATGAGAATTGAGGATCCAGCCGCGACGATTTCCCGAATGTGCGGCAGCCGATGCGTGATGTTGCCGGCGTTGCCGTGCAGGTACAGCGTCACCCAGGGCGAGCCAGGGCATGTGATGAACCAGGCATGTAATCGCACGCCATCGCGCGTTTCGATCCAGACATCGGACGCGTGCGCCTGGTGTTGTAGGTCCCAGTGGCCTTCCGGATATTTGGAGGGATAGTAGATGGACCGGTTGGCGAAGTAGTAGAGGGCGCCGTATGTGGAGACGGCAATGATTGGCCAGGCGATGGAGCCGGGAACGCGCAAGGCTAGCTCCCGCCGGCCCCGCTATGCATGATGGCCACTCAGGTACAGCTCCACGCGATCCGTGGTCCAGATGGGTAAGCCGCTTCCAAAAAAATCCCGGTCTTCTGTCCACACGGGCAGCTTAAGCAGCAGAGCAACCGCGACAATGGGCCAGTCCTCGATGTCGCGCGGAGCGATTCGCTCCCGCGCGAGCTGCTCGAAATCCTGATAGAGCGCATGATCCACGGCTTGGACCAGCAACCCGATCTGCTCGAGTATGGCCAAGCCAGCCTGTGCATTGCCGCCACGATTGACGAGCACCTGTGGTATGTATTCACGCGCGTCTTCGAAGCAGACATCCGGAGCGTAGAAGCCGGTCGAATCCTCGTACGTCTCGAGCAGCGAGCGTACACGCCGACCCAATGCGGCGCGGATAAGTATGTTCGCGTCCAGCACCAGCCCTCTTCCGGCAGTCACCGGCGCTTAGCGGCGCGCCAACGCTTGAAATCCGCAACCAATTCGTCCTCGGTCACGCCTTTCGCAGCCAGTAGCGCATCAAGCTGTGCGGCAGCTTCCTTCAGCGCGGATCGTTCGACTTCGGAGCGCTTGCGGCGGGCGGGTATGAAGTATCCGATCGTATCTCCATGCCGGGTGATGGCAACGGGGGCGTTGCTTTCGAGCAAGTACTCTGCAAGATTCTCACGAAACTCGCGAATACCAACCGTGATGGGCTCGGTGGATGAGTTACTCATGTGTACACACCTGTACGCATTATACCTAAGCGGGGAAATCGAATTCGATAAGCGATAAACCACGCCATAGCGCTATGGTATCTTCAACTTCTTGCCTCCTCCACTTACAGGCGTTCGGGTACTGGATCTGAGCACGGTTGTGGCTGGCCCTACGGCTACTATGATCCTGGCGGATCTGGGTGCGGACATCATCAAGGTGGAGCGAATGGAGGGCGGCGACGACGCTCGCAATATGGGGCCGCACTGCGGGCCGTGGGGCGCTTATTTTGTGCCCATCAATCGCGGCAAGCGGTCCATTGCGATCGATGTTACGAAGCCGGCGGGGCGCGAGATGGTGTTTCGGCTGGCTTCGGACTCGGATGTTTTCGTTGAGAATTTCCGCGGCGGTACGGCGTCGAAGTTAGGCTTGGATGAAGCGGCCATTCGCGCGCGCCAGCCGGACATTATCTATGCTTCGCTTTCTGCCTATGGACAGCGCGGTCCGGATTATTTGAAACCCGGCTACGATGCGATTTTGCAGGCGCGCACCGGGATCGTAAGCGTAACTGGGCCGAATGCCGAGACTCCGATTCGCGCCGGGGTTTCGATTCTCGACATGGGAGCTGGAGTGTGGATGGCGCTGGGAATTCTGGCCGCGCTGTTCGAGAAGCAGCGCTCCGGCCACGGCCAGCGCGTGGATGCATCGCTTTTTGAAACCGGCGTGATGCTGATGTGTTATCACCTGCTGTTCCAGCAGTTCACGGGCGTAAGTCCGGGGCCGGAAGGGTCGCGGCATAACGCGATGGCTCCTTACGGTGCGTTTGCGACCGCGGATGGCGCGATCATGATCGGGATTTCGAACGACCGGCTGTTTCGGCGATTGTGCGCGGCGCTGGGGCGTGAAGATTGGCTCGAGGACCCGCGCTTTGCGACCAATGCGTCGCGAGTACGTTATCGGGCGGATCTGGAGGGTCCGATTGCTGAGCTTGCGTGCATGCATCCGAGCGCGCACTGGCTGGCGCTTTTCAAGCAGCACGACGTTCCGGCGGATGCCGTGCAAAACGCCCAGCAGGTGATCGATGATCAACAAGTTGCCGCGCTGGATCAGCTCGCGGAAGTGATGCTAGAGGGACACGGACCGGCGAAGATTCCGCGCTTGCCCATTGGGTTATCGGCCACGCCGCCATCGGTTACCGGTCCGCCGCCGAAGCTCGGCGAACACGGGCGCGCGATTTTGCTGGAAGCGGGTTATAGCGGCGCGGAAATCGATGAGCTGGTGCGCTCGCGCGCTTGCGCCATCGGAGCTTGAGATGGGCTACGGCCGTTACTTCGAGGAACTGGAACCGGGACAGCATTTTCGTCACTGGCCCGGCCGTACCCTCACCGAATTCGATGACACGCTCTTCAGCCTGATGAGCATGAACCAGCATCCGCTACACATTGATGAGCATTACGCGGCCGGAACGCAGCATGGGCGCCGGTTGGCCGCGGGGCCGCTGGTGATCAGCCTGGTGATTGGGATGAGCCAGGCGGATATCGGCGGGCGCGCGCTCGAGACGCTGGACTATTCGCATGTGCGGCATCTGGGGCCAGTGTTTCACGGCGATACCATTTATGCGGAGTCCACCGTGGTGCTGAAGGAGGAACTTCCGAATGAGCGCGGGCTGGTGGTGGTGTCGACGCGCGGCTTCAACCAGCGTGAGGAAACCATTCTGACGCTGGAGCGCAAGATCGTGGTGCCCAAGAGTCCGGTTGGAGACGCGCGGTGAAAAAGCTGACCTCGGAGCAGGAACTGATGGTCGCGACCGTGCGCCAGTTCGTGGATAAGGAAGTTGTTCCGGTGGCGTCAGCGATGGAGCATCGGAACGAATATCCGCATGCGCTGGTGGCCGAGATGCGGAAGATGGGGCTGTTTGGATTGAATGTTCCCGAAGAGTACGGTGGCGCGGAGATCGACTTCACTACGTTCGCAATGATCTTCGAGGAACTCTCGCGCGGATGGCTGGGGTTGGCCGGCGTTATCGGGACGCATTCGGTGTTGTGCGATGTCTTGATTCGTTTTGGAACTGAGGAGCAGAAGCGGCGATTCTTACCCGGATTGGCATCCGGCGAGCGGCGCGGGGGAATTTGTCTTTCGGAGCCTGGCGCGGGGACGGATTTGCAGAACATCAGCACCACTGCTGCGCGCGATGGAGATGTTTATCGCATCACTGGATCGAAGATGTGGGTTACTAACGGGCGATATGGAAATACGTTTCTGTTGCTCGCTCGGACTGGGCCGCGCGTGGCGCCGCCCCACAATTACCGGGGGATGAGTGCGTTTGTCATTGAAAAGGGAGCTGCTGGTTTGACCGTGAGCCGCGACATCGACAAGCTGGGGTATAAGAGCGTCGAAACATGCGAGCTGAATTTTGAAGATTTTCCGGTTCCGGTTGAGAACCTGATCGGCGGCGTGGAGAATGCAGGATTCAAGCAGGTGATGACGGGTCTGGAAGCGGAGCGCATTAATGTTGCGGCGCGTGGCTTGGGGATTGCGCGCGCTGCTTTCGAGGAAGCCATCCGCTATGCGCAGCGGCGCACAACTTTTGGAAAGCCGATCGCGGAACATCAGACCATCCAGATCAAGCTGGCCGATATGGCTACGCGCATTGAAGCTTCGCGGCTGCTGATTTATTCCGCGGCTGAGAAGAAGGATCGCGGCGAGCGGTGCGATCTGGAAGCCGGCATGGCCAAGCTGTTTGCTACCGAAACGGCGGCGGAAGTGTCGCTGGAAGCGATGCGAATTCTGGGCGGGAATGGATATTCCAAGGATTTTCCGGTAGAGCGCTACTATCGGGACGCGCCGCTGGTGGTGATCGGTGGGGGAACGAATGAGCTGCAGCGGTTGATTATCGCGCGGAATTTGTTGAAGAAATACAAAGAGGATGAATAGCACCGGCTCCCTTACGGTCGCGGTTCAGTAACGGAGCCGAACCGCGACCGTAAGGGAGTCGGTGCCTGATTATGAGCTTTGGCCGCCATTACGAAGAATTCGAACTTGGGGCAGTTTACAAGCACTGGCCGGGGCGCAGCATCACTGAGCACGACAACACCTGGTTCGCGCTCCTGACCATGAATCAGAATCCTTTGTTCATCGATAAGCACCACGCGGGCCGGTGCCCGGTGATCGATACGCTGGTTTTCAGCCTGACGGTCGGCATGAGCGTGGCTGACACCAGCGGACAGACCATCGCGAATCTCGGATATGAAAGTGTGGTGTTTGAGCGCCCGCTGTTTCCGGGCGATTCGTTGTACGCCGAATCGGAAGTTCTGGACAAGCGGGAATCGGGGAGCAAGCCGGATCGCGGGATCGTTTCAATTGAAACCCGCGGCTTCAATCAGGATCGCGAGCGGATTGTCGTGCTGCGGCGCAGTTTTCTGGCGCCCAAACGAGGCGCGGAATGAACGAGACGCGGGAGCTGGTTGAGTTTCTCGCGCGACTCAGGCCCGAGGATCTGAGCGCGGAAGTTTTCGATCGCACGCGCTATCTCTTGCTGGATTATCTGGGCGTTGCGATACGCGGGTCGCGCGAAGAATCGTCCGCGCCCGTGTACAAAATGATCCGGCGGTTGAACGCTCGCGAGCTGCCGGGCTACGCGGCGCTCGCTAATGGAACGGCGGCGCACGCCATCGAAATGGATGATACGCACAACGCCGGATCCATCCATTTGGGCGTGGTGATGTTCTCGGCCGCACTGGCGATGGCGGAATCGCTTCCCGATGTTTCCCTGGAGCGGTTCACGGCGGCGGTAGTGGCGGGATATGAGGTGGCTGCACGGATCGCCATGGCGCTGCAACCTAAGGAACACTACTCGCTGGGCTTTCACCCCACGGCCACTTGCGGAGCCTTCGGGGCAGCGGTGACCGCTTCGAAGCTGCTTGGCCTGACCGCGGACCAGATGCTTTCCGCGTTCGGTATTGCGGGCAGCATGGCGGCTGGGTCCATGGAGTTCTTGGCGGAGGGCGCATGGACCAAGCGGTTGCATGCGGGTCTCGCGGCGCAGAACGGCATTCAGGCTGCCATGTTGGCTGCTGAAGGTTTTCGCGGTCCGTCGACGATTCTGGAGGGCCGCGATGGATTCCTCAACGGTCACTCGAAAAAACCATTGCCCGAACTGATCACCCAGGATCTTGGCGAATCCTTCGAGATTATGCGGACGTCCGTCAAACCACACGCCTGCTGCCGCTACATGCAAGGGCCGATTGACGGGGTTCTCGCTATAATGCGCGAGCACAACCTCCAACCGGATGAAGTCGCTCGCATAGAGGTGGCGGTTCTCGAAGCCGGTTGGGGGCTGGTGGCGGAACCTCGGAAACAGAAATACCATCCGCAATCGATTGTCGAGGCACAGTTCTCCATGCCGTTTGGCGCGGCCGTTGCTGTGATTTACCGCGCCGCGGGAATCGATCAGTTTACCGAAGAGGACCTACGGTCTGAGAGCATCCGGCGAATGATGGCAATAGTAGTGGTGCAGAAAGACATCCGGATCGAGAAGAACTTTCCTGAAGAATGGCGGGCGCGCGTCGCGATGGATCTTACGGACGGAAGACACTTGGAGACGGTAATCACGCATCCCAAAGGCGATCCGAAGAATCCGCTGAGCTGGGATGAATTGATCGCGAAGTTCGCGTCGCTGGCCGCTCCGGTGGTTGGTGTCCAGCGCTCCGAAGAGCTCGTGGATTTGATCCGCGGACCGGGGTTGGGGACTCGAGGCTGGGGACTATTGCCGCAGTGCGGTGACCAGGTCGATGCGGGCGGCGCGCCATGCGGGGATAGCGGCGGCTAGCAGAATGACCGGCGTCACCGCGAGCAAGGCTGCTGTGTAGGTAACGGCGTCGGTCGGTTTCAGCGCGAATAGCATGCTGGCCATCACGCGGCTGGCGGCGAGCGATAGCAGCAGGCCGATGGCGAGTCCGCTGGCTGCCAACCGCAGCGCACCGCGCAGGACTAATCCGACAACGTCCGCGGGTTTTGCGCCCAACGCTACGCGCAGGCCGAATTCGGAAGCTCGTTGGGTGATCACAAAGCTCATCACTCCGTAGACGCCCACCAGGACGAGGATTATCGCAAGGCCCGCGAAGCTACTGATCAGGAACATGCGGAAACGCTGCTTTGAAACGGAGCCTGCCACCATTCGATCCATGCTGGTGAACTTCATTGCGGTTTCAGGATTCATGGCGCGCACCTCGCGGCGGACGGCGCCGCTTAGCGAAATAGGGTCGAGCGCGGTCCGGACTACAACTTGCACTTCGTTGCCATAGTAAGGATGCTGTTGAAGCGGCATGTACAGCTCGGGCTCGGGTGCGGAAGCGGGTGAGCTTTGACGGACATCGCCTACCACGCCGACGACAGTCATCCACTTCCCTACCGAGTCGAGGCCGCACTGGAGGCGCTGGCCGATGGGGTCCTGATTCGGGAAACTATCGCGGGCTAAAGCTTCGCTGATAATCGCGACGGGTTGCGCATCGTACAAATCGCGCGCGGAGAAATCACGGCCGTGCGAAAGCGGAATTGCCATGGTCCGAAAATATCCAGGGCTGGCTAATCGAAATCCGGCATGCGGAAGTTTTTGGCCTGGTCCGAAGATCTGCTTGCCTTCGACAGCGTAGGAGCCATCGGATCCATATTGGCCGGTTGGCAATCCCATGGCTGCGGCCACCGATATTACGCCGGGGATTCCGGCGAGTCGCGTGAACAGGTTTTCAAAGGCATGGCCAACCGCAAGATATTCCGGGAGCGTGCGGGCCGGCGTGTGGGCGTACAGAACCAAAATGCCGTCCGTTCGATAGCCGAGCTGGACGCTGGAGAGTGCGGCGAAACTGCGCAACAGCAAGCCCGCTCCGATAGCGAGTACAAAAGAGAGTGCGATTTGGGCTACCACTAGCGCATTGCGCAGGCGAGGGAGCGGCCTCCCAAAAGTCCGCGCGAACCACCCTGCTGCAGAGCCTGTTGCGGATCTACACGCGTGGCTTCGAACGCAGGCGCGAGGCCGAAGAGCAGGCAGGATAACAAAGAAACGGCGGTAACGAACGCGAGGACCGCACCATCAATGTGTACTTCATCCAGCCGCGGCAGCGGAACGCGATTCGAAGCGGCACGCAGAAGCACATCGGTCCCGAGTTGGGCCAGCAACAACCCGAGCGCCCCTCCCGCAATCGCAAGGATGGCGCTTTCGGCGAGAAGCGGCCGGATGATATGCCAGCGTCCGGCGCCGAGGGCAGCGCGTACGGCCATTTCGCGGGATCGCGCGGTGGCGCGCGCCAGCATCAGATCCGCGACGTTGGTGCAAGCGATTAGGAGCACCAGCGCAACTGCTCCCATCAGGAAATAGAGAGTGGTGCGGACGGGACCCACCAGTTGATCGCGCAGAGGAATAGCCGTGAAACTCTTGTTGCGATTCGAATCCGGGAAGGCGCTTCGAAGGCGCGCACCTATGGTTTCGAGATGCGTCTGCGCGGTTTCGAGCGTCACGCCGATTTTGAGTTTGGCAACCGTTGGGTAGTTGTACGAGGTGCGATTCAAATTTTCCGGAGTCGCCGGCGCCAGCACCCACACATCGGCTTGGTTGGGAAATCGGAAACCCTCGGGCAGGATGCCGGCAATCTGGTAAGAATGATTTTCGATGCTTACCACGTTGCTCAAGGCGCTTTCGCCGGAACCGAAATTGCGCTCGGCGAATGGCAGGCTCACCAGTGCGGCACGATCCTGATCATTTTTATCGAGCAGACGGCCGTAGGCGGGCCGAGCGCCAAAGATCCGGAAAAAATCGGGATTGACGAAGAAAGCGCCGGTGAACTCCGCGCGGCCGCGCAGTTGGACGCCCATTTCGCCGCCGAAGTAGCAGCTCAGCGCTTCGAAGGCCTGGCCATCGTCGCGAATATCCACCAGGTCGCCACCCGTGAGGCGTGGGATTTGATGGCCGGTCTGTTTCGAATAGGTGGAGACGGAAACAATTCGATCCGCATCGGGATATTGGAGTGGAGAAAGCAGAACGCTATTGATGATGCTGAAAATGGCTGTGTTCGCGCCGATACCGAGGGCGAGCGTGAGGATGGCTACTGCGGTGAAGCCGAGGTTTTTGCGGAGGGTTCGGAGGGCGTGACGCATGAAACCATTATCGGGGCTAGGGACTCGGGGTTGGGGCGCCTGACCTATCGATTGCGAAGCCGGCTGAGGGCGTGGACTGCGGCGGTTAGGAATTTGTGGAATCGCCGATCCAGAGGACGCGCCCAGGCAAGCTGCTCGAGGGCTTTGGTTAGTTCGCGCGTTTGGGCGGTTCGGGCTTCGAGCAGCCGGTCTAGCTCTAATGCCCATGCGGTTCGCTCTTCAAACTGCGCGTTAAGATCCGCCGCTTGATCGTTTAGTTTTAGCGCCCAGGCGGTGCGTTCCTCCACGTCCTTGTTGAGCTGCTGCAGATGCAAATCGAGGCCGGTATAGTCGTCAATTTCCTTTTTGAGGCGCAACGCCCACTGGGTTCGTTCCTCAACTTCCGTCATCAGCCGCTCCACCATTTCGCCTCGCTCGTCAACTTGATCCTGGGCCTCCTTGAGCTTTCGATCAGCGGCTTCGAGTCTCTGGCAGGCGATTTCAAGCTCAGTTTGCGGGTCGTGGGGCCAGCTACGCCAATCGTACGCATCTCGAAATTCGCCTGGCTCTTCGATGACTTTGGAAGTTTCTCGAACGCAAAAGTCCGGCGTCAATGGTGGATGGTACAAGGTTGGGACGCTAGGATCTCTGCCCAAGACAGCCAGGATATGAGTGGGCTTGAGGTGGCCGGAGGCGAATTCCTGCTCATCGCGCTGGTGGACGGCGTCGATAAAGCTGCGATCCCACTGCGCTTGGGAATCGAAGTTATATCCGAACGCTCGGTCGACAAATGGCTCGATCACATTGGCGAAGGCTACGAAAACATCAAAATGAAAATTTTGCAGCAAGAGCGGCAGGATGTCCTGCGATCGGATGCCCTCGAATCCGTCGAGGGAACAGTCGTAGTTCAGGTACAGCTCTTCATAACGTTGGAGCTTCCGATTGAATCGGTAGGATGGCGGGAGCTTTCGCCAGAACTCGTGCACGATATGGAGTGCCTCGGGCCAGCGCTGGTGTCCATTGCGGCCTACCAGTTCTGAGACGATCAACGAACCCCTGGGTCTGAGCGAACTCTTAATTCGCCCGAACAGATCTTCGAGCTTTAGGACATGATGCAGGGCCTGGTTCGCAATCACGGCGTCATATTCATGTTCCGGAGTCCAGGCGTTGAAATCTGCTTGGACGAAGTTCAGATGAGCGGCGACTTCGCGCTGGACGGCCGATGCGCGGCCTCGCTCTAGCATGGAGGGATTCAAGTCCACGCAATCGATGATGAACTGAGAGTGGCCGTGGGCCTGGAGGTGGAGCGCCAGGTCGATTTCCAGATTACAATTGCCGGAGCCGAAGCTAACGAAGCGCTTCGGATGGTTTTCCTGGCGCTCGAATTGTTGGCCGAGATATTTGCCGAACATTGCCTCGGGAGTGGGAAATCCGAAGGCTTCCAGCTTGGGCCGGACATAGCAGTTCGACCAATAGTGGAAAATATCGGGGAGACTATGAACATCGGTATCGTCGCGGTAATGGCGGTCTTCGGCTGAAAGCCGGGCTGCGTAATCGTGCATGGTTGCGACTTACTTCTACGATAGCTTCGTTTCGCGTTTCTGGTTTGCCGGGTTCGCAAAATGAGGTCGAGGCTTAAGATTAGCGGCGGCGCGGTGGGCGCGATTGTTTTCGTGTTGCTGGGGCTTTGTTTTGTCCACCGTGCCGGCCTTGCCACCGACGAAGCAGCGCTGGAGGCTACTCTGTTCCGTGATTGGCGATTTTTCTCGGTGCCTTTGTTCCATCACAATGTTCCCGTGATGGAGCTGTCCTATATCGGCGAACTCAAGACGTGGCTGTATGCGCCGATTTTTCTGATTTGGAATCCGAGTGCGGCTGTAGTCCGCGTCCCGGCGATTCTCATGGGGGCGCTAACGGTGTGGTTGTTTGGGGCTTTGTTGGAACGCGTGCACGGGCGGCGGGCTGCGTGGGTTGGCTCCATTCTTCTGGCCACGGACACGACGTTTCTGTTGACCACGGAGCATGACTGGGGTCCGGTGGTGTTGCAACATCTTTTGCTGGGGGTGGTGATGCTGCTTGCGGTGCGATGGTTTCAGACATCCAGCTTGGCCGCTCTCACTTCAGCCGCGTTTTGCTGCGGCCTCGCGTTCTGGGACAAGGCTGTGTTCATCTGGATCCTGTCTGGTTTGGCCGCGGGATGCTTGTTGTTCGCGCGGGACATTCGCAAGCGGCTGACATGGCGCTCGGCGACGGCCGCCTGTATCGCGCTCTGGTTGGGCGCGCTGCCGCTGATAGTCTACAACCTGACTGGTCCAGAAAAGTTCGCGACGGTTCGCGGCAATATGCATCGTGGCAATGGTCTTTCGCGGGTCTGGCTCATTTATGACCTTCGCCAGCTTGAAGCTGCCTGGGATGGATCCTCCCTGTTTGGGTATCTGGTGAGTGAGGACGCGGGGCCGTTGCCTGGGTCTGCGCATTCGCTGCTCGAACGCGCCAGTTTCACGGTGCATTCGCTCGCGGGCGATCGGCGCGAGAATAACATGACACTCGCGTTCTGCGCGGCATTGCTGCTGCTTCCGCTGTTGTGGCGCACGCCCGCGTGCAAGATCATCTTGTTCAGCGGGATCGCCATCGTGGTTGACTGGCTGCACATGGTGCTGGCCGGAGGCGGAGGCGCGGCGCATCATGCCGTGCTGCTGTGGCCGCTTCCGCATCTCTTAATTGCCGTGGCTTTGGCCGAAGTTTCGGAACATGTCCGCTTCCATAAATGGACTTTAGCCGCCATCGTCGCGCTGCTTGCGATCGGCAATGTTCTAGTGACGAATCAGTACTTATACCAATTCATCCGGTATGGAGCCGCCGAAACCTGGACGGATGCAGTATATCCACTGGCCGGCGACCTGAAGCAATCGCAGGCGAGCCAGGTCTTGTTGCCGGACTGGGGTGTGACGGATACGCTGTGCCTGTTGAACCGGAACAATCCGCCTGTGCATCCGGTGGAGGAACCATTCGACGTAGCGGACACGAACGCAGTCTGGGTGGACCACATGCCTGCCTATGAGGTATCGAAAGGCGTGCATGAGCGGGTGCTGGCCGCGGCACGGAGCGCCGGCTTCGAACCCGTGATGCTGCAAATTTATTACGATCGCAACGGGCGTGGCATGTTTCAAACGTTTAAGTTCAGGAAACCGGGGGAACTGAAGAACCGAACAACCGATGAACTGCCTTATAGCCATTGACAATATAGCCACAGTGGATATACTGGCTGTATGGACAATCCGGAATCCCTGCTACCTCTTCCGCCCGCGACCTTTCATATTTTGATCGCTCTGGCCGATGAAGACAGGCATGGTTACGCGATTATTCAAGACATTGCGGCGCGGACCAACGGCGAGCTGAAGCTGAGCGCCGGGACGCTGTATCGATCCATCCCGCGGATGATGGATCAAGGCTTGATCGTCGAAACCGATACGCGGCCGGCTCCGGAATTGGATGATGAGCGGCGCAGGTACTATCGAATCACGCCTTTTGGCATAGCGGTGGCGCGCGCCGAAGCGCGGCGGCATGCGCAGTTAGTGAAAATGGCGCGGGTGCGCGGTCTCGCGCCGGAGAAGGCGTGATGCGACTCTATCGGGCGTTGCTGCACTTCTATCCGGCGTCTTTTCGAGCAGAGTACGGCGACGAGATGGAAGGAGTGTTTCGCGCACGGCAACGGGACGCAACGAATCCGCTCGCGGTTCTCGCGCTGTGGATCGAGGGAATTTTCGAAGTTCTGTTTAATGCGATCGCGGTGCATTGGGACATTTTGCGTCAGGATCTTCGCTACACGGCTCGAACGCTCGCGCGCTCACCCGGGTTCGCGATCACCGCGATTCTGGTGGTCGCGCTCGGCATTGGCGCCAACACAGCGGCTTTCTCGGTGACGGATTTCGTACTCATCCGTAACTTGCCGTTTCCCAATCCGGAGCGCTTAGTCAAGATCTGGCAGACTACATTGGGCTATGACCAGATGGAATTCTCGCCGCTGAATTATCGCGACGTGAAGCGGATGAGCAAATCGTTCGAAGCGATTGGCGCCTACACGCCCAGCGCCGTGAATCTGGTGGGGCAGGGAGATCCTGAGCGTATTTACGCAACAGCCGTGACGTCCGATGTAATTCCATTGCTCGGCACGCAACCATTGTTGGGGCGGGTTTTTACACCGTTGGACGAGCGCGTAGGCGCTGCCGGGACAGTGATTGTGAGCTACCAGTTGTGGCAGACGCAATTCGCGGGCGATGCCGGCGTGCTGGGAAAAAAGGTGATCCTGGACGACCAGCCGTTCGTTGTCATCGGTGTCATGCCGGCGCATTTCCATTTTCCAAGCGCCGAAGTTGGCCTCTGGACTCCCAAACAATTCGCGGCACGGGAATTGGAGGACCGTAACGACAACTATCTGGAAGTTGTCGGGCGTCTCAAGCCGGGCGTGTCCCTGGAACAAGCCAAAGCCGAGATGGACGTGACCATGCGGCAGCTCAAGCAGCAGTATCCGGGAGAAAACAAGAATACCGGCGGGCTTGTAATTTCTCTGCGCGATGAGTTGACTGACAAGTCGAGCCTGATGCTGTGGGCGCTGCTGGGCGCATCGGCGTGTGTTCTGCTGATCGCGTGCGCGAATCTGGCGAATCTGCTGTTGACGCGTAGCCTGGGCCGTCAAAAAGAGTTGGCGGTGCGGGCGGCTTTGGGAGCGGGGCGGGAGCGGCTGGTGCGTCAATCCATGACTGAGAGCATGGTGCTGGCGGCGCTGGGCGGAGCGCTCGGGATATTAGTGGCGCTTGCGGCCGTGCCTTTGTTGACCAAGCTGGTTCCGAACACGCTGCCCATTGCATCGACGCCAGCAGTAGATTTTCGAGTGCTGATTTTCGCGGGGCTGCTCACGGTCGTCACGGGAATCGTCTTCGGGGTGCTTCCGGCGCTGCGGGCATCCGGCAAGGACGATATGAATGCTTTGCGGGAAGGGGCTCGCTCAGGCGGCGGGCGCAAGGAACGGTTGCGAGCTGCTTTAGTGATCGCGGAAGTGACGGTCTCGGTGGTCCTGCTCATTTCTTCCGGTCTTTTGATTCGCGCGCTATGGAAGCTGCAGAACATCGATCCTGGATTTCATGCCGCCGGCGTCCTCACTATGCAGACTGCGTTACCGATGCCCAAGTACGCGCGGACGGCGCCGCGGGCGGAATTTTACCGGCGCGTGTTGACGGAGGTGCGCGCGCTGCCGGGAGTGTCCAACGCGGCCTACGGCACTGCGCTGCCGATGGTATGGGGCGGCGGAATTTGGCCAGTGGACATCAACGGCCAGGTGGTGGAGCGCACCGCATCGCATACAGTGAGCATGCGGTACATCACACCGGAATTTTTCTCGACTTTGCAGATCCCGCTTGTGCTGGGCAGGGCAATCAGCGAATCCGACACATTGGATCGGCAATTCGTCGCGGTGGTCAGCCAATCGTTCGCGCGGCGTTATTGGCCGGACCAGAATCCGCTAGGCCGCCATTTCCAGATGGCTTTTCACGACCGCATAGTGGTGGGCGTGGTGGGCGACGTCCGGGTGCGCGGGCTGGAACAGGAGAGCGAGCCGCAAACTTATCTTTCCTACCAACAGGTGATGGATGGCAATTTCGTGTTTTATGCGCCCAGGAATCTGGCGGTGCGGACCTCGGGGTCGCCTAGCGCTCTCGCACCCGCGATCCGTCGAATCATCCAGAGCGTGGATCCTGAACAGCCCATCTCAGACGTGCAGACGCTCGACCAGATCGTGGAATCGAAAACGGCATCCCGCACTGTGCAGGTTCGCGTGTTGGGGGCCTTTGCGGCGATCGCATTTCTGCTGGCGGCCATCGGAATTCATGGATTGCTTTCGTTTGCGGTGTCGCAACGTGTGCGGGAGATCGGGGTGCGGATGGCGCTGGGCGCCGCCTCGGGCGATATCCTGCGCATGGTGATGCGGCAAGGAGTGTGGGTGGCACTGGCCGGCGTGGTGCCGGGGTTAGCGCTGGCGTACGTGGCAGCTCGATCGATGCAGGCGCTTCTCGCGGGGATACAGCCGGGCGATTTGCCAACATTCTTGAGCGCCGCTGGATTATGCCTGGTGATGACGCTAGTCGGCAGTTTTCTGCCGGCGTTGCGCGCGGTGCGAATTGATCCGATGACGGCCATTCGGACGGAGTAGGTGGTGAGAAATTGCGTGGACACGTCTGCTATCGTTGACGTTCGATGCTCTCTCACGTTCGAGAACTATACGGAAACCGAACATCAAGGAACCCCGCGCATCAACCAGCCAAGATCGGCAGCAGGCCACCCTTCCGCCTCGCACTCTCGCGATTAGGGCGCTACGGCCAACTACCAACTACCCGTCCGCCAAGACTTCCGAATCGCCCGTCATCCTCCCGCAGCGCTTTTGCTCTCCTTAAAAGAGCCATACGCGTACGACCGACTATTTATCTATTTCGCAGGGTAGGCGGCAACGCGGCTGTTGCGCCATATGTCCGCAGCATCTCCTGATAAATGGCTTCAAAGCGGTTAAGGAGATAGCCATTTCGGCAGACGTCGCGCTTGCGCGCGTGGCGAAGGTCATAGATTGCCTGGTGCGCTGACCAGATCTTGACCCGTGTGTTTTCAAATCTTGTCTCAAACAGTTCTGCCCAAGAGAATACGTTCGTCGCGCTATACGGAAGGGCTTCCTCAAGCTCGTTTATCGACATGACTGTAAGAGGTCGAATACCGGTCGAATCGCTCGCCTCCTGTTGAAAACGCTCATCCAGATAGGCATTGAAACCGAGACATTCGCATGCCGGTTCATCAGTGATCAGGACGGGATAAATCCGTGTCGGAGTGGTGGTCGTCGGGATGCTCCCAGCGTGAATCGACTGTGCCGCGCGCGCAAGCTGCACGACAGCTTTGGGGTCGCCCGCGTCGTCCCTAACAAACTTCCGATCAATGTCCGCGGACAGAGCCGCCGGGTCGCCACTACGCTTCGCTGGCAGCGTCAAGAGGGATGACTTGATTTCGAAAATAAACACGTCCGAGCCGAAATCAAGGAGCGCGTCGATTTCACCTGTTTTGTGCCGTATATTCGTGCTAAGGATCTGTGATCCCACGGGGTAGAACTCGCCGAGAAGGCCCAACACGTAGAGCTCGAAACAGCGTCCCCATAGCTCTCGAAACGTATCACGGTGGCGTTTTGGCAGACCGTCAAAAAGCAGCCAATAGACGCCACTGACCACAAGGTCCGTTGCAAATTGAAGATCGACAATGAGCACGCGCCCGTCGCTTAGCTGCAAGAATGGTTGCTGCCGGAGGACGGTGAGGCTCGCATCTAAGGCACCCTTGTTGGCGATCTCTGCAAGAAAGCGTTCG
>DASYNU010000172.1:0-10830 GCA_036008345.1 Bryobacteraceae bacterium
ATCTTCTGCCGACATCTGGATATCATTGAGGCGGCGCCGGGTTGCCCCAGGCGGCGAGCTTGCTCGTAACAGAGAACTGCGTCACTCCACAGCTTCTGCTCCGACAGCACATTACCTTTACTGAGCCAACCAAGGGAATCGGAAGGATTCAAGCGAAGTCCCCGATCGAAGCACTCAAGAGCCTCGCCGTAGCGCTTTAGCTGGCCGAGTAGCCCTGCCTTATTGACCCACGCATCGGCGTAATGCTGATCCAGCGAGAGGGCACGATCATAAGAAACCAGAGCCTCCTGATCTCTTTTCAGCTTCATCAATGCCACGCCTCGGTTTAGCCAAGTCATCTTATCCTTTGGGTTAAGACGCAACGCGTGCTCGTAGGATGCGAGCGCAGCCGCATGACGACCCAGCGCTCGAAGCGCCTGTCCCTTATTGCACCATGCCTGGAAAGTACCTGGCGCGTGATCGTAACAGAGTATTGCCTCTTCATATCGTCCGACAGCATGAAGAACGTTTCCTTTGTTGAACCAGGCTTCTTCGAAATCTGGCGACTCCGCCACTGCACGGTCGAAATTTTCTAGGGCCGCCTCTGGCCGTCCCGAGTTTATTACGCGACACCTTCGTTGTAGTGCCGCAGTGCTTCTGCCGTTGGTCTACGAGGACTGGAAAGCGAAGGAATCTTACGGAAGTCGTCAGGCACAATGGAATTCTTGGGTCTAGATGCTGGTACGTCGCGTGCCTCAGGTTCGGTTTCCGGCCGATGCTTGCGGTCATATTGGGTAAGGCGGATGGAAGTCAGTTCCTTCTTCGTTATCAGAAAAGCCTTGCTGAACATCTCTGCCCCAAACTGCCGGAGCCCGTCGTCGATCATCCGGTTGCCTGTTGTTCCGCAGTCCTCCTGAAAAGCAAGTCCCGCCAGCGTGTGTTCCGTGCTGGCTCTAGCTAATCTGAATTGCTTTGGGTCCGACGCCTCAAACCGCTCTTCATAAATCTTCAGGTTGGGCTGCGGGACGGGGAAGAACATATTGGCAAGAACAGACCTCGCTTCTTCTGGCTTCAGAGTGTTGGCGATGGCAAACTGCATTGCGAACGCTACCAGAGTCGGCAGATTGTCCCGGACGGTTTGATAAACAGCCTCTCCGGCTCCAGCCCTGTTGATTCCTTCCGCGGCTTGGCCCGCAGCCTCGCACAATCCTTCATACACATTAGAAAGCCTAAGCGAGAGCGCCGCAAGGCTAACTGGCTGCTTCAAGAAGAAGCCCATAAATAGATTATCCGCTTCACAGCAAGGCCCCAGCGTCAGAAAATATCCACTTGGCAGTAAAGTCGGAATCCCGGACTTACGCCGAGCGACGTCCCGGCAGTTGTTCGAGGAAAATCAGGATTTTCATCCGGCCCGTTCTGACGCCTCGCCGGCATCGCGATAGACTTCCTCGCGGATAATCCGCTCGGTGGCATCGTTCAGATAGTCATTGAGCGCCGCACGGAGTTCCTGGTACTCCGGCCAGAGCGTCTGGTCGACGAAAGATCTCAGGACCAGCACCATCACGGTTGTATGGCGCTGCCGTTTGTAGCGATAAGGCTCTAGACCGTGGCGGCGGCACAGCGCCGAAAATAAACGCCTCTGCCAGCGATCCGGCAATGAGAATTTGAATTCGATGGGCTGCTCGGTTTGGAGCGTGATGCCTAGCCCCTTCTTCACTCTCTCCATGGCGGCAGCGGCGGCATCTCGCTCACCGGCTGTGGTCGCGCCGTGGAACAACGCCGAGATCTTGCGGAGTTTTTCGCGGAGTTGCTGCTCCGTGGTCATTGTGGTGGCGCTGCCTGAGTTAGTGGCCTAATTCGACGGTTGTGCAGCCAGGTGATTGCGAAATAGAGAATCACGAACAAAACCACGGCTAACAAGATCAACTCCCAAATATGCTGGCGCAGATAGGGCAGCGTCTCTTTGCCCAAGCGCGTGCCCAGCCAAGCCAGGAACATGTAGCGGGGAATGCGGGCGGCGGTGATCACAATGGTGAACGTCACTGGACGTACTCCGAGCGCTCCGGCAGAGAGGATAAAGATCTTCATGGGCATCGGAATTACCGGCACAAATGCCGGCACGAAAATCGTCAGCAGGCCATATTCTAGAAACCACGCGCGCAGATGTTGGCCGCGGGTGCTTAAACTGTGACGGTGCAAATAGGCTTCGCCACCTTTGCGCGCGATGAAGAACAAGAAGAGGCTTCCGAGTATTGAGCCAACAATCGCACCGGCGGCCGCCCCGTAAGCGTTGGAATGATCTAAGGCCGCTACCGCCACCACCAAAGCGTCCACACCGCCCACAATCGGGATTCCGCCGGAATCCGCGATAGCGAGGAGCAGAACTCCCCAGGGTCCCCACGAGAGCAATGTATGGAGTAGATTTCGCAGTGAGGCTCCGATGGTAACGAAAAAACCAGCCTCGGCACGAGTGCCGAGGCGGCACGCTGGAGTGCGTGCGCCACAGATTGATTCTACTTCAGCAGTGCCAGCAGCTCCGCTTCGCCGATCACGGAAACCCCGAGCTGATTGGCTTTATCGAGTTTCGAACCGGGATCCGCGCCGGCCAGCACGTAAGCGGTTTTCTTGCTCACTGAGCCGGTGACCTTCCCGCCGGCCGATTCGATGCGCGCTTTGGCTTCTTCCCGCGAGAGATTCGGAAGCGTGCCGGTAATCACAAATGTCTTGCCCTCGAGCGCGCCGCCGGTTTTCTTGATCACCTCGTGCTCGAACGTCAAGCCCGCTTGGCGTAGCTTTTCCACCAAATCGCGATTGCGGGGCTCATGGAAAAATTGCCGGATGCTTTCAGATACCTTTGGGCCAACTTCTTCGGCCTGCTGCAACACTTCTTCGTCCGCCTGTGCAATGGCGTCCAGGCTTCCAAAAGTTTCGGCCAGAATCTGCGCGGTCCGCTCACCCACGAACGGAATGCCGAGTCCATTCAGGACGCGCGGCAACGAACGTTTTCGCGACGCGTCGATATTCTTCAGAATCTTCTCGGCCGATTTCTGGCCCATCCGCTCCAATTCCAGCAACTGTTCGAGCGAAAGATCGTAAATATCCGCCACGCTCTTTACCAAACCATGCGACACCAGTTGATCCACCAGCACGTGGCCCATTCCATCGATATCCATTACTCCGCGCGCAACGAAATGCGAAACAGATTCCTTCAGACGCGCCGGGCAGTTGGTATTGATGCAACGGCTGGCCGCTTCCCCCTCTTCGCGCACCACTTCGCCCCCGCACACCGGGCAATTTTTGGGCATGCGGAACGGCCGGCGGCCTTGGCCCTGCTTTACGACCCGCACAACTTTTGGAATTACATCGCCGGAGCGCTCAATCAGTACTTCGTCGCCAATCTCCACACCCAGCCGCGCGATCTCGTCTTCGTTGTGCAGCGTCGCCCGAGTTACTGTGACTCCTCCTACGGTCACGGGCGCCAGATGGGCCACTGGGGTTAGTGTCCCGGTGCGGCCAACTTGCACTTCGATATTTTCGATGGTGGTGGCGCGTTGCTGCGCTGGAAACTTGAAAGCGATGGCCCAGCGCGGGGCCTTGGCCGTCCAACCCAACGCCTGTTGCTGGCGCACGGAATCCACTTTTACAACCACGCCGTCTATTTCGTATGGTAACGACTCACGCTTCGTTTCCCATTCGTGGCAGAATTCCAGCAGCTCATCCACGCCGGCACATTTTTTGCGGCGCGGGTTTACTTTGAAACCCATCTTTGCTAAGGCATCCAGCGATTCCCAGTGGCTATCGTAATAGAAGCGGCCATCCACCAGCAAGAAATAGGCGAAATATTCGAGCTGCCGCGAAGCCGTCACGCTCGGCTCTAGCGCGCGTAGAGCGCCGGCCGCGGCGTTGCGTGGATTCGCGAACGGCGCCAGTTCCTGCTTTTCCCGATCCGCGTTCAGCTTCTCGAAGGATTTCCGAGGCATGATGGTTTCCCCGCGCGCCTCGAACTCTGCGAAATCTGATTTGATTTTGAGCGGCATGGACCGGATGGTGCGGGCGTTTTCCGTTACATCTTCTCCCACCAGGCCATCGCCGCGCGTTATCGCCTGCCGCAATCGGCCGCCACGGTAATGAGCGGCCATCGATAATCCGTCCAACTTCAATTCCGCGACATATTCGAAGCTCTGGCCGTCCAGTAAGTCGTGCACGCGGCGATCGAATTCGCGCAGCTCGTCTTCATTCAGGGCATTGTCCAGGCTCAGCATGGGCGAACTGTGCGGGACTTTCACGAAGCCCTCGCGCGGCTTTCCACCTACGCGCTGGGTGGGAGAATCGGGCGTGATCAGCTCAGGATGCTGCGCTTCCAGGGCTTGTAACCGCCGCATGATGACGTCATATTCGGCGTCGCTGATTTCCGGCTGGTCTAAAACGTAATACAAATGTTCGTGACGGCGCAGCGTTTCGCGCAGCGCTTCGACTTCCTGTTCGACAGTTTTGGCGCGCATCTACTATAATTAGGGTACTATCGAGCGCTACCGGCAGCCGTATCTCATCTACAATCGTTTCGCAGGCGGACTCAGGCGGCGCGCCCACGCGCTCCAACACTCCCTGGATATCCTCGCGGAAGAGGGGATAAGTGTCGACGCAATTCCAACCAATGGGCCAGGCAGCGCGGCGCAGATCGCCGAGCAATGCATTGAGCGTGGTGCGGACCTGATTCTAGCGGCCGGCGGGGATGGCACCATCAACGAAGTGGTGAACGGCATGGCCCACTCCGGCGTGCCGCTCGGGATTCTGCCGGCGGGCACCGCGAACGTTTTGGCCAACGAGTTGGCCATTGGAACTACCATGGAGCGCGCGGCGAAATCGCTGGACCAATGCGTGCCGCAGCGGATGGCGTTGGGCCTGCTTTCCACCTCGAACGGCAACGCACCGCGGCATTTCCTGCTGATGGCCGGCGCCGGTCTGGATGCCGCGATTGTGCATGGCATCAACAACAAGTTGAAAGATGCTCTTGGCAAAATAGCCTACTGGATTGGAGGCTTCTCAAAAGTAGGAAGCCGTCTGCCGGAGTTCACCGTGGAAGCCGAAGGGCGCGAGTTTCTTGTGAGCTTCGCGCTGGCCAGCCGGGTTCGCAATTACGGCGGCGATCTGGAAATCGCGCCCACCATCTCGCTGCTCGACGATCAGTTCGAGCTGGTGCTGTTTGAAGGCGCCAGTTCGTTTACTTTTCTGAAATACATGGCGGGCGTGGTGGCGCGGCGGCATCAAAACATGCGCGGTGTCACCATCCTTCGAACGCGCAAGGCGTTGTTCTCGGCATCCGCGGATTCCGCCGTCCATCTGCAGCTGGATGGTGAATACGCCGGCTTGGCGCCGGGATCCGTGGAAATTGTTCCGAATGCCTTGACCTTGCTGGTACCTCCCGAATTCAGTTCGCGGAGACCTGCCAGCATCGACGACACGGCATGGACAACATCACCCACACGCTAACGGGTGTGGTTTTGAACCGGGCCGGGCTGAGCCGATGGCATCCTCAATCCGTTTGGTTGCTGATGCTGTCAGCCAATATTCCGGACATCGATATCGTCACCGCACTGCGCGGGGCATTGCCATATTTCGCCGCTCATCGCGGCTACACGCATTCCCTTGTGATGGCGCCCGTAATGGCGCTGATCCCCATGCTGGTGGTTTGCGCGGTGTCCCGCAGTATGCGCGGCTGGAAAACTGCCTACGTACTTTCACTCATCGGCGTGGCCAGTCATCTGCTGCTGGACTGGACCAATTCCTACGGCGTGCGATTCTTGTTACCGTTTTCCTCGATCTGGTTTCGCTTGGACCTCAGTAATATCGTGGACCTGTGGATCTGGGCCGTTCTTTTGGCAGCCACGGTGTGGCCTCTATTGGGTCGCCTGGTGAGTTCCGAAATCGGCGCAAAATCCGGATCGGGCCGTGGGCTGGCGATTTTCGCGCTCTCATTCCTGGCGGTGTACGATTTTGGCCGGTATTTGGTACACCAGCGCGCCATTGAAACACTGAATTCCCGGATATATCAGGGCGGGCCGCCGATCCGCGTGGCGGCGTTTCCTACGGGCTTTGTGAATCCTTTCGAATGGTCCGGCTGGGTGGAGCGGCCGGAGCTAGCGATGCATTTTTCCATGAACCTGTTGGCCGAATTTGATCCAACTTCTCCCACGCGGACCATCTATAAGCCCGAGCCCAGCCCGCTTTTGGACGCTGCGCGCCAAGCTTATCCCGTCCAGAAATTTCTGGAGTTTGCGCAGTACCCACTGTGGCAGGTGATTCCGGTTGCGGATCCGGAGGGCGCGCACCGTGTGGAGGTTCGCGATTGGCGATTTCCTTTTACGGCGGATGCGGTGTTAGATCGATCCAACCAGTTGGTGTCGGCTGGGTTTCATTATTAAAGGCACCCGTCTCCCTCACGGTCGCGGTTCGGTAACACGTCTTACTGAGCCGCGAGCGTAAGCGACCGGTGCTTGTTCAAATGAGGTTGTGCTAATGAACCAGCTTGTCCACGCGCCAGCCGATGCTCTCGTCGAAGTGCATGTGAAATACGACGGGTGAGTCTGCACTGAAGTTGCCGTGCCTGACACCCATCATCGGCAAGGGACTCTGAAAGCATGGGTCGTCAATCTTGACGCTCACTTTTGCCTCCACCACTTTAGAGTTCTTGTCTTCGCCGTCTTTCATACTTACTATGCTGTCGGTCTGTAACGGGAATTCGCCCCGAATCTGCACGAATGCCACGCGGGAGCTGGGGTCCCGGATTATGACGTCATCGTTGAATTTAAGATCCCTGGCCTTGGACGTCAAATGGGAGCTGGTATGGTCCGCGGAAAGCGTGGTGGGAGAATCCCACAATTCGGATTGCACGCCGCACTGGATCTGCGAGTCGGTAAGCGTCACCTGTTCGCCTTCCAGTTTCATTTTTCCGTACTCGATGGAGCCCCGGGCAATGTCTTCGCTGAAATCGCTACTGGGCCTGCAGCCGGACAAAAGAGCGGCGAGGCACAGGGCCCCCACCAGCGCCGCGCGAGAAGTCTCCATGTAGTTATTGTTCTGACATCTCATAGAGGTCCCTGTCAAGTAGTGTTCTTAGTCTCACCATCGGTTTTGGCGGTCATTACCTTTAATGGAATACGCCGGCGGGAGTTGCTGAGGTCATAAAACCGCTCCGGTTTTTCCGATACGGCCAAGCTGAGAATCCGTGAAAAACGTAAACACAGGGGCCGTTTACGCTCGCGGTTCAGAAAGAATGTGACATGTTTATCGACCGTGAGACTGACGCGCGGGCTACGTTGGGAAGTCCGCAGCTCTGCCCGAATTGTAGCCCCACGCGTGAGCAAGGGGACAGGCGCCAGTAGCCGAACCGCGACCGTGAGGGAGATGGTGCCTTTGTCAATTTCTTCACGGCCGTCACTGATTTTCGCCGGTGTTTTCTCCCCGCGGCATTTCCATCGTGCGCGCCTATCCCTACGGCTCTCCGGGCCGCCAATCTTCCGCCAACCGCTCCAGCGCAATCCGCACCAACTGGCTGCGCGTCCGCACGCCCGTCTTATCGAACAATTGCTGCATCACCGCCTTGATGGTTCCCTCCGACGTCTGTAGCTTGACTCCAATCTCCTTGTTCGTCAGACCGGCGAAGACACCCTTCAGCACCGCGCGCTCGCGCTCCGTCAGCGGCTGCGATGTCCGTTGCTCATCCGATTTTCCGCTGGCCCCCGCCACTAGCGATCTCACGGCGCGCGCGTCCAGCCACATCTCGCCATTCATGATTTTGTAAATCGCTTCCACCAGTTGCGCCGGCGGGCTGTGCTTCAGGAAAATCCCCGCAGCCCCGCTTTCGAGCGCCCGCAAAGTGCCCGCGTCGCTCATCCCGGCGGTGACCATCAGGACGCGGACGGCAAAGCCCCTCTCACGCGCGGATTCCAGGAAGCTCGCCCCTTGCTCCTCGCCCAGGTCGTAATCCAACAAAACGACGTCGATTTGTTCCTGCTCGAGAACAGCCAGCGCTTCCGTCGCGGACGCGCACGTCCCGGCGATCCGAAAATCAGGTTCAGCCTGGAGCAGCCGGCTGAGGCTCTCTCGGAACAGGCCGTGATCGTCCACCAACAGTATCCTGATCTCCTGGCTCATGATTCTCTTTCCCGGCGCCGGAAAGTAGCGGCGACAACTCCACAATGAAGCTGGCGCCCCCCGGCTCCGGCTCATACCGCAAGTCCCCCCGGAACGACCGCATGAAGGCCCGTGACAAATACAAGCCCAGACCAGTGGCCTGCGCGTCTTGCTGGAACGGCCGGAACAGGCGCTCCGGATTTCGAACCCCGCCGCCCGTATCCCGGAATTCGATTGCAATCCGTTCTTTCTCCGCCCGGGCGCTCACCGTAAGCACGCGCCGCGCTTGATTCGACATCGCACGTTCACTGTTCTTGATGAGGTTCAGAAAAACCTGCATCAAACTTTGCCGGTCGGCCCAAACTCGCGGAAGCCCCGGCTCCACGCTCCATTGGACCGCTATCCCTTCCTCCCGCAGCGCCGGTTCCACGATGATCCGCAGCTCTTCCAGCAGCGAAGGCAGATCCAAGCCCGCTGCTGGATTCGCGGTCTGCCGCAATTCCATGGCGGCAATCTTCTCCAGCGCCAGAATCAAGGTCCCTAGCGCCTCGAAATCCTTATTCTGCGCCAGCGCTCCGCTGCGCGCCAGATTTTGATGCACCACCGCGATGGCTCCGCAGACATTGCGGATCTCATGCGACACCGCGCCCACCAGAATGCGCGAACCCGCCATCAGTTGATGCAGATTGAACTCTTCGCGGCTTCGCATATCTTCTGAGCTGTCCACCACCATCGCCGCCAACCGCGATCCCGCGCTGGTACGGTAAGTGGAGAACCAGACATCCGCCAGAAATACCTGCCCGTCTGCGGTGCGCCCGCGGCATTGCATCGCCGTTCGAAAGGACGGCCGGTTCTCATCCGGCGCCGGAACATTCATCAGCGCGGGAAGATATTCCCGAATCGATTTGCCGGGCAGCCTGCCAGGTTCCAGTGCCAGCATCCGGTGCGCGGCGTCGTTAGCCAGCAAAACGCAACCATCCGAGTTCGTAGTAATAATCGCAGCCGGGCTGCTCTCCACCAAAACCTTGAGCTGCTCTTCCGCCTCCCGGCGAGCTTCCACTTCGCTCTCGATCTGTTGCAGATGTTGCAGCGCGGCCTGCCGGCTCCGCACCAACTCGTAAACGAACAACCCCATCCCCAGGAATGCCGCGAAAATCAAAATATCGCGAGGCACGCCGGCCTCCGGGAACCATTCAAACGAATCGAACATCTCGGTCAGGAACGTGCACAGCGCGGCCACTCCCGCAATCTGCCAGCGCTTCAATACGCTGCCCACCAGCAGCATCGGAAACAGGTACAGGAATCCCAGCGGGATGTTCCCTTCCACACGCCAGTCGACGAACGCGATCAGCGCGATCATCAGGCTGGCTCGCAGCAAAACGGCCCGCGGGCTTCCTCGGAGTAGGAAGAACAACATATCTGTTTCAGTCTTATCCTTATTCATTCTACTTATGGAGTCCATGACGAATCTACGGGATAGCCGGAAGATAGCCATTCGATTAGCCGAAAGATAGTGGACGCGCAACTCGTACCACCGCTACAGTGCAATTAGAACCCAGTTGTTCGAAGTGTCGATACTGTTTTCGGCCTGAACGAAACACTCACCGTGTGCTATGCATTCTCTATGGTCTCTTGTCTAGCATCTTCCCGTGTGGCACAGGCGTTACTGCTGGCGTTATTGCTGATCGCATCGATGTTAGCGCCCAGCTTTGCGCAGAACCCACCTACCCCGCAAGCGCTCACCTGGCAGCAGGTCCGCGACAAGTTCGAAGCCGCCAATCCCACGCTTCTGGCTGCTAAAATCGGCATCGACGAATCCAAGGCGGACGAAATCACTGCTTATCTGCGCCCCAATCCGGACATGACCGCGGGAATCGATCAGATCAATTTCTTCTCCCTTCAACCGACCCCGAGCGGCGGCACAGACGGCTATCGGCCCTTCGCCTTCGCCTTTCCATCCGCTTCCCTAAGCTACCTGCACGAACGCCAGCATAAGCGCGAATTGCGGCGCGAGAGCGCGCAGAAAGCCACTGCCATCGCCGAATCCCAACTCGCCGACCAGGAAAGAAATCTAATCTTCAATCTTCGCAGCGCTTTTGTGACTACCCTCCAGCAAAAAGCCGTTCTCACGGTGACGCGCGATAATCTGGCTTATTACGACCGCCTGCTCAACGTCAGCCGCGACCGCTTCAAAGCCGGCGACATCGCCAAAGTGGATCTGGTTCGCCTGGAGCTGCAGCGCGTTCAGTTTGAATCCGACGTACAAACCGCGCTGGTCAACCTGCGTACCGCAAAAATCACGCTCCTGATGCTCTTGAATGACCGGACTCCGGTAGAGCAATTCGACGTTGCCGGTCCATTCGATTTCGCCGAACAGATCTCGCCTTTGGATGAGTTCCACAAAATCGCCATGGATGCCCGGCCGGATCTGAAAGCCGCCATCCAAGCTATTGACAAGGCCAAGACGGATCACCGGCTGGCCATCGCCAATGGTTCCACCGACCCGACCTTCGGCATGGACTTCGCGCGCAATCCTCCCATCCCGGTGTATCTGGGCGTCAGCGTGAACATCCCGCTCCGCATTTTTGATCGCAACCAGGGGGAAAAGCTGAAAACGCAACTAGACATTACGCACAATGAACGCCTGCGGGATGCCAATGTCGCCCAGGTCTTCAACGATGTCGACTCCGCCTACGCGACACTGGACAGCAACTTGAC
>DASYNU010000173.1:0-5794 GCA_036008345.1 Bryobacteraceae bacterium
GCGCGCCACATCTTCGCAAACTCCGTGAATGCCAGCGGCTTTCTTTGGCCCAGCAACAGCCGCAGCAGCTCCCATCCCGCCCAAATGAAATATGTCACCGTGATCCACCAGTGGATTTGCTGCGCCACCAAGCCCCAGAAAGGAACGTCCGGATTGATAGCCGAAAAAACAAACTGCACGAACCACAATACGAATAGCGCGGCCGCTTCCCACCAAGCCAGCTCCATGTTCACCAGGAAAAGCATCCCCACCAGTTGCTGGCCGATGGTCATCAGCACTTCGAGTTTCTGCTGCCCGTCCAGAGGAATAGAGGTCAGCCTTCCCAGACTCAGCGAAAGCACCACCGGCAGCATGGCTACCAACAGCGTCCATTGATTGATGTTGCTCGAAACCAGATTCATCAGCGCCATCGGGGCGCGATACACCGTCCGAGCCCAGTAGAACGTAGAAAGCCCCTCCGGGAATTCGGAAACAAATGGCGCTACCCATTGGACGAAGATGAACGTCGGGATGCCCAGCCGCGTGGAAATTGCGAACAGGCTTCCGAGAAACGGCTCGGCGCTCAAGTAGATCAGCAGCCCGCCGGCTGCGAAGAGCCCACCGATCAGCGCAATGCGGCGAATGCGAGGCGACAACACAATGGCGCGCGGAACGCGTTCCAGATCGTCAATGCCTTCCTCTTCCTGGGGCGGCATCTTGCCGAGCACGGCTAAATAGGTAGCGTAGATTGCCGTTAGAATCACCGCGTCCACCAGTTGCAGCGAGCCTTTCAGAACCACGACTGTTATGTAAATGAGCGGAACCAGCAACCCCAGCACCTGGACGCTATGCTCGCCTTCCAACACAATCCGCTGCATTGGCTTACGCTCGCGCCTGCGATACACGAAGGCCGCCGAGAAGTAAATCATCGGCCAGCCCAAGCCGGTGAGCAGCCGTAGCGCGCCTGTGAGGCTCGCGAACAGAAATGGAATTTGCTGACGCCATGCGAACACTGCTTCCATGGCGAATTCCGGGAGCGTCTGCATCCACGCCAGGATCGCCAGCGCGAACCCCTGCGCGATGAAAAATTGTGCCGATTCGGCCGCCCAGGCAATGATCATCGCGGCGATCAAAATAGCGGGAGCGGCCCACAGAATAGTCTGCGGACTGGATTCGCGAAGCGTGGGCGCGGCCGCGAAGAGGAATAAAACGCCGAGCGAGATCGCTTTCACGACCTATTGAAACCTTACCGGAAAGAGTTGTTCAAGCGGGGTGCCGATAAACCACATGGTACAACGATTGTATGCCGTCCTACGTGGTCGAAACGCCCGGGCGCTGCTATCCGATCCTGGTGGAACGCGGCGGCGTTTCGAAGCTGCGCGAATATATTCCCGAGCGTACCGGCAAGATATTTTTTGTTTCAACTGAGGATGTCTGGCAACTGCACGGCGTCACAGTCGCGGCCGCTATTCCGGATCTCGCGCATCAGACGCTCTTCTTTCGGGGCGGTGAAACCCGAAAAAGATTAGTGGAAGTGGAAGCGCTGGCCGAACAAATGGTCAACTACGGCGCCGATCGCGCCAGTCTGGTCGTAGCAGTGGGCGGCGGAATCGTTACCGATGTCGCGGGATTCCTAGCCGCAATCTTCATGCGCGGAATTCCCTTGATCCAGATTCCGACCACTCTGCTGGGTCAAGTGGATGCGGCCATCGGCGGAAAAACCGGTGTGAATCTAACTGCCGGCAAGAATTTACTCGGCAGCTTTCATCAGCCGCTTGCGGTGCTGATAGACCCCGCGGTGCTGGGCACGCTGCCCGAGCGCGAATATCGCGCCGGTCTGTTCGAGATCATCAAGCACGGAATCATTGCCGATCCGGATCTGTTCTGGTTGATGCGCCGCCAGCCCCAACGCGTGCTATCGCAGGAACCGGCTGTACTGGACCGCATGATCGCCGATTCCGTTCGGTTGAAAGCCCAGGTGGTTTCTGGCGACGAAAAAGAGGAAGATCGCCGGCGCATCCTGAACTTCGGACACACGTTCGGCCATGCGCTCGAAGCCGAGACGGATTACTCGCGCTTCCTGCATGGCGAAGCCGTGGCCTGGGGGATGAAAGCAGCAGCGCTGCTGGGCGAGCGAGAAAGGATGCTGTCTTCTACGGATTGTGACGAGATCGTGCAGTGCGTCAATTCCTATGGACCGTTCCCGCCGCTCCACGGAATCGATCCCGCACGTCTAGCCGCACGGTTGAAGAGCGACAAGAAAACGGTGAAGGGCAAGATCCATTTCGTTCTGCCGGAAAGAATCGGAGCAGTCAGAATCAGATCAGACGTCGACGAGCGCTCCGTGTTGGCGGCCATCCAGGAAGCGCTCAGTAACTGATGGGAACTACACCAGCCGGAATCGATAACGAGCAGCAAGCCGCCACCTGGGTGCGCGGTATGTTCGGACGTATCGCGCCGCGCTACGACCTGCTGAATCATTTGCTGTCGATGAATATCGACCGGTATTGGCGTGCGCGGACCGTGTCACGGGTATCCAGCGTGCTCTCGAAACCCGGCGCTCGGGTATTGGATGTCTGCTGCGGTACGGGCGATCTTATGCTGGCCCTGGAATCCCGTGGCAGCAGCTCCAATGTGTACGGCAGCGATTTTTGCCATCCCATGGTGGTCGCGGCTCGCAACAAAGTGGAGCGGGGCCGTTTTCGTTCCAAACTGTTCGAAGCCGATGCGCTGCGGTTGCCCGTAGCCGATGGCTCGCTCGATCTTATAACCATCGCGTTCGGATTCCGTAATCTGGCGAATTACCAGGCTGGATTCCAGGAGCTACTGCGCGTGCTGCGCCCCGGTGGCCTTGTGGCGATTCTGGAATTCTCCACGCCTCCAAATCCTATTCTGGCGCGGCTCTACGGTTTTTACTCGCGAAACATTCTGCCCACCATCGGCGGCCTGATTTCTGGATCGAAAGAAGCGTATTCCTACCTGCCCGAATCGGTCCGCAAATTTCCGGGCGCTGCCGATCTAGCGGACCAGATGCGCGCCGTTGGATTCTCGGGTGTCCAGTTTGAACGCATGACGGCCGGCATCGTCGCCCTTCATCTGGGCCAGAGGCTTTGAATCGTGTTCCAGCACCGCACCCGCCGGTTGAGTTAACTGCTTTACGGTGATGGAAGCCAGTGCCAGCGTCAGCCCGATCATGATGATCACCGAGATCCACGCGACCGCGTTATATGCGTGCGAGTTGGTCCACTCCTTCATCAAACTCTTTTTATTGATCAGCATCACCATGTAAATCAGGATCACCGGCAGCAACACTCCGTTCAGCACCTGCGATCCCAAAATCATTTTGACCAGCGGAAAGTTGGGCCACAGAATCACGCCGGCGCCCAGCACTACCAACAATGTGAAGAGCCAATAAAACTCAGGCGCCTCCTTGAAGCGCTTATCTACGCCGGATTCGAAGCCCAGCCCTTCGCAAACTGTATAGACCGTAGAGAGCGGCAAAATGCAGGCTGCGAAAAAAGACGCATTGAATAGCCCGGCGCTGAACAACACGTAGGCATACTGTCCAAAAGGCTTCAGCGCCAGAGCCGCATCCTTGGCGTCGTTGATGTCTTTGGGACCATGCGCCCATATCGCAGCCGCGCACGACACAATAATGAAGAACGCCACAACATCCGTCAGAATGCAGCCCACGATTACTTCGATCCTGGATTGGACGTACTCCTTTGCCGTGATGCCTTTTTCCACGATGGCCGATTGCAAATAGAACTGCATCCAAGGCGCAATGGAAGTGCCCACCATGGCGATCAGCATGGTGATGTAGCCTTCATCGAACATCAGAATCGGCTTGACGCTATAAATAGCGGCTTCTTTCCAATCGGGCTTCAGCAGAAAGGCCGAGAATATATAGGTCACATAAAGCGTGCACGCCACCAGGAACACCTTTTCTACGCTGCGGTAGCTCCCACGCACCACTAAGAGCCACACCGCAACCGCGCAAATCGGAACCGTGATGTAGCGGCTGATATTGAAAACTTCGAGCGAGCTTGCTATGCCGGCGAATTCCGCGATCACATTGGTGAAGTTGGTCAACACCAGGGCGATCATCAGAAAGAATGTGGTCCGCAGCCCAAATTCCTCGCGGATCAGGTCGGAGAGTCCTTTGCCCGTCACCGCGCCCATGCGCGAGCACATTTCCTGCGTGACGATCAGCAACAGCGTGATCGGAATCAGTGTCCAAAGCGGCAGGTACCCGTACTTCGCACCCGCTTGCGAGTACGTCAGAATGCCGCCGGAATCGTTATCGACGTTGGCGGTAATCAGCCCCGGGCCGACTACAGAGGCAAAAATTGCGATTTGGTAGCGAAATCGTTTGAGCACCAGGTTCCTCTTCGGGGTTTCTCATTTCTGCCTCAATAGTGAGATCACTTCGTCGGCCGTGATTGCGCCGGCTAGCTTGCCTGCCTCATCCACAACCGGCAGAGCCAGCAGATTGTACTTGTCGAAAATCTCTGTAATGCGGTCCTGCTTTTCTTCAACGTCCACCTGCAGCAAGGGTTCGGAAGCCAGTTGCTTGAGCGGCGTGGCGCCGGCGGCGATGAATAATTTGGCCAGCGGCACGGCGGCGGTGAGGCGGCCGTCTGCATCTATCAGGAACAATGTATTCAACGTTTCCAGAATCTCCTCGTGTGCCTTCAGCCCTTCCATCGCTTCCGCCACGGTAGCGTTTTCGGGGAGCGCAACGTATTCGGTATTCATCAATCCGCCGGCCGAGTTCTCGGCGAATTCCAGAAGTTCCTCAACCTCGGTCTTGGGCTCGGGCCCCATCTCTTCCAGAATGTCTTCGGAGGTCTGTTCCTCCAGTTCGGCCAGCGCGTCGGCTGCCTCATGTGGCGCCATTTCTTCCATGATCTCCGCGGCCTTCTCGGTTTCGAGCGATTCCAAAATGCTGGCCTGAATGTCCGGCTCTACCTCGGTGAGGGCCTCGGCGGCCACTTCGCTGTCGATGGTTTCGAAAATTGCTTCGCGGTCGTCCGGGCTCAAGTCTTCGACAATATCGGCCAGGTCCGCTGGATGCATCCGCTCCAGAATTTCGTTGCTGACGTTCAATCGCAGCCGCCGCTGCGGATCGGCTTCGAGAATGCTGCAATGCTCCCAGCGCAGGGAGTGCGGGGGAATCACCTCTTGAAGCCGCCGCACCAGACGGCGCGGTATCACGCCTTGCGCCAGACGCCGGAACATGCTGCGCAAGCCGATATCGACGTCATCAATATGCAAAAGGTCGCCGTCTTCCGCATGCTGGATCTTAAAAGTGACGTCGGTAACCCGAACTACCTTGCGTCCCTGGCCATCGATAATTTGCTGGTCGAGAAGATCGCGGACTAGCCGCAGCACGTACTCATCGGAATGATACGGCGTCAGCAGCTCGTCTTTGAGGTAGATGCCATTGAGCGATATGCTGCGAACCTGGTCGTGCTTTACGGTAAGCCAGGCCCAACCGCCCCCCAGCAGGAAACGGTCCACGCGGGAGGGATGGATCAACGGGACAATGGCGGCGTCTTTGACGAAGCCCAATCGGCGGCCCTTCAGGTCATAGACCTTAAGGCCCAGCAGTTCGGTGAGGAAGAGGAGTTCATCCGCCATCGAGAGTCGCCCGAATCCATAAAATGTGCAAGCAGGGCGCTCTCGCTCAACAAGCGGTCCGTTTTAGAATGCGCCTACATTATCTTGCTACTCAATCTTTACTATGACTCAAAGCCCGTGGACGTGGCAACAAAAAAACGCATTTGCCTCAGTTTGCATCAGAGACGTTCCC
>DASYNU010000174.1:0-29395 GCA_036008345.1 Bryobacteraceae bacterium
TGTGTCCAGCCTTCCGCGCGTCCACCTGGAACATCAGCACGTTCTGACGATTGAAGCCGAGTTCGATCGACTCCAGATTTGAGAGTGTACGCACGAAAAGTCCCGCCGCAACCAGCATCAGCAGCGAGATGCCAATCTGTCCCACCACCAGCACGTGACTTAGGCTGAGGCGTCGGAACAAATGCCGCGCAGCCGGTTGGCCTGCCCGTGTTTCCTTGAGAGCCGGCATCACGTCCACGCGTGTGGATTGAAGAGCCGGAGCCAAGCCGAACAGCACGCCCGTGAGGACAGAGAGCGCGGCCGCCACTGCCAGCACGTGCCAGTTCAATTCAGCGTGCAGGGTAAAGTTCTTCTCGCCGTTTGCCAGCAACAAAGTGAGAAAACGAATCCCCCAAATCGCGAACGTTATTCCAAGAGCCCCGCCTAACGACGCCAACAGCACACTCTCGGTGAGCAGTTGCCGTACAATTCGAAACCGGCCGGCACCCACGCTCAGCCGTAACGCAATTTCGCGCCTTCTCGCCGCGGCGCGCGCCAGCAGTAAATTCGCGACGTTGGCGCACGCCAGTGCGAGGATTAATCCCACCAGCGTCGATAACACGTAGAGAGGCTTCGAGTACTCGCGGCGCACAGTATCCAGCCCGCCCGCGCCCGGTGTGATCACCAGTTCAGGAAGATTCACCCGCTCCTTGTCATTCGCGGCCGTACTCGCCACCCATTGATGAAACGCCGGAGCTATTACAGCTTGAGCTTGAGCCAGACTGACTCCAGGACGCAACCGCGCCATCACGTCCACCCAATAGTAGTTCCGTTCCAGATAGTCCGAGGGTCGGAAACCAAATTGATGTCCGGCTCCGAGTAGTTCGCTGGTGTGCATCGGCAGATACACATCAGGAGCAGCGGATGGATCCAGGCCGAAGAATTCAGGTGGCGCAACGCCGACCACGTTGAAGAGCAGGTTGTCGATGAGAATCGGCTGGCCGGGCGCGTTCTCGGGCCCACCGAAGCGTCTCTGGCTGAACCCGTAACTGACAACCGCCACGGCGGGCGCTCCTGCCCGGTCGTCGTCAGAAATGATCAGCCGCCCGGCAGACGGGCGTAGGCCGAGCCCACCAAAGTAGTCGCCAGATACATTCCAGCCTGCTGCAAGTTCGGCTTGTCCTTTGATCGCCACGTTCAGGATTCTTACTTGCCCGCATTGGCAGTGCGCGAACACGCTCGAAAACACGGAGTCGTTTTTCCGGAATAGTTCGTACGCCGGGTAAGGGAAAATACCGGCCGTACTTCCCGATTTGTCTCCATATACTGTGCCGCTCATGCCCTTCACGACAGTGTTGTTCCGGTCACGCTTGGCGTGCCAGTTGAGCACCACCAACGATGCAGGATCGGCCACCGGCAGCGAGCGCAGCAGGATCGCGTCCATGAAACTGTAGATCGCGGTGTTGGCTCCGATTCCGAGCGCCAACGTCACTATCGCTAGCAGTGTGAATAGCCGGTTCGCGGCCATAGTTCTGAAGGCGTAGCGCAGGTCCTGGCCAAGTTGCTCGAGCAGCGTCCAGCCCCAGGCTGCGCGGGTGCTCTCCTGGACTAGCGTGACGTTCCCCAAGTCGCGAAGCGCGGCTCGTCGCGCCTCTTCGCTCGCTAGCCCTTGCGCTTGACGGTCTTCGGCCTCCTCTTCCAGGTGGAACTGCAGTTCCTCGCGTAGTTCATCTTCTTTGGTCGGACGTCGCCACAACCAACTCAACTTACGAAAGAAAGAAGTCATTCGGTCTCCTGATCGGCGGGATTCAAAACCAGTCCCATGGCACGGGTAAACGCCTGCCATTTGGATTGCTCGCTAGCGAGCTGCTTGCGTCCGGCGGGCGTGAGGCGATAATACTTGGCGCGCTTGCCTTTGTCGGACAGCTCCCAGGAAGCCGCGATCCAGCCTTGCGCTTCCAGGCGGTGGAGCGCCGGGTATAAAGAACCGGTCTCTACCTGGAGCAATTCTTCCGAAGTCCGTTGGATGTTTTTGGCGATGGCGTGGCCGTGGCTCGGACCCGCAACCAGCGTTCGAAGGATCAGCAGGTCGAGCGTGCCTTGCAGCAGTTCAACGCGCGTGGGTGTCTTGGAGCTCATTGTGTAGACAGACTACCACATATTCTGTAGAGTGTCTACGGTCCCCTCGCTGACGCGCGGGGCTACTTTAATGTCGCTGCAGTTCGTGCCAATCTACCAGCGTCGCGGCCGAATAGTTCTTGCCGTGCGCCGCTTCCACCTGCTTGGCCCGCGCTTCCGCCTCAGCAGCTTCCCTCTTTCGATGGACCTTGCGCAGC
Organism: Bryobacteraceae bacterium; assembly: GCA_036008345.1. GTDB lineage: Bacteria > Acidobacteriota > Terriglobia > Bryobacterales > Bryobacteraceae > Palsa-89. The sequence continues at coordinate 2,316 of DASYNU010000174.1, forward strand.
AGCGCGGCATAGTTCAATAAGCATCCGGCCAAATCGGGATGCGCCCCGCCCACGGATTGCTCCCAAATGCCGATCGCCCGGAGATAGGCTCTTTCGGCATCCGCGTAGCGCTCTTCGAAACGATAGATCTGCGCCAGATTGTTCAGCATGTCCGCCACTTCGGGATGGTCCGGCCCAACCGTTTTCTCTTCAATGTCCAGCGCGCGTGAGTACGCATATTCGGCTTTCTGATACGCGTGTTGCTCGCTTTCAATGAGCGCCAGATTGCTCAGCACACCAGCCGATTGATAATGACCCTTGCCGAAAGCCTTCTCATAAATAGCCAGTGCCCTGTCGAACAGCGGCTTGGCTTCCTTGAGCCGGCCTTCATCGCAATAAAGCACTCCCAGGTTGTTGCTCGCGTTCGCCACGCGGGGATGCTCGGGACCGAGCGCGCTCTGCAGCATGGGTATCGCTCCACGCATGAGCTGTTCCGCCTTGCTGAACTGATGCTGCACCCGGTACAACTCGCCAAGCCGCAACATGCTATCCGCCAGATCGGGATGGCTGGAACCAAGAGCGGCGCGCCGCCATGCCAGCGCCCGGCGGTAGGATGCTTCCGCTTCCGCGTAATGCCCCTCCGAGTACTGGAGAAACCCGAGATCGTTCAGGGTTGCGGCCACGCCTAGCTCATCCCGAGTTTTCGCTTTCTCGCGGATCGCGAGGGACTCGGTATAGGCCGATTCTGCTTCCCGATAGTGGCCTAACCGAAGTTGAATCCAACCCACCGCATCCAGCGTATCGGCTACGCTGGGATGCTTTGGACCGAACTCAGACCGGTGGATCTCGAGCGATTTGTTGGCCAGTACCGCTGCCTCTTCAAACTTGCCTTCAATACCATCCAAACGAGCGTGGTTAAGAAGGATGGCCCCCAGCAGCCCAGGCGCCGGGTGCAGGTGGATGGCTTTTTCGTAAAGAGCACCCGCCGAGGAATAGTCGCCCAGAACCTGCTTCACCAGCGCCAGTTGGTACATACTTTGCGCCATATCCGCTGGTTCGGAAGACGTGCCGGCGCGATCCAGAGCCGATTGAAACAAGGACGCCGCCTCCCTATAACGCCCCTCAGCTTGCAGTTGCTGGCCTACGGCTACGAGATGTGCCCATTCGGTGTCTTCGGCCATCGACGCTGTTGGCGTTGATAGGAAACAAGTGAGGATTCCCAGCGTAAACCTCACTGACCAATGGAGTTTCTGTTCTTGCGGCGCCATCCACACCTCCCGGACCATCGCCTTCTGATAGGGGATCGTCAGACTCAGGTCTCTGCCTTAGACTGCCGGGATCAAAATATTGCTATATGATGTCGATTTGGTTACAAATCGATTAACAGCAGTGTAGCATCGGACGGGACATTTGCAAATGAAAATGTTCTGCAGAATGCTGCGCGATTGACAACCCGTCGGAGGATTTCATCCCAATGCCACTTAGTTTTCCCAGAATCGAAATTTTGAGGGCTTTTGTGGGGCAGGGCCATGCCCTGCCGAAGGGAAAACGATTCGCCCAGCACCCCGCGGCTCCTCGGAGGTTGCGCCAGCCGGATCAGAAGACGGCTGGCAGGGCATGGCCCTGCCCCACGCCTGTCATTCGAACGTCATCATGGGTTCTAGTGGGTGGTGATACGCTCGAAATCGTGACTACCAGGGCTATCGCACTCTTGTGCATCCAATTGTTGGCGCTTCAAAACCTAAGCGCTTGGGGCGTGCGGGGACACACGCTGGCGAACCTCGCCGCAGCTGAAGCAATTCCTCAAGATGGCCCCGTTTTCTTGAAGGCGCACAAGGCCTATATCGGCCATCTGGGACCGATCCCGGATACCTGGCGTAGCGTGAGCGAACCATTTCTGCGCATTTCGGAAGATTCCAATCATAGCTGGTATACCGAAGGTTTCGATTTCATCCCCGATCCCCCGCGCTCACGGACGGAGTTCATTCTGCGCGTGCACGACGAGTATCTGCGGACCGTGAAGTCCGATCCCGACCGCGCGAAGCTGCTGAACATTCGCTACACCGGCCTGGAGGCTTACTCAATCATGGAAGGCTATGAGCGGATGAAAGCCGGGATGCGGCTGTATCGCCGCGCGGACGGATCCAATTTGTACTCCACAATCTCCCCGCTGTATCAGGATGCCAGGCAGGTGAAACAGATGCTCGCCAACGACATCGCGTTCTACATGGGATGGGTGGGCCACTATGCAGCCGACGCGGCTATGCCGCTGCATGATTCCATCCATCACGACGGCTGGTCCGGCGAGAATCCCAAGGGTTACACTCGCGATCCCAAAATTCACGACCGCTTCGAATCCACCTATGTTGAGTTGATTGGCGCTACGGAAGCGGATCTGCTCAAATACGTCTCGAAGACGCCGCGGTATCTGGATGATCCCTGGCAGGCTACATTAAAGCACTCTCTGGACTCCCGCAATTTCGTGGAAGACGTTTACCGGCTGGACCTGCGCCACGGCTTTGAGAACAAGGACGACCAGGAAGCGCGAGAGCTGGTATTGAAACGCATGGCCGCTGGCGCCGAGTTCCTGCGCGACCTCGCGTACACAGCGTGGATCGACAGCGCCAAGCCGGTGCCGCCGGTGAAACCTATAGACCGGCCGGAGAATCCCGACAATCCGAAGTACAACCCAGCCACTGGTTCGGCGCCGGCGCCCGCGAAACAATAGCCATGCTCGGCGCATTGAGATTTAGCGTGCTTCTTCTCGCAGCGATTGTGCCGGCATTCGCCCAAACTTCTTCACTCGACTTTCTCAATCAAAATCACCCGATATTAGACGCGCACAATTGCTATCCGTACGAAGGCCGCTGGGCAGATCGTATTGAGCGCGCTCTGAAATCCGGGTTTCCCATCAGCATCGAGCAGGATCTGGCTTGGAATGAAGGCCGGGTGGTGCTGTCGCACGAACCCAAAACCACCGGCTCCGAGCCTTTGCTGCGCGACTACTTCTTTGAACGCGTGCGCCCCATCGTCGAGAAAACCCTGGCGGATGGCAATCGCGGCCAGTGGCCACTGATCATTCTGCATTTCGATTTCAAGAGCACGGAAGCGCCGCTGCTCCACGCAGTTTGGAATCTACTAGGGGAATACGAAGGCTGGCTCACCACCGCTGTCAAGACCGCCGATCCCAAGCAGCTTTCGCCGTTCCAGCCGAAACCGATCCTGGTAATCACGGAGGATTCCGACGAGCAGGAAGAGGTGTTCTTCCACCAGGTTTCGGTGGGAGCGAAGCTTCGCGTGTTCGGCTCCGCCCACAGCAATCCGATCGAAGGAAAAACGCGCCAGGAACGCATCCACTTAGCAGCTACTTTGCCTCCTGAAAAACTTATCTCAGCTCCGCCCACCAACTATCGGCGCTGGTGGAACAACTCCTGGTTTGTAGTGGAGGAGGGCGGTCAAAAGCTGGCCGGCGATTGGACCGCGCAACATGATCGCCGCCTCCGCGGGTTAGTGGAGCATGCGCATCGCCTGGGATATTGGATTCGATTTTATACTCTGGACGGTTTCGCGCCGGCCGGCGATCAGGGTTGGGACGATGGCTATAATTTCGGATCGCGAGAAGCCGTTCTGGCGCGCTGGAAAGCAGCATTGGCTGCCGGCGTCAATTTTATTGATACGGACCAATACGAGGATTTGGGGGCCGTCATGAACCAATTCAAAAGCACCGGCCGCTTACGCTCGCGGTTCGGTAACAGAGCCGAACCGCGACTGTAAGGGAGCCGGTGCCTTGCGCTAGCGCGGAGGAAGTTCACGCATTCTCTGGCGTTCCGCAATCTCCTCAGCGGTGAGTCGGGCATCGTAGATGGAGCGAGGCTCGATGGTCCGTGCCACTAGTGTAGCGGTGGCAACGGCCAGAATCATTGGGGCGATGAACGACCGGTCCCGGCCAGTGAGTTCCATCATTAATATCACCGTCGAAATGGGGCCCTGCGTGGTGGCCGCCACCAACGCTGCCGCGCCCAACAAAGCGAAAAGTCCGGGTGGTACGCCTGGCCAAACCCAGGACCATGCGTGTCCCAACACCGCGCCGAGCAAAGCACCAACCGCCAGCGTGGGCGTAAACAACCCACCGGGCGCGCCGCTGCGCACGCATAGCACGGTGGCGGCCGGCTTCAGCGCAAGCAACTTCAAAGCCAGGGCGGGAGCAACTTGATTTGTGAAGGCCAGTTGCGAGATATCCCTGCCATTACCCAGCAACTGGGGAAAGCGAATGGAGACGACGCCCAGCAGTCCCAGCGCTACTACCGGGGCCATCAGGCGGCGCCAGCCCCGTGGCTTGGTTTGATCCGCCCACGTGACTGCTCGCACATAACCCACTGAAACCAATCCTGCGATCGGACCCGCCAAAAGCGCCCAGAGCATAATCGAAAGCGAACTGGGATAAGACGGAATCTGATAGGTCGGCGCATCCGGAAGGAACCGCCATGAGACGGCCGCGGCAACCACGGAACAGAAAAGAGCCGGCAGCACGTAGCGCAGTGCCAACACACCGCGCATTACCTCCAGCGCGAACAGCGCGCCTCCTAGAGGCACTCCATAGGCCGCGCTCATTCCAGCGCCCGCCCCGCAGGCCACCAGAAGCCTGCGCTGTTCATCGGACAACCGTCTTCGGTCGGAAAAGAAATTCGCAAATACCGCGCCGGCTTGTTTCGGTGCGCCCTCGCGGCCGAGCGACGCACCCATCCCGACGATGATCACCGATAGTAGAGCGCTACCCAATGTCCGCCAGGCAGGCATGCGTCCGGCGTGGAACCAGATAGCCGCTGTAGTATCAATTCCGTTGCCACTGGAAAGAGTTCTCAAAATGATTTGCCCGGCGCCCGTTAACAAACCAGCACCCAGCAGCACCAGAATGTGCCGCCAAGCATCCGAATGCTCGGCAGCTTCCAATAGATTAGTACCAGTACCACTCCACACCAGGCGTTGTACAGTTTCCAGCAGACGCGTGAGCGCGGCAGCCGCCAATCCTGTGCCGATACCGGTCAGCAATATGGCCAGCCAGAATGATAAGGCACCGGAATGTCCGAGAGTTGCGGGTATCGGGCCGCGGCTATCTGCCATCTATGTCAGCACGTCCTTTCCGACATGGTCCCATGCCCCGGTGCCAGCCACAATGGCGAAGACTGTAAGCCAAATTTCGTCTGCGGATGCTGACGGATCTGTAACATTGTTACTGTTTCCATTTATAAGCGGGAATGGGCGATACTCGATGCTCTCCCTGTACGAAAGATAGGTTGCATCGCCGTAACCGAAATGTTTTACTGAGTTTCGCTCCCAATCTCTCACGCGAACGACTAACTTGGGATGGCAAGCGAATAGTGGCATCGGCTAAAACTATGAATTCCAAACAGCGGGCGCTTCCCAATCGAGAGGTTTACCCTCCGGCAACATCATGGGGAGCATGGCGCGCGACCAAGCCGTCACGTGTTCCAGTCGTCCTTATCGTGGATGAGGATCTGGGTTTCGTCTGGTGGTTGGGCCAGATTTTTAGTCAAGCGGGGTGTCAGGTTGTGCCGGCCTTGAATTCGGCGCAAACTGATTCTCTCGCCCGGAACTTGAATTTGAAGGTGGATGTAATTGTCGTCAATCCTGAGCTAGAGGGTGTCTCGGAGTTGATAGGATCCTTGAGTACCGCTCGACATCCCAAGATTATTGCCATCCGCAACCACAACACTCGCGCCCGTCTGGCGTTCGAAGCGGACGCCACGCTGGAACGGCCATCCGGGTGGGGCCCGGTTTCCGAGCAGGAGTGGCTAGGCTGCGTACGCAGGCTGGTTAAAGACGTCAAGGTCACCAGCGTCGCATAATCATCGAACAGTATCGCAGAAAGAACTACCAGCTTCGCGCCTAACAGCGGAATAGTCCCCCCGGTAGCATTGTTCAAGAGTTATCATCGAATGGCAGCAATGTCAGTCGACCTTACCGACCCAGTCTCTCCGCGAGCCCGCGTGATAGTGCTTTCGGTTTGCGTCCTCACAGTTGCCGGACTCACGGTATGTGAACGGTTGCTCGGCCCGAAGGTCTCGCTGGCCTCTCTTTTCTTCCTCCCCCTGTTAGTAGCCGCGGCTTTCGTACCGCGTTGGATGATATTCCTGCTGGCCATCGGGCTGGTACTGGAACGCGAGATATTCGGACCCTTCGCGTGGGATCAAACCGCGCCGGTGCGTGTGAGCCTGAGTCTGGTTGCGTTCACGGGAGCCGCGCTGTTTGCCGGCGAACTGGTTCGCAATGGCAGGATCATGCGCAGAATGCGGGAGGAAGCGCTGGCCCGTTCGGATGCGGAAGGTGAAGCGCGGGCGCTGGTGGAGAGCAGTCCCGCCGCCGTTCTTACTGTGGATTCGGAAGGTAAGATCGCGAGAGCGAATGAAGCGGCCCGGCGGCTGCTGGGATTTGCTCAGGGGTCCCCGGAAGGCGAAGCCATCGAAAACTACGTTCCGCTGCTCGCCAAGCTTTTGCGTGCCAAGCCCACCATTCGCGTGATGCGGACGGTGGTGGAGGCCAGCGGACATCTACGCAGCGGCGAGACATTCTACGCACACATCTGGGTCTCTCTGTATGAGGGCCGTTCGGGTCCTCGTCTGGCGGCCATCATATCCGACGTCACCGAGCAACTGCGCGACCGCGAGGAGAGCGGTCTGCGGCAGCTTCTCAGCAGTTCGCGAATCATTGCCGGCGCGGTTTCTCACGAAATACGCAATCTCGCGGCGGCGGCATCCGTTCTTTACCAAAACTTGAACGGCGTTCCTGGCGTTCGAGGTAACGCGGATTTTGGCGCTTTAGGCAGTGTAATTGAAAGTGTCTTGAAGCTATCGTCGCAGGATCTTGAGGACGACAGTGAGGAAGTTTTAGAAGGGGTCGATGTTTCTGAGCTTCTCCAGGAGCTGCGCACCATCATCTCGCCGACGTTCGACGAGGCTGGGGCGAGTCTAGAATGGGGAATCGCCGCGGCCCTGCCGCACGTGCGGGCGGACCATTCGGGTCTTCTGCAAGTATTTATCAATCTGGCTCAAAACAGTTGCAGAGCGCTGAAAGGCAGGCCCCAGGGGCAACTCCATATCAGCGCGGACCGGTTGTCCGGCGAATCCGTCGTCGTCCGCTTTACCGACAACGGACCGGGTATCTCGGCCGCGGACCGGATGTTCCAGCCCTTGCAGTCCGGAGCTTCGTCGACGGGCTTCGGGTTGTTCATATCGAGAGCCATTATCCGAACCTTCGGTGGCGAGCTGCATCATACGCAGCAGCCGGGCGAGTGTTGCTTTGTGGTGGAGCTCCCCACCGTGGTGGCTCAAGAGAGTGCCAGCGCCTGATAAAATGCCCGACACACATGCCTGAAGCACTTCATGACACGACGCGCATCGTGCTGATTGACGATCACGCGCTATTTCGTGAGGCCATTGCACGCTTGCTGGCGGCCCAGACGGATATCGAGGTTGTCGGCGAAGGCGCCACCGTCGGCGAAGGATTGCAGATTATCCAGACCCGGCCGGTGGATATCGTGCTGCTGGATATCAACCTTGGCTTCGAACAAGGCGGGGCGTTCCTCAACCTAGCGCGGGCGGAAGGATTTTCCGGCAAAGTGCTGGTGGTGACGGCGGGCGTCAGCAAGCTCGAGGCTGGCCGTCTACTGCAACGTGGATGTGCGGGGATTTTTTTGAAGCACGAGCGTCCGCAACTACTGATCGAGAAGATCCGCGAAATTATGCAAGGCACCGGCCACCTGGACGAACAAGAGCCCACCAGTATCGTCGCGGCAGAACTTAGTAATGGCGATCAGGAAACCGGGCGCCCCCTCACGCCGCGCGAACGTCAGGTGCTGTGCGGGGTCTTTAGTGGCCGCACCAACAAAGAGATCGCGCATAAATTGAATGTATCGGAATCACTCATCAAAGCTTTCGTCCAGCAGCTTTTTCGGAAAGCCGGTGTTCGCTCGCGGGCGCAATTGGTCCGCGCGGCAGTGGAACGCTATTGGAAGGAATTGGAGGACGACTGCGAAGGCAACTGGACCTAAGCGCGCTTTACAGCTTCTATATCGCGGGACGGCTCATAGCCCGAACGCCCGCCGTGCGGAACTCGTGCCGCGCGATCTGAACCGCGATTCCCGATGTATCTTTGCGAACAATGCGGCCACGCATGACCAACTTCAGGGCGCAGACACCCTCCAACAAGAAAGGCCATTCCATGGCCAGCTCCACTCGGCCGTACGCGGGGAGAGTGTCGTCGGCTTCAAAAAAGATGCCACCGCTGCTGATGTTCATCGTGCGGCCGGTTCCGAAAACCTCAACGCGCCCCTTTTTCAGCAACTTATATTCAATCTTCAGTACGATTGGATACCTTTGGTGTAAGCGCTGCTCGGCGCGATTAGTTTCTAAGCGCTGAGCGGAGATACGTGCCAAAGCGGGAGACATTTCCCCTCCAAAAAATTGCGGGATGACGTTTTTATATCACTTCTCAGGGCCTCCCGTCAATAGAAAACCGTCACATTCTCGCGGCACGCTTGGAAATTTCTGAATGGCGTCAGGTGACACAGCGTTACAAATCTGTTTCTGAGGTGTGGGGGACGGATTAACCTGCGCTCCGATTGCCAATCGGGGCAAACAGTGCGGGTTACCAACCCGCGCGCAGGACGGCATCCTGCCGCACCAAGCAACCAGTAGACGCACGAATTTCAACGGGTTGACGATCGATCGTGCGCCCGAATCAGTGCCTGGCCACCAAGCGGCGCCTCTTTCGGAACCGCCGGCGCAAGCGAAGGCTGCCTTTGAATTCTTCACGGCTTCCGACGGGGTTTCTATGCGTCTGCTGGCCTCCAAAAGGTGATGAAACCCACCATGGCGCGATCGTGTATGATTCAATAATTTGACCGGCGTCTTCTGCGGCCGGCGGCTTAGCCGATTTCTTCGTGCATTCGTTGGAGTCATACTGAACGTGGCCCGGAACACCATGCCGATAATCAACCATCAATTGTTTGGGGATTCCCCCACTGTGCGCGTGCGCGATGTCGAGCTTTCAGCCTCTGAGAGCGTGCATATGCATCGGGAAAAACTTGCGCGCATCGTCCTGGATGAAATGTGTCATTTCGTCGGACTGCTGGATGTGGACGGCAACACGCTGGAGATCAACCGCGCGGCGCTGGAGCGAGCCGGCATCCGGTTGGACGATGTTCAAGGCAAACCATTCTGGGAGGCACGCTGGTGGCCGGTGTCCACCAAGACTCGGGAGCACCAGCGCGAACTGGTCCGGCGGGCAAGCCAGGGCGAGTTCGTTCGTTGCGACATGGAAATCTACGGGCGGGCGGAAGGCGAACAGACCATTATTATCGATTACTCGCTCTCTCCCATTCGGGACCAGAGCGGTAAGATTGTGTTCCTGCTTGCCGAAGGCCGCAATACTACCGAAAAGAAACAAGCTGAGGCGGAGATCGACAGGAAAAGCGCGGAAGTGGAACGGCTGCTCGACCATGCTAACGACCATGTTATCGGCTTGAATAGGTGCCAGCCGACGGCCAACTACGCGCGTATCGACCTGGCACAGGAGACGCGAACCATCGCCGCGCATTTCGACTCAGCGGCTTCGGAGCGGTCGCTCTCCTTCGTGGCCGCAACGCCAGAGAACCTACCGGCGGAGGTGGACCCTGAGAAGTTCGACCGCATTCTTTTGAATCTTCTTTCTAACGCGTTCAAGTTCACGCCGGTGGGTGGCCGAATCCGGTGCACGCTTCAGGTCCGGCAGCCGGATCGCATCGTGCTCAGCGTCCAGGACAGCGGGCGGTTCCGGCAAGGTCCAAGCGGAATGACGCGCGAGTTCGGCGGGACTGGTCTTGGTCTAGCGATCGTAAGAGATTTCGTGGAACTGCACCGAGGCACAATTACGGTCTCGGCTGGGCCGGGAGGCGGCGCGCTCTTTCAGGTGGAACTACCGTTGCGCGCTCCCGAAGGTGTCTGGGTGCGGCCGGATGAAAATGCAGCCTCCACCAGGGTGAGCAGTGGGATGGTAGAAGGCGCGCTCGAACAGATTTCACCGGCCGAACCGGCGCTGTCAGCGAGCCAAGAAGCTGGGCCAATGGCGACCGGCCAGCCGGTTGTAATAGTGGCCGAAGACAACGCCGATACGCGCCGATTCATCAGCGAAATTCTCGGCGATCTATATCGAATCGTGCCGTGCATCGACGGCGCGGAAGCGCTCGCGAAGGCCATCGCTTCTCCACCCGATCTGGTGGTAACGGACCTCATGCTACCGAAGCTCGGGGGCGACCGGCTGGTGGAAGACATGCGGCGTTTGGAATCGTTGGCGCATGTCCCGATTCTGGTTCTCTCCGCAACGGCCGACGAGGGGCTACGAGTTAAGCTGCTGACCGAGCCGGTTCAAGATTACCTCATCAAGCCATTCTCCGCGCTGGAACTGCGGGCGCGCGTCCATAACCTGGTGGTGATGAAACGCTCACGCGATTTGCTGCAGAAGGAACTTGCATCGCAGAACGAGGATTTGTCGGAACTAACTCAACAATTGGTGGCCAGCCGGCAGGAGCTGCGAAGCAGTCTGGATGCCTTGCGGGCGAGTGAAGTGCGCTGGCACTCTATTTTCGATAATTCGGCGGTTGGTATCGCTTCAACGGACCCGACGGGCGCCTACATCGCGACCAATCGTGCTTATCAGGAAATGGTTGGTTACACGGAGCAAGAACTGCAACACATGTCCTACATGGACATTACATACGAGGAAGACCAGCCGGCCAATCGCGAGCTGGCGGCGGATTTGTGGGAAGGAGAACTCAATCCGTTTCGGTACGAGAAACGGTACCGCCGCAAAGACGGCAAACTGATCTGGGTGAGATCCACGGTTTCGATCACGCCGCCTACAGCTACGACAGCTCAGTTCGCCATGGCCGTGGTGGAAGACGTCACAGAACAAAAGCTGGTTGAGGAACGGTTCCGAGAATACGAAAAGGCTGTAGAAGGCTTAGAGGTGATGATCGTGGTGGTGGACCGCGAATACCGTTACCTGGTCGCGAATCGGGCTTTCCTGAACTATCGCGGATTGGAGCGGGAGCAAGTGATAGGACGGCGCATCCCGGACTCTCCGGATCGAGGTGTCTTCGAGGATGTCGTAAAGAAAAGGTTGGACGAGTGTTTTCAAGGGAAGGTTGTCAAATACGAACTCCGGTTCAAGCAGAGGGATCTATTCGTATCATACTTTCCCATCGAAGGCCCGGCTGGCGTGGATCGGGCAGCCTGCGTCCTGCAAGACATCACCGAGCGCAAATGGACCGAGGCGCGGCTGAATCGTTCGTTCGTGCAGTTGCGTGCTTTGGCGGGGCGGTTGCAAAGCGTCCGGGAAGACGAAAGAACAAAAGTAGCGCGCGAGATTCATGATGAGCTGGGACAGGCCTTGACGGCGATCAAGATTGAATTGAGTTCATTGATCTTTGAATGGCCGGCGGAGCAGAAGCCGTCCAAGCGAGCGGAGTCGATAACCAGGTTGGTTGAGCAAACCATACAGTCCGTGCGAAAAATCTCGACGGAGCTGAGGCCTGGGATTCTGGATGCTCTCGGTCTGGTGGCTGCGCTGGAATGGGCCGCTGAGGAATTCCAGACCCGCACCGGGATCCGCTGCCGTCTGGATCTGCCAAAAGACTCTCTCGAAATCAGCCAAGACCGCGCCACCGCTATTTTCCGCATCTTTCAGGAGACCCTGACGAATATCGCCCGGCACGCGGATGCTACTCAGGTGCATATACGGCTGGCCAGGGAGAACGGCAGCCTGAGCCTGGAGGTTCACGACGATGGCGTGGGCGTGAGCGAAGAGCAGCTTTCAGCCAGCGAGTCGCTGGGCATTCTGGGAATGCGGGAACGGGCGTTATATCTGGGAGGGGAAGTTCGAATTAGCGGCGCGCCGAATCAGGGTACAAGAGTCAGCGTACGTATTCCTTTGTCCTTTCGACATAACAGGAAAGACGTGGAGCAGGTAGGATGATAAAAGTGCTGCTCGCTGACGATCATGCTATCGTGCGCGGGGGCCTGAAGGAAATCCTGCTGCGCCACATGGAAAGCGTGGAGTGCGGCGAAGCCGAGAATGCCGAGCAGGTTCTCGCTCAAATACGGGGACATGCCTGGGATCTGCTGATTTTGGATATCACCATGCCGGGGCGAAGTGGGCTGGACATTCTCGCCGACATCAAGCTGTTACGGCCGGAACTCCCGGTGCTGGTCCTGAGTATGATGCCTGAGGATCAGTTTGGCAAACGCGTGCTGCAAGCCGGCGCCGGCGGTTACCTCAAGAAGGAATCCGCACCCGAAGAATTGATTCAAGCCATACGCAAGGTGCTTGCGGGCGGCCGGTATGTGAGCCCCGCGCTGGCCGAGAAACTGGTGCTGGACCTGGATGATGGTCCGAACCGGCCAATCCACGAAGGTCTGTCTCCACGCGAATTCGAGATTCTGGTGATGCTTGGCTCCGGAAAAACAGTTAGCCAGATCGCCGAAGAGATCCATCTCAGCGTTACCACGGTCAGCACGTATCGCGCACGCATCCTCGAAAAAATGAAGATGTCCACCAACGCCGAACTCATGCGCTACGCGTTCCGCAACCACCTGGTGGACTGACACGGCGCGCCGGCTCCGGCAGCACGAACGGTAGTACGAACAACGACAATCCGCCTCTCGGTAGCTTACGTAACTTTCCTATTTCTATCGATAGCGTCATGCCGCCCGTGCTCAACAAGATAGAAGTTGGCGCAGCTTAGGGCGTTTCATTTTCGTGAGGCGGAACAAGCGCCGCAGATGGCCGCGTGAAAAAACTGCTGATCGTGGATAGCCATGTAGTGTCGCGGGAAGGTTTGAAGAACATCCTCGAGGCCGCATCGGAAATTGTTTTTGGCGAAGCCAGCACGGCCGGCGAAGTTTTCCGGCTGGTGGAAGAGCAGGAATGGGATGCCGTAATACTGGATCTTTCTCTGGGCGAGCGAGGCGCCCTGGACGCTCTGAAAAAAGTGAAGCATATCCGGCGCCGGCTTCCGGTTCTGGTCCTCGGCAGACAGTCAGATCATGCTTATGCGCGGCGCTTGTTCAAAGCCGGGGCATCCGGCTTCATCACCAAGGATAGCCCGCGTGAAGAGCTGGTGAAAGCGGTAAGCAAGGTCATCCAAGGAGGCCGATACGTGAGTTCAGCCTTGGCCGAGAACTTTGTCTCCTACCTGGAACGAGGCGTCGAAAAGCCACTGCATGAAACGCTTTCCGATCGCGAGTATGAGGTGCTCACGCTAATCGCTCGCGGGAAAACCATCCGTGAAATGGCTGATCTCCTATCGCTAAGCCACAAAACCATCAGCATCTATCGCGCACGAGCTCTCCGAAAGATGGGAATGAAAACCACCGCGGAGCTCGTTCATTATGCGGCTCGAAACAAACTGGTGGACTTCGGATAATGTTGACTTCGGATAGTGTTGACTTAAGTCAGCCGGTTTGCCGGTACCGGTGCCTGAAGAGTTATAGCGCGATGCTGCGGCGAGGTTTTGCGGCCGGCGCGCGTCCGTGTGGCACAATGAATTTTCGGCCATGCTGGACACCGAATTAATTACCTGCCCTAGTTGTGGCGCGAGCAATCGCGTGCCGCGCGAGAAAATTGATCAAGGCCTGCAGCCGGTTTGCGGGCGATGCAAAACACCGCTGATCACATCTTCACAACCTCTCATTATCACCGATGCCAATTTCTCCGCGGAAGTGGAACGCTCACTTTTGCCGGTACTGCTCGACATGTGGGCGCCGTGGTGCGGCCCGTGCAAAATGATAGCCCCGGCCATTGAGCAGCTGGCGGCTGAAAACCGAGGCAAGCTGCGGGTCGGGAAATTGAATGTCGATGAGAATCCGATGACGGCGGAACGCTTCAACATCCGCAGCATCCCGGCTCTTCTGGTGTTTAAGGGAGGGCACGAAGTGGATCGCATTGTCGGTGCCCAGCCTAAAGCAGCCATCGCCAGGCGGATTGAGCCATTTTTGGGCTGAGCCTCGAGCGGATTTGAGTGGGATTGGGGCTGGCCGGCGCGATGGAGCTGCACGCGCCCGTCGCGGTCGCGAGCGACCGCAAGTCCGCCCAAGAGACGACATAGGACGTTGGTGTTTCCTGAGACGTCATGACTAGGTGGTCTTTGCCCCGGCGGGAGACAACGCATATTCCTCCGCCGAACTCAATTCCAAGAGCCTTTTGGTTCCATCCTGCGATTCGATTAATAGAGCTGCGCCAACAAGTCCCGCAGGCGGACGAGCATGGATGGCCGTGACATTACTGACGCTGTGCGCAAGATGATATTCAGGTGTGTCACCAAACGTTATCCACACCGTATCTTCCCAATCCTTCACGTCCGCTGAGACGCCGTCAAAAGGCCGGTCTTCCGTCTCCACCTGGTAGCCAACGTCGCCGCCAAGCACTTCCAGCACTACGTGCGCACCGCGATTCTGGCGCGTAAACTCTGCGCAGAATAGAATCCATTGATCCCGCGCGACCTCATTGTCGGGCGTAGCTCCTCGCTTGACTGCCACCCTTGAATTTGCCATAGAATACTCTCCTAAATTTCTGGGCCTCATTCGGCAGGAAAATCAAACCGCCCTTGTGTTTTCGCGCCGCAGCCCCAGCCCGATGAGCGTTATGTTTGCCAGCTCATTTTTCCTCAATGAGCCACTGTGCAGGTCCCGCGCCAGTAGTCAGGCACCCAGTTTGTCCTTCGTTATGAACCACAAAGCTCTTGGCCCGGTTCACGGATCTGTCGCCGGTGTCGGTGCTTGGCGCAGACACGTCGGCCTATCGACTTGCGCATCCGGGAAGGAATTGGTTCGCAGGCGAAAGCGCCGGCGCCACTCAATCGTGCACGCTTGTGCGTCAAAGTGGGGCAGACGCTTTCGTCTACCAACCCTCTTGGCGGTCTGCTTGCCTCCCGTTCAGTCCATGGACAGGCACTAGGTGACAGCCGTTCGACACCTCGTGAGACATCGGCAGCCCAAATGCGTATCAAATCAGCAATCTGAGCACTTCGCTCAGTGGCATCCAAGTTGCTTTATCAGCGGTCATGGACGCGCAAAATGTTATTGAGATGCCACACACCTCCGAAGCAACGGACCAGGAATTAGTGAATCAAAGCAAACAGGGCAATGCGGAAGCGATGGCCAGATTGATCCGTCGCCACTATGGATCATCTCTCCGCATCGCGCGGTCTATCCTCCGCAATGAGTCGGACTCCGAGGATGCCGTACAGACGGCATATAGCCGTGCCTTTCAGCATCTGCATACGTTTCGGGAGGAGGCGCGTTTTAGTACCTGGATCACCAGCATCGTTGTGAACCAGAGCCGCATGCATCTCCGCAGCCAGCGGCGTGCCACTTTGCTGAGCCTGGATGAGCCAACCCAGGCGCAGATCTCGCTGCGCCTTACATCGCGAGAACCGACGCCAGAAGAAAGTACGGCCCAGCGCGAGGTTTCCACCGCCATCTCGCGTGCAGTCGCCAGGCTTCCCAACCGTCTGCGAAAGCCGTACGCGCTGCATGCGGTCTCGGGCCTGCCGGTTGCCGAGGTCGCCGATAAATTAGGGCTCAGCGTCTCCGCCACCAAATCACGGATCTTCCGCGCACGTTGCACACTCGAGTCCCGCTTGTTCGTCAGCCACGGCCCGGTGCGCTGCTCCGCATAGCCATCGCCCAAGCGTGACGTTCCTGCAATACTAGCTTTGTTGCGCGAGCGTTCCGCGCGGGATTTGATGGCTCCTATTTTAGAGGCAAGCTCGATTCGCAAAGCGTTCGCGGGCGTCGAAGCCCTGAAAGATGTCTCGTTCGAGCTGCGGGCGGGCGAAGTCCACGCTCTGATCGGCGAGAACGGCGCGGGAAAGTCCACACTCATCAAAATCATGACAGGCGCCCTCGAAGCCGATTCGGGCTGCTTGACCGTATTTGGCAACGAAGTCCGCCACAATGATCCGAGTATCGCGCGTGCACTCGGCATCGCCGTCATCTACCAGCAACCGTCCCTGTTTACACACTTGAGCGTGGCTGAGAACATCGCTTGGGCGCTCGAAACCGCGCGTCCGTGGCGGAGGATCCGTTGGCAGGCGCGCCGGCAGCTTGCCGTTGAATTACTACGCCGCGCCGGCGGCAACATCCATCCAGAGCGTCTGGCAGGCAGTCTCAGCATGCCCGAGCAGCAGATCGTGGAAATCGCCAAAGCTATCGGCGCCGATGCCAAAATCCTGATCACCGACGAACCAACAGCGTCATTGACGGATCGGGAGGTCGAGAGCCTCTTCAGCGTCATCGGAACGCTGCGATCCCAGGGCGTTGGCATCATTTATATCTCGCACCGCTTGGAGGAAATTTCGGCGATTGCGGACCGAGTGACCATCCTCAGAGACGGCCACAGCATAGCCACGCGGAAGGCTTGCGATGTGGGCCGCGAAGAACTCATCGAATTGATGGTGGGCCGTCCGATAGCCTCGGTTTTTCCGAAGCGCGAAGTGGCGGCCGGGGAAATCGCCCTCGAGTTGCGAAATGTTTCGAGCACCGCCGCCGGCCTCGAGGACGTTTCACTTTCGGTGCGGCGCGGCGAAATCTTGGGACTGGCGGGACTGGTTGGCTCCGGCCGCACCCAATTGGCCGAGACCATATTCGGTCTGACACCCGCCGATTCCGGCGAGATTCTGGTGGGCGGAGAAGCTGCCCGGATTCCATCGCCCGCCAGGGCCATTCAATTGGGCCTGGGCTATGTCCCGGAAGACCGGCGGGAACATGGCGTAATCCTGGAGATGCCTATCGCCGCCAACACCAGCCTCGCTAACTTGAGCGCCGTTTCGCATTGGGGATGGATTGACGACGGCCAGGAAAGTGAATTAGCGCAGCGCTACATTGGTCTGCTGAGGATTAAGACCGCATCTGCTCAAACGGCTGCTGGAGCGCTTTCCGGCGGTAACCAGCAAAAAGTGGCGGTGGCCAGATGGCTGGCAACCGAACCCAAAGTCCTTATCCTGGACGAACCCACCCAGGGCGTGGACGTGGGATCCAAATCCGAAATTCACAGCCTGATGCTGGATCTCGCGGAGCGTGGGTTGGCGATTATTATGATTTCATCCGAGTTGCCGGAGATCCTGGGCATGAGTGACCGTGTGGCAGTGATGCATGCCGGCAGAATCAGAGGAGTCCTTTCGCGGCAGGAAGCCACCGAACAAAAGATCCTCACTCTAGCCCTGGGGCACGAAGCATGATGCATGGCCGCAGCCGGGAAATCGCGGTCGCTGGAACCATCCTGGCGCTCGCTGCCGTCCTGGCCTGGAGCGCTCCCGGATATTTTTCGCGCGCGAATCTGAGCGATCTATTTCTGGCAAACGTGCCGGTGCTTATCGTGGCACTGGGCATGACGCTGGTCATCCTCACTGGTGAAATCGATGTCTCGGTTGGGTCCATCTTTGCCATCGCCGGCATATCTTCAGGAATGTTTGCGAAACTTGGGTTCCCGGTGCTGGTAGCGGGGCTAGCTGCTTGTATTGTGGGAGCCGCAATGGGAGCGCTCAACGGAGCTCTGGTGGCTTACTTTCGGGTGCCTTCCATCGTCGTCACACTCGCAGCGATGGTCGCTCTGCGTGATGGACTCAGATGGGCCACCCAGGGAGCCTGGGTGAGTGATCTGCCTGCCGGCTTTCAATGGTTGGGATTATCGCAATCCGCATATTCGCTCCTAATGTTGGGGATTGCGATCGCGCTTGCGGCCGCGTTCGCTTGGGGATTGTGGAATGTGGCCGCCGGCCGCGCCGTCTACGCGACTGGATCTAACCGGGAGGCCGCGCGATTGTCGGGTATGCATCCGTCCCGCATCGTCTTTTCCGTTTTCGCAATCCTGGGCGCTCTCACCGGATTGGCTGCCGCGCTCAACTCAGTCCGCTTCAACCAAATCCCCAGCAACGCGGGATCGGGCTTGGAAATGAAGGTCATCGCACCGGTGGTGATCGGTGGTACGGCCATCACCGGCGGTAAAGGATCCATACTCGGAACCGTGCTGGGTGTGGTCTTGATGGGAGTCATCGGCCCGGCGCTCACCTTCTTAGGTGTCGGCGCCTACTGGGAAAAAGCCATCCAGGGCGCCATAATCCTGGCCGCCATCGTGATCGATGCGGTGGGTGTTCACCTGGACAATCGGGTTTCGAAAATGAATGGAAACGGTCTTGTCACCAGCCGCACTTAAACGCCACCGCCTGCGTCTTTTCCCTAACGGCGAGTGGGTTCTGCTCTTGGCGTTGCTGGCCGAGATCGCAGTGTTTTCGGCGATCGCACAAAATTTCTTTACCGTGGAGAACCTCGTTGAGGTAATCCGCTTCAGCGTCGAGTTGGGAATGTTGGCATTAGCTCTGACGCCCGTGATCATCACGGGAGGCATTGACCTCTCCGTAGGCTCGATGATGGGATTGGCAGCAGTCTTGTTCGGCGCGCTCTGGCGAGACGGGCATTTTTCGCTGGCGGGCGCATTATTGACCGCACTACTAATTGGTTGTGCCGGCGGGGCCTTGAATGCGCTATTGATTGCCCGTTTCAATCTTCCACCGTTGGTGGTTACGCTTGGTTCATTCTCTCTGTTCCGCGGCTTGGCCGAAGGAATAACCCATGGCACTGTGAACTACACCGGCTTTCCGCGGACATTCCTCTATCTTGGTCAGGGCTATCTGCTGGGCGTGATTCCCGTTCAACTGCTTTTCTTCCTGCCGGTGCTGCTCGGCTTTTGGATTCTGCTGCATCGTTCCGTGATCGGCCGCGCGCTTTACGCCATTGGCTTCACCGCTGCGGGAGCGCGCTACGCAGGCCTGCCTGTGCGCGCACGCGTTGCACTGGTCTATTTTCTGTCGGGCCTGGTGGCCAGCTTGTCGGCCATCATCTACGTCGCGCATCTGGGACAAGCGAAATCAGATGCCGGCGCCGGGTATGAGCTGGATGCGATCACCGCCGTGGTCCTAGGAGGGACTTCAGTCTTCGGCGGGCGAGGGACACTTTGGGGTACCCTGCTCGGCCTGTTCTTTCTAACCGTGCTGCAGAACGGCTTGCACCTGGCCGCATTGCCTTCCGAATTGACCGGCGTTTTGACGGGAGTGTTGCTGGTCGGGATCATCGGCTTCGACCGGTTGCGCGGTAAGCGCCGGACCGGAGTTGCGCCGGCACTCAAGCACGAAGATGATAGGAATGACGTGAAAAACAGTCAAGTGGCCATATTGTGCGGAACCGTGCTTCTAAGCGCCTTGATCGTCGCTGGAACGAATGTCTGGCTGGCGCGCTCGGCGGCCAGAACCGGAGTCGCGGAAGGCGTGGCGTCCATCCACCCGCAGCATCGCCTTGTAATTGCGGTAATGCCCAAGGCAAAAGGCGACCCTTATTTCGTGAGTGCCCGAGCGGGTGCGGAGGAGGCCGCCCAGGAACTTGGCGTGGATCTGATTTGGGAAGGGCCCACCAGCCTGGACGCAGCCAAGCAAAACGAACTGGTGGAAAACTGGATTACCCGGCAAGTGGATGCCATCGCAGTAGCGGTTGAGAATAAGGCTGCTATCTCTACAGTCCTCCGCAAGGCGCGGCAGCGCGGTATTCGCGTGCTGACCTGGGATGCTGACGCGGAAGCGGACGCGCGCGATTTCTTCGTGAACCAAGCTACGCCAGAAGGAATCGCCACAACGCTTACATCCGAAGCAGCGCGGCTCTTGAACGGTAACGGAGCGTTCGCAATAATCACCGGCGCGCTCAGCGCTGCCAATCAGAACGAATGGATCCGTTGCATCAAACAACGCATCGCGGAGAAGTATCCTGGATTAACCCTCTCGACCATCCGGCCAAGCGACGACGATCGGGACAAAGCCTTCGATGAAACGCAGACCATCTTGAAGGTGTACCCACAAGTGAAACTCATGATGGCCATCTCTGCACCCGCGGTTCCTGGCTCGGCGGAAGCCGTCCAGCAGGCCGGACGTAAAGATGTGGACGTGATCGGACTATCGCTGCCCAGCATCTCAAAGCCCTATATTCATTCCGGAATTGTGCAATCGATCGTGCTGTGGAGCACCAGAGATCTGGGCTATCTGGCGGTCTACGCAAGTACGCTGGACGTCGAGAAGAAACTCCCAAGCGGGGCCGTCTCCTTGCAGGCTGGGCGGCTTGGCATCCTCCATGTACGCGGCACCGAAATTATTCTGGGCCAACCGTTGATCATCAATAAAGCAAACATTGATCAAATGGATTTCTAATGACTGATTCCACAAAAGACACAATACGCTGCAGCCACTGATCTGGCGCGCGCGCAGGTGGACCAGCGTAATGGTACCCCCCCGCGTTCCGCCGATTTCGTTCTCCTGTCACATTGAGTGAAGTTCTACCGTCACTACTATGTCGAACGAGACGCGAGAATGTGACCAAATGCACCAACAGGAATGGTGGGCGAAGCAATTCGAGGAGAACCGTGATCATCTGCGGGCCGTGGCCTATCGGATGCTGGGTTCGGCGAGCGAGGCTGATGACGCAGTTCAGGAAGCTTGGTTGCGCCTCAGCCGCTCCGACGCTGCTGCAATTGAGAATTTTGGCGGATGGCTGACCACCGTGGTCGCCCGAGTGTGTTTGGATACTTTGCGCTCGCGCTCCTCGCGCCGGGAAGATGCCTTGGACACGCGTGCGTCCGAAGCAGCGGCGAACTGGCCGCGCGTGAGCAACCCGGAGCAAGAAGCGCTGCTGGCCGATTCAGTACGCCTGGCGCTGTTGGTGATGCTTGACCGGCTGACGCCCGCCGAGCGGGTGGCGTTTGTTCTGCACGACATGTTCGACGTGTCCTTCAATGAAATCGCATCTATTGTTGGACGCTCGCCGGCCGCTGCCAGGCAGTTGGCGAGCCGCGCACGACGGCGAGTGCAAGGGGCCGGGACGCCCTCTCAAGCCGATCTTCACCGGCAACGGCGGGTTGTCGACGCATTTCTTAGCGCACTGCGTGGCGGTGACTTCGAGGGTCTCATAGCTGTGCTCGATCCGGACGTGGTAGTTCGAATCGATGAAATTGCGGCACGTCCCGGTGCGCCGCGGGTGATTCACGGTGCCCAGGCTTGGGCCAAAGGCGCGGTGGCCTTCGCGCAGATGGCCAGATCCTTGCAGACAATGTTGGTGGATGGAACTATGGGACTGGTTTGGGCTCCCGCTGGCCGCCTGTCGAGGGTGCTGAAATTCACCGTCGCGAACGAGAAAATCGTCGCCGCCGATATCATCGCCGATCCCGCCCGGCTACGCGAGCTTCACCTCACCGCCCTCGATCAGTAGTTCGGGCTTCAGCGTTGGATCGTCAGCTTCAGATCGCCTCCGACGAAGGCTGCTAGGCGTTCGGCTTCGGCCGCAATCTGTGTACGAGTCCAACGGGGCAGTTTGGCGAATGGTGAAATCTCGACGGACACCGTCCGCCCTTTGTGTTCGTGTTTCCATATGCCGGCCATGTGACCGTTCACCAGCAGCACCGGCGAAACCCAGCCCTGTAGCCGATAGATGCTCTGCCGGTACTTCGGATCCAATAGCGCTGGGACTCGCCGCGACGCACACACCACCCACTGATCGAAGGCAGGCAACAGCCGCACGACATTGACCGGCTTGGTGGCGGCCAGGTCCGCAACATCCTTGGTCAACATCAAATACCGCTCGCCCTCAATCGTGACTTCCGTTGTCAGATCGCCGATTGCGGCCAGCCTGCGTTTCGCCTGGCCTTGGTTGATTCCCCACCAGTGGCCAAGGTCGCGCGCGGTGGCGGGACCGTACGTGCCGAGGTACCGCGTAGTGAACAAGTCGAATGCTTTGCCGTGGTCGAACTGTACCGGCGGCTTGCGCAGCCACGTGGCTGGATGAGTGAAGCGCGCCTCTTGCTGGTCGTTCGGCGCGAAACAAAGGTAGCCGGAAAACGACGCCTGCTTGAGATGCCCGCCCCAGCTACCGAGCATGCCATCCACCATTGCGGGCGTCGCACCCCGCTTGGTTACAGCTGCGGCCAACTCCGTGCGCGTGAGAATTTTCCCGCGTAGCGCCTGGTCGATCAAGCCGGCGAGTGTGCCCGCGCCGGCGTCCTTCAATGGCCAAACGCCTGGCTTCCAGATACCCAAACCGGCAATCCAGGTTCCCAAGTTCGCGGCCGGCAACACATGTAGCGTCGCCCGCATCGCCCACATCTTCACCAGCGTGCGCCGCCGCCACAGGGCATTCGCGACGGCGTCTTTCTCCAACCCGTCGATGCGCGCCCAAAGTGCGAGATCCACCGACGTCATCACTTGGGCGTGCAGCCCACCGAGCCGGTCCACCACCGCTGCCGAATCATCCGGGGCGGCGCGTTCGATGAGGCAATGCCGCCGCATCCGCCACGCCAGCGCTTGTTCCCACGAAATGTCCACGTGGCCAGTGTGCCACAGGGCACCAGTGATCCACTAAGCGAAACTCATTCGAGTTCCGCGCAGCCCATCTATGCGAACGGGGCGGCCTGAACTTTACCTGTCGTGATCAGCTTGCGCAAGTTGCCGTTTATTAGAAGCCCCCATGCGTTCGAGCAGCTACCGTAACATTCGAATTGGGGCACTAATCCCATGTGTGCAAAACGGACCTCCGTCTTGCCCTCTTTTTCAGAGATCTCGAAAACAACGTCCGTGCCATTCCACTCGCTTTTGTCTTTCAGAAAGTTGAGAGAACTGTCCACCACGTGCCACACGATTTTCTTGCCAGGAATGAATTCCGTGATCTTCTGTTTGGAGCGGTGGATATCTTTGTAACGGTACGTGAACTCGGCGCCGAGTTTGCCGGTGTCGCCCTCGATTTCCCCTGACCACCATCCGCGAACATTATTGATGGCGTTGAAGGCTTCTTCCGGAGTTTGGTCTACCAGAAAAGTAGCGGTGAAACTGGGATTCTTCTTTGGAACGAAAGCTGCGAACTGACGCTCGAGAGCCTTGACTACGCCAGTGCGCCAGCCCTCAGCAATGGACCGGGACATAGGGTCCGGGAAAATATCTTCTTCCTCCTGCTCCAACCCATCGAAGATGCCCTGTGCCGCGGATTCGGGCGAGGCCTTCGGTATCTCCAAGCCACGCGTCATATCAGTGTCGATAGGACCCAGGAATACCGCATGCACCGTCACGCCTTCGCCCGCCAGGAACGCTCTTAGGGACTGCGTCATATTGGACGCGGCCGCCTTCGATATGGAATAGGCCGGATTGATTGGTACTGGAGCGAGCGCGGCCAGGGACAGGTTGTTAACGATGGCCCCTTTGGAGCGCTTCAGCAACGGCAGGAACGCCCGCGTTACGTTGAAAGATCCGAAGAGGTTGACTGCCAGGTGCTGCTCGATGGCATCGGAATTGGTCAAATCGTCGGACAACGCGATGCCGGCATTGTTGATGAGGATGTCGAGGTTCGACCTCAGCAACTGCCCGTTGGATCTCGGCAACGCTGGTCACGTCCAGCGTCAGGGGCATCACGCGTTTGTCTGCGTTTGGCTGGGGGCTGCGCTTTCCCGCATATACCCTCTTGGCCCCTCGTCGAAGTGCCTCATTGACCAGCGCCTGGCCGATGCCGCGATTGGCGCCTGTGATTAAGACTGTCTTATTCGTGATGTTCATATCGTTATCCTCTTTCGAAGTTCCTACTTCTGTCAGCTATTACGGCGCTGGGGCGGCCGAAGATACGTGGCTACCCACTCCATTAACCGATGGCGTGAATCAGGCTGACGCGCCGTCGCCGCAAAAACGCGTTCCTCCGTTGAAGACGCCTCGTGGCGCACGCACTCTTGCGTGCTGCATCGACACTCATGTCGATGTCCGCCCGACGCCGAGATGAGCAACGGACGGTCCCTGGGGGGAACGTCTTTAGCGGCAGAAACTTCGGCGCAGCCGCCCCTGTGTTTCCAAAGGCTTGCGCCGAGGTTTCTGGAGAGTCTCTCGGCGCAGCGCAAGAGTGCGTGCGCCACAGGTCGTCCTCATGACCTTTGGGAACTCCCTCCCTTTCCGAACCGCGAGCGTAAGCGACCGGGTGCTTTAGAGTTTCTCACGGGTTATCAGCAACCGATTCACGCACCACAAGGGACCCGGCCGTGAGCGTCCACGGGCAGTGCTGGTAATCGGAAATCCGCTCGATGTGACCGTCCGCCGCGAGATCCAGCCGAACGATTCCCTCTATTTCCCACCCGCCCTCCCGGAGATTCAGAAGAATGACGGAAGGCTCGCCGTCCACCTCACCCAGTGTCAGCCGCCACGTCACCCGCATACGCTCGTAAACACCAAAGTAGCCCGCATCCAGGCGGCCGGCGAATCGATCGGCAACCAGCAAACGGGCATCGGCGCTGATCAGTTCGCGCAGTCCATCCCAATCGTGGCGATTAAACCGTTCCACGTAAAGCTGAAGGATCTTTTTGTTCTCGGGCGTCGCTACGCGTGGCGCTGCGGGTGGGTTCTCCGAAGACGCCAATTTCGATCTGCCTCGATTGAGGGCCGCCTTGACGCCACCCACAGTAGAATCGACCAACTCTGCGATTTCATCTAAGGAATACTCGAAGACGTCCTTCAGCAGCACACACGCGCGTTCCTTTGGAGGAAGGTTCAGCACTAGGTGCTCAATAGCGGGGCCGACGGCTGGCCCGGAAAGTTCGACGGGATCCGTGAAGTCCGGTTCCGCCACCGCGGCTTCCGCCTCCTCCCGGACCCCTCGGCGCCGAAGAAAATCGATGCACTGATTGTGTGCGATCCGAAACAACCAGGGCGTAAGAGGGCGGCTGTCGTCGAAGGTGTCGAGACTGCGATAGGCGCGAAAAATGGCGTCCTGAACAACGTCTTCGCCATCTGTGATCGAGCCGGTCATACGGGAACAGTACCGGTGTAGGCGGGGCCGGAGCTGGCTGATGGTTTCAAGAAATGCCAGGTACCGTGCCTCAAATTTTCCTGCTTGTTCGATCCCGCCTTGCTCAATCCCGCCTTGTTCAATCCCGCCTTGTTCAGTCATAGAGACGTCTTTGTCCCATCCGCTTCTTGCTTCTTGTTGGGGTGTCCTTTACCCGTAGCGATCAAGCTCCGTAAACTGCCGTTTATATAGGACCCCCACGCGTTTGAACAGACATCGAAACATTCATACTCGGGCACCAGGCCCAGGTGAGCGAAGCGAACTTCCGTCTTATCACCCTCTTTGGCGATCTCAAAAATAACTTTTGTACCCTTCCACTCGCTTTTGTCTTCCGTGAAATTGAAGTAGTTCTCCAAGACGAGCCAAACCACTTTCTTGTCAGGAATGACTTCGATCAACTTCATTTTCGAGCGATGGACGTCTTTGTAGCGATACGTAAACTCATCGCCGAGTTTGAGAGTGTTACCTTCAATCTCTTCTGACCACCATCCACGAACATTGTTGATGGCAGCGAAGACTTCTTGCGGGGTTTGGTCCAGGGAAAAGGCAGTCGTGAAATTTTGGCCGTTCATGATGAAACTTCTCCTTCATCTCTAACTACGATTTCAGAGTTAGAAAAGATACGCGCCGTCCGTGCGTCACGCATCGAGCGGCTGAATGCCTGTCTTGCCACGAATACCCAACGACGTCGCGCCCTCGTATTTAGGATCGGTCAACAGTGTCACCACGTGCTGGCCATAATCGCGCGGGCTGAGCGGCTTGCCGAACCCCGCCAGAAACGCTTCGATACTCACGCCTTTTCGGCACGCATAGGCTGCGGCGGCTGCTCGGCCGAGGTCGGTCGCGCCCACGATCTGCCGCACCAGCAACGCTTGAAAACGAATACCAAGCTTGAGATCGCTTGCCACACCGCTCGCGTAACCAGCCAGCATCCAGATCATCCGCTTTGCGCCCGCGTAACTGCCCGAGAGGGGTGAACCTTCAATCGCGGCGCCGCTGGAAGAGATCAGCACGCGGCTGCCCGGGTCAAGCGGAAGGCGGAGGGCAGCTTGAATCCAGTGGAATGTCGCCTTGACGTCGGTATCCCAGTTCTTATTGAACGATTCCCAGGTCTGCTGGTGCAGCGGCGCCATCGTCGGCGTAGCGCCGGCGTTGAGCACAAGTACCGAGGGACGCAACTCGCGAAGCACGGATTCGGCAAGCATCGGGTCGGTAGCATCGCCAGGGATTATCGAGATACCGAGTCGAACCTTGAGCTCGGTGAGGCGCGTGGAATCCCGCGCGACTACGGTGACGTTGGCATGCTGCGCGGCGAGCGCTTCAACCACCCCCAGACCCAGGCCACGGCTACCACCGGTGACAAGAACACGTCGCTCTTCGAGTTTTTGCATTATTGCTCCGTTCTGCTCCTTTTGTCGGCTCATCGTGTCCCGCCCGTCTCCGGAAGGCTCACTTCAGCACTCACGTCCCGGCCATGCCGTTTCGCCCAGCGGCACATGCCTCTCAGGGGACGGATGAGGGTCTTACCTAGTTTGGTTAAAGAATACTCAACCGCAATGACCTTCGATTTGGTTACGTTCCTCGAAATCAATCCTGTGGATTCCAGATTGCGAAGTGTCCTGGTAAGCATCCGTTGGGAGACGCTGCCGAGGTGGCGGCGTAGCTGCCCGTGCCTATAAGGCCGTTCTTTCAACGAAAAGATAATCTTGGGTGTCCATCTGCCGATAAAAATCGAGCGGACCATTTTCGATCCTAGCATCGTGTTCATAGTTTCCTGCCTCCCGCGACAACGCGCAATTAGGCACATGTGTGTACCTAGACGGCGTTAGACAAGACTCCCAACCCATCCAGCGTCACCGGTGATTAAGATTGTCTTGTCCGTGACGTTCATTCCGTTCTCCATTTTGGAAGTTCCTACTTCTGTCTACTATTACGGCGCCGAGGCGAAAGAAGATACGCGGCCGTAATTCACTGGGAGCCACGCGCTGAACACGCCGGTCACGCATTTCAATACCATGAAAGATCATGCGGTTAGCCCACAACATCCTTGTCATCCTCGCGTGTTCCCTCGGCCTGTTCGCGGAGGACGCCTTCTACCTGAAAGACGGCGACACGGTGGTCTTTTATGGCGACAGCATTACCGAT
>DASYNU010000175.1:0-6055 GCA_036008345.1 Bryobacteraceae bacterium
GACATGTGCGCCATGGCATTCGCCGCGCCGCGGATTTTGAACGATCCGATGGGTTGCAGATTCTCGAGCTTGAGATAGATTTCGCTCGGCGCGTTGAGACGTACCAGCGGCGTCCGGATAGCCGACCCCGCGATGGCTTGCCGCGCCTCTCGAATGGCGTTGAGATCCGGACACCCAACAGGCATGCAGCCTTGATTCTAACAGTCCGTCTCAAAAAACCTTGCAGGCTGATCCATGGACGTGGCGCAGGCACTTTCGCCTGCGAACCCGGACGTTACCAGACCTTTGACACGGGCTGCTAACCCCGCACTAGCGCTTGCGGCTCGGTCGCGGGAGTGCGCCAAACTCCGGCGTCGTGCACTGCGGTGCCAGCCAGCCTTCCGCGCCTGCCTTGAGGATCGTACTCCACCGCGCGTCGAAAATGCTCCTTGGCCTCCGACCCATTACCCAGCGCTTGCATCGCCATGCCCGCGCGATAATGAGTTGCCGCGAGATCCGGCAAACATTTGGAACTGGTGGCTTTCAACGCGCTCTCAATCGCGCCCGCAACTTCTGACGACCGCCCGGTGCAGGCCAGCGCCCAGGCTTTGAGCGACCAATAATCGTCCTGCGGCCGCCCGTTGTTCTTGATCTGAAGCTGCGAGAGCCCGGCAAAATCAACGATGCTCTCGACATATTGCAGCGCCTTTTGAGGATCCTGGCCCTGGCGCAACAACATCTCAGCCATGCCGCGATATGGCCGGCGCAGCCACGTGAACGTGTGCAGAGCAGCTTCGAAACTGCGCTGCGCCTCATCGTAGCGGCCCTCTTCCATCAGCGTATCGCCCAGGTATTCCAAAGCCATGCCGTAAGTTGCCGCAGCGTGCGAACTGGTGAAGGAACGGCGCAGCGCATCCTCAGCTTCCCTATACCGCCCGGCCAGCAACAGAATGTGGCCGGACATCCGCAGTGCCTCCGAGCCTGAGGGATTATAGAAATGAAACACCCGAATGACTTTGAGCGCGCCATCGTAGTCGGCCCGCCGTAAGGCTTGGTTCATGAGCTTAATTCCCAGCGCCTTATACCCAATCACGCCAGCCAGTGCAGCCCAAAACATGTAGCCGCGCAGCAACCGCAACGCCGGGAAGCGGTCCGCATTCAAAATGAGAATGAAGAATACGGCGCCGCCGACCGATTTCAGCGTCTTTCCCCAGTCGTATTGCGAGGGCGCGCCCGGACCGATCGGATCCCAGGCTTGGGGCTTTCGCTTCACCAGCGACTGTTGGAACGTAATGACGATGTGGACCGCGATGACCAGAACCGGGATCATCCAATACGGCATCTGAGGCCATATCTTGCGGAGGAAGTAAAATGCCAGGCTGCCTCCGAAAATATAGATGGCCCAGATCCAACCAGAACTGGCCAACTGGCGTTCACCGATCTCCAGTTCCAAAGGAACCTGGCCAGTGGCATGCTGCACAGCCTGCGCCACGCGCTGGTGCTGCTGAAGCTGCCGGCGTCGAACACGCTGCAGTAGCCAAATCCAGCCGCCCAGCATCCCTAGCCCCGGCAGAAAGTTGAGATAGATCAGATAGCGATTTCTAAATGAACCACCCGGAGTAAAGCCAATCGCCCACAGCGTTCCGTCCGGCGCGGCAGCGATAGCATGTGTGTCCGGCACGCGCTCGCTGGGACGCGGGATTTGCCGCCAGTGCGAGCCGTCGAATTCCACCAGGCCTTTCCCTGTTGCGAACCACGTGAGCCGCCCGTCAGAAGCTACGTCGTACAACGCCCCGGCATCGGGAATCCCGGTCTGGGCCGGCGTATACCGCTGGCTGCTTCCATCCGGAGAAACTGCGCGAATTCCGGAAGTTTCCATCAGCCAGAGACGATCGCCCGCAGCCCCGAGCAAAGTCACGTTGTCCAGAAGCTTGCCGTCCGAGATCACCGGTATCCGGAAATCGCCATTAAGCCGCCAGACTCTATGCAATACCAGCCAAACGGTGCCGTCAACAGTGCGGGCGAGCTGCGGCCATTCGTCTTCCTGGCTCTGTGCGGCACTCATTCCAGGCAATACCAGCTTCTGGCTGCTCCATTTGCCCTTCTCGAAATGAAAGAGTTTTCCGCTATGGTCCACCATCCAGACTTGGCCGTCGCCGGCCACAGTGGATGCGCCCTCGCCCGGGATCACCTCGCTGTAAGAATGCCAGCGCTGACCGTCCCAGTGCTGAACGCCTCTATCCGTCGGCGTCCAAACATCTTCACCATCCAGAGCAAAGTTGCCATTGATGTACCCGGTCTTAGTGTCCGAAAACTTCACCGATCGCCATCTGTCTCCATCCCACCGGCGCAGCCCGGTATGGCTCCAGGTAAGCACCCAGACCGCCCCTTTCGCGGAAATTCGAACCGTCTCGGGCGCACCGGCCGGCGAAGGTACTTGCTCCCAGCCGTTCTTGGTCTGGCGAAAGATAGGATTGGTGAATCGGGCCCGGTAGCCTGTCCAGATGATTAATCCGACGGTCGCAACGAACATGAGCGCCAGCCACATCAATGGCGCCTTGATGGATACTTTTTGCGGCGTCTGCTCAGTCAGCTGAGACGGATTGGTGGACATAAAGGGGCACCTTCGTCCACCCATCGGACAATCTACTCAGCCCCTTTACAGTACTTAAGGCGATGCAGCCCCTAGTCCCGGTCCGACAAATCCACAAAAGCTCCGTTCAGGTTCACCTTAGAAAAACCCGCGGGCGCTTCGCCTTGAGTGGCGTAGCGATATAGCGCCACCGCAAAAATTCCCTTCACTGCGCTCATGAGGGCGCCCAGCATCAGGAAATAGAACAGCGCAATCGCGAGCGCCACCGGCTGATGACGCGCTCCGAATATTAATAGGATGCCGGGAATCGAGAGCACCAGGAACGGCAGGCCAAAACCGATGTTGGCGCCAACTTGCTCGCCCCAGGTCTTGCGCAGAAGCTGGCAGGATCGTTTAATGGACCCGAAAACTCCCGCTTGCTCGAACACCAGCACCGGAACGATAAGGTAAGTTGTAACCGCCCAGGCCACGCCGACCAACGATGCGAAGATCTTGCCCGCCTCTTTCGAGCGGTCTTCTATAATGCGGATGATCAAACCCACCGTGCTCGCCACCACCGCCCATATCATAATGTTGGGAAGTTTAGCCGCCGCTTGACTCATCCCTGCCCCAAGCGTGGGTTCTCCACCCGAGAATCGGATCTGCGCGCAAGCCGCCAGCGCACAGCTAAAGAAAACGATAACGAAATAGTTGGTACAGTACCACAGAAACATCCACGCGTAAGCGGTGGGATCGACATGGCGTTCCTCCGCGTACTGGCGAACCAGGCCAAGCTGGAAAAGCGGAATGAAATACGCCGCCGCAACCATCAAGACGGAGATGCCGCTCAGGATAGGGAAGACGATAAGTTTCTTGTCTTTTCGAATGACGTTAAAGCTTTCCCAGATCAGGTCCCAGGAACGGGAGAAGGTACCCATGGAACACCCCTTTCCGAAAGGCTACTAAGGCTCTCCCGGTAGATCGGCGGAACAGACCGAAAACTGCAGCGCGATTCTGACGCAGAAACCGACCACACGCTAACAACAGCATCAATCCGGCGGTACCGGTCACGCCAATCCCCAGCCCCCAACCCCCAGTCCCCAACCCGCTTGCACCCACCCTCGACATGCGGTATAACTGCAATCAATCCGTTTGGAGGGAACATGTTGCTATTCACCGCCCTGGCGCGCCGGGTTGGCCTGCTTGCCGCCCTGACGCTCGCCTCGTTGCTCATCTGTTCTTGCGCCCGGAAAGCCGGCATTCCCGCCGGACCTGAATTCCAGAAGCGGGCTCAGGAAGCGCTCATCCTGGCCAAGCCCGGTGACGTGATCGAATTGCCGGAAGGCAAGCTTGATCTCACAGCCACGCTGTCTCTTTCGGTGGAGAACGTTACCATCCGCGGCAAGGGGATGGACAAGACCATTTTGTCCTTCAAGAATCAGAAGACCGGCTCGGCGGGAATGTTGGTGACGGCGGGCGGATTCACCCTCGAAGACCTCGCCATTGAGGACACCAAGGGCGACGGCGTGAAAATCAACGGCGTCACCGGCGTCACCATCCGCCGCGTCCGCGCCGAGTGGACCGGTGGCCCCAAAGACACCAACGGCTCATACGGACTCTATCCGGTGCAGTGCAAAAACGTGTTGATCGAAGATTCCGTGGTGAAAGGCGCCTCTGACGCCGGCTTTTATGTCGGGCAATCCAAGAACATCATCGTGCGCCGCAATCGCGCCGAATATAATGTCGCGGGAATCGAAATCGAGAATTCACAGGATGCCGACGTCTACCAGAACACCAGCACCAATAACACCGGCGGCCTGCTAGCGTTCAATCTTCCCGATCTGCCGGTGAAGGACGGCCGCAACGCACGCCTGTTTGAAAACAACGTGTACGGTAACAACACCCCGAACTTCGCGCCCAAGGGCACCATGGTTGCCAAGGTTCCGGCCGGTACCGGTGTCATCATCCTGGCCACCAATCATATTGATGTGTACAAGAACACCATCAAGGACAACGCCACCGCGAACATCTCCATCATTAGCTATCTCACCACCGAGAATCCCATCAACGATCCCACGTACGATCCGTACACCGACGAGATTTATATTCACGACAACACTATTTCGGGAGGCGGTGACAATCCCACCGGCCGAATCGCGGACAGCCTGGTACCCAAACTGGGCAAGCCGCTGCCGGCCATCCTCTACGATGGCGTGGTGGATCCGAAAAAGAAAACCGCCACCATCTGCGCGCAGAACAACGGTGGCGCGGAATTCGTGAACTACGACGCCGCAGGCGGTCTCAAGCACCTGCTAAAGAACGCAAGCGCAAACAACTGCGCGTTGCCTCCCCTGACGGCAGTAGCGGGTTTCGGAGGAAACTAATCGATCGCGCGAAAGCATGCAGAAGATTTGCGTTCATTCGCGTTCATTCGCGGCCATAATTCTGATTGGTGTTCTGTGCGCCTGCAGCAAGCAAGTCCACCAACACATCCAGGACCCGTATCCCACCAAGCTCTCGGCTTGGCGTTTATTCACCGGCACGCCCGCTGAGCTGCATCCGAATCAAGGCGTAGTCCCCTACGATCTGAACACCCCGCTATTTTCCGACTACGCCACTAAATACCGCTTCGTGTGGATGCCGGTTGGAACTTCCGCAGTCTATAATCCGACCGGTGCCTTTGAATTCCCCGTCGGCACTATCTTTTCAAAAACCTTCGCGTATCCGGACAACCAGCACACCGGGAAGCAGAGGCTAATCGAAACCCGCCTACTCGTTCACGGCCGCAACGGCTGGACAGCCCTGCCCTATGTGTGGAATGAAAGCCAAACCGAAGCCGAGCTTCAAGTGGCTGCCGACCCAACCGTCGTCCACTGGACGCATCCATCCGGCGTAGCCTACACTATCGACTACGTCATCCCCAATCAGAACCAATGCAAGGAATGCCACGAGAAATCGAAAGCCACGATCCCCATCGGGCCCAAGGCGCGTAATCTAAATAAGGATTTCAATTACGCGGACGGCCGGGCCAATCAACTGGCCTACTGGACGCGCATCGGGTATCTCAAAGGCGCCCCTGCTCCCGAGCAAGCTCCGCGTGCAGTGGTGTGGGACGATCCTTCGAGCGGCACTCTCGAAGCTCGCGCAAAAACCTATTTGGATGTCAACTGCGCCCATTGCCACAATGAGGGCGGCACCGCCAATACTTCCGGCCTCTATTTGGATGCTGGACAAGCGGATCTCATGCGCCTGGGGGTCTGCAAAGTTCCTGTTTCCGCCGGACACGGCGCGGGCGATTTACTGTTCGATGTCGTAGAAGGCAAGCCCGAAGAATCCATCCTGATCCGGCGCATGGATTCCAATCTTCCCAAAGTAATGATGCCCGAGCTAGGCCGCACTGTGATCCATCGCGAAGGCGTGGCCCTGATCCGCGAATGGATTCGCTCTCTGCAGGGCAAGTGCACAGCGAAGCCGGCCAATCTGTAGAGTGGGGCAGACGCTTTC
>DASYNU010000176.1:0-4176 GCA_036008345.1 Bryobacteraceae bacterium
CGATCGCGGAGCGCAGCGGCTCTTCGATCGGGGCGCTGTACAACTACTTCCCGGACAAACAGGCCGTCGCCCTTACCTTGTTGGGCCAGTACGCCCAGGAGATGGAAGAGCAATGGAGGCCATTGATAGAGCAGGCGAAGAGCCTCAGTCATCGAGAGTTCGCAAGTCTCTTTATCGAACGGATCACCGAAATTTTTCAGGTACGTCCGGCTTATCTTAGGCTGCTCGCGGCGCCGATTCGGCTACGCCGCGACCCCGCTGCGAAGAGAGCCTTGCGAGCCAACATCGCGAATGCCTTTCGCGCAAAGAACCCATCCCTTTCACACGAACGAGCGATGCTGGCTGCGAACGTGACTCTCCAGATAGTCAAAGGCTTGATAACGCTCTATGGAGAAGCGGGCGATAAAGAGAAAGACTTGATTGTGACTGAATTCAAGAAGGCGCTGACCCTATATTTAGGAACCGTGTTGGGTTCATGAAGCGGCCCATAACAGACGCCCCTCGCATGACGGCGATTCGGAAACTATCTCCCTTTTTGATGGTCTGCCGGATTGGAAATCTAAACGGTCAATTCGGCTGGTTGCGGGCTTCGCCGAAAAGAAAGAATTTGTTGGTTGCAGAGGCCTAATTTGAACCGACGAACTCGGGTGCCAGCTCATTTTGTCCAAAATGCTTCGGAGTCCAGACCAACTCCATGTCGCGATCAAGATAAGTAACGAGAAGTCGGCTTGTAGGAAGTGATCTCCGCGCTTGAGATCGACTCTCGATGGATTGCGAGCAACCCGCAAGTAAATCCAGATGCGTGGTAAACGCTGCCAGCTTAACCGGTCGATGCAACACCATCCAGTGCGTTGATTCGACATTGCTTCCACGGCAGAACCTTCCGTTTGGCTCTATTCGGTCAAAACCCAGCCAGAGTAGCGTTCCGGCTGGTCCAACCCTAACGAGCAGCTTTGGCTTCTGTTTTCAATGCAAGTGGGTTCGAGCTTAGTGTTGCGTCGACCCATTGAGATCACCGCATTTATCGGAAACTGACCCACTACCGCGTTTGGACGGGCGACGAACAAAATCGCACAGAGAACCCCAAACTCATTCTTTGCATCTATATACCGGGGCGAGAACCGCGCTTCGATCGCGAATGGTGGGAACACTTATTTACGGATGTTACGTCAAATACCATATTCGCTGTAGCGCCAACGTAGCGCTCCTCGCGATATAATTGAAACCCAACACAGTACGATATTAAGGAGAGATAGCCATGGAACGCAGTAGCTTCAGTATTCGCCGCTGGGTCGCCACCGTAGTGGTGATCGCGGCATTTGCGGGAGGAGCGCTCCTCTCGCAAGGATTCCGGGACTGGGCGGGTCACACCGTTCTAGGCTCGCCACGAGAACCAATCGCCATCGCGCAAAACGCGCTGCCGGTAAGCTTGGGAAACTTCGCTAACGGATTTTCGGCAGTGATCAAACCCGCGCTGCCGGCGGTCGTGAACATCCGCACCTCAAAAATGGTGAAGACGCAAGGGAATCAGATGTCGCCATTTTTCAACGATCCAACGTTCCGCCAGTTTTTCGGCGATCAGTTCGGCGGAGGCAAACCGCACCAGGAGCGCGAGCAGGCTCTGGGTTCAGGAGTAATCGTGACTCCGGACGGAACGATTCTGACCAACAATCACGTGATTGACGGCGCTTCCGACATCAAAGTGCAATTGAGCGACAAGCGCGAATTCAAGGCCAAGCTGGTAGGCGCGGATCCCAAGACGGATATCGCAGTGCTGAAGATTGAAGCGAGCGGCTTGCCGACTCTTCCGCTGGGCGATTCCTCACAGCTCAACGTGGGAGATTTGATTTTCGCGATTGGCGATCCGTTCGGAATTGGCGAGACGGCCACGATGGGAATCGTCAGCGCCACGGGCCGCGGGCAACTGGGAATTGAGGATTACGAGAACTTCATCCAGACCGATGCGGCGATCAATCCGGGAAATTCCGGCGGGGCGATGATTGATATCCACGGCAACCTGGTGGGCGTCAACACCGCGATTTTGTCGCATGGTTCGGGCGGCAATGAAGGCGTGGGTTTTGCGATACCGATGAGCATGGCCAAGCCGGTGATGGACCAAATTCTGGCACACGGCAAAGTGGTGCGCGGATATTTGGGCGTGCACATACAGGATCTGTCGCCGGAAATCGCCAAGGCATTCAACTACAACATGAGCG
Source organism: Bryobacteraceae bacterium (assembly GCA_036008345.1). Lineage (GTDB taxonomy): Bacteria > Acidobacteriota > Terriglobia > Bryobacterales > Bryobacteraceae > Palsa-89. The sequence continues at coordinate 2,217 of DASYNU010000176.1, forward strand.
GCGGCGCGCTGATTGGCGACGTCTCTCCGAATACGCCGGCATCGAAGGCCGGATTGCAGAAGGGCGATGTGATCGTCAAGCTCAACGGACAGGCAGTTACCGACTATGTGGACCTGCGGCTGCGAATTTCGCAGATGGCGCCGGGCACCTCAGTGAATCTGGACGTATGGCGCGACGGAAAGACGAAGGACTACACTGTGGCGCTGGGCGAATTGCCGGAAAAGACAGAAGCTGCGGATAACAACAGCACTGAGAGCGGCGGCGGACTCGAGGGAGTGGAAGTGGATGAACTGACTCCGGAGATTGCGCAGCAACTCAACCTGGGCGCGGCAGTTCACGGCGTGGTAGTTACGGCCGTGGATCCTTCCAGCCCGGCAGCGGCGGCGCAGCCCCCTATCGGTCGCGGCGACGTGATCCAGGAAATCAATCACAAGCCAATCCGGAACGTAAGCGATTACCGGCAAGCAATTGCCAGCGCAGGGAGTCAGCCAGTGTTGTTGCTGGTGAATCATGGCGGTGTGACGGGATATTCGGTCGTCCAGCCGCATTAAGTTGTAGCAGTTCTGTCAAGAAACGGTGAGTGAAGGGGGCATGGCCGGCCACGGCCGTGCCCCTTTACTTACGTCACAATAACGATTAAAAATCCGCAACTGATCCCCCCAGCCGGGTTAGATTGGTACATGGGAGCGTCCATGTGGGTGGAGTTTCCGCAACGTGACCGTCGAAGGGCTAACCTTCGAGGAACCCCTATCACTTGGGTTATCGCTTTCAACACGACTGGGGGTAGAATAGTACCCGAGTCCTATTCTTCCCAGCCCCTCGTTCTAGTACTAATTGGGTGTCAGCCGCAATTCTGTCTCGACGCATCTTAATTTCTTGATCCAAGGATTTTGGTGATCGTTATGGCACGAAGCACAAATCGAGCTGTCTTCAATGCATCGTTGCTGCCAGAGGCGGAGCCTCGCTGGGACCTGTTTAGCGCCGGGTTTGGGCTGCAGATCGCGGCGGTAACTGCCCTGGTGGTTATACCTCTACTGCTGCCGCAAAAGCTTGATATTGTGCAGCGGTATTGGACGACGCCGGTGGAAGCGCCTCCGATCGTGGCCTGGAAACCGCAGCCCGTGCAGCCGGCACCGAAACCTGTTCCGGTGAAGCACGAGGTTGTGAAGGAAATCCCCAAGCCAAAGCCGGAACCGGTAGTGGAATTGCCGAAGCCGAAGATCTACACGCCGGTAGTGGCCGCACCGATCGTCAAGAAGCCCGCCGCGCACAAGGATACGCCGCCGGACATGACCCAAGTGGCGAAAGCGTTCCCGGATCAGACTCCGCCGATGTCGATGGGCAGCTCGGCGATTCCCACATTGAAGAAACCCCGTGAAGCTGTGCAGACCGGAGGATTCGGCGATCCCAATGGCGTGCCGGCAAACGGCAAGACGAACAAGGCCGCGAACATCAATGTTCAGGGCGCGTATGACATGCCGACAGGGCCTGGCACCGGCAACGGTACGGGAGGTGCGAAGGGCGCCAAGGGCGTGATCGCCAGCACCGGGTTTGGTAACGGTGTTGCAGTAGGAGGCCCCGGCGGACCACCACACGCGGCCGTGCAACAGGGCGGTTTCGGCGACGAAAATGTCGCGGTGGCAGCGCCGAAAGTTAGACAGACTGCGAACGTTGCGGCAAAAACAACGCCGGTAGAGATTCTCTTCAAGCCGAAACCAGTTTATTCAGACGAGGCCAAGGCCAAGAAGATTGAAGGCGAGGTGCTTTTGCAAGTGGTGTTCACGGCGTCGGGGGACGTCAAAGTTCAGCGGGTAGTGCAAGGGCTGGGGTACGGGCTGGAAGAGTCCGCGCAAGCGGCAGCCCGGCAGATACGTTTCAAACCGGCACAACAGGACGGCCAACCAGTGGATTCGACCGCCATCATCCACATCGTATTCCAATTGGCGTACTGAAAGGGGAA
>DASYNU010000177.1:0-3133 GCA_036008345.1 Bryobacteraceae bacterium
CCATCGTGAGGGCTTCGGAAAAGAAGCCCTGCATGGCGGCCGTGACCACGTTCAGCAGCACCACGGCACAAATGATCCAGTCCGCCAAGGTCATAGGGTGCTCCTGCCGGTGGAGATGGTAGCAGACACCCGGTTACACATCCAGCTTGTGACCCGTAAGCTGGAAATATGCCTCAAGGTACTTTTCGCTGGTGCGGCGCGCCACGTCCGCAGGAAGCGCGGGAGCGGGCGGCTGCGTGTTCCAGTGAATTTGCTCGAGGTAGTCGCGGACGTACTGCTTGTCGTACGAATCCTGCGCCCGTCCTGGTGCGTACTTGTCAGCGGGCCAGAAGCGGGATGAATCGGGAGTAAGAACTTCATCCGCCAGCGTGATGCCTTGGGCGGTGCGTCCAAACTCAAACTTGGTGTCGGCGATGATGATGCCGCGCTGGCGTGCATAGGCTGCGGCCTTCTTGTAAACGCGCAATGTCAGGTCGCGCAGATGGCTCGCAGTTTCGACGCCAACAATGTCGCACATCTGGTCGAACGATATATTCTCGTCGTGACCGGAGGTCGCCTTCGTCGAGGGTGTGAAGATGGGCTCGGCGAGAGCGTCGGATTCCTGCAGGCCGGGAGGCAGTGCAATACCTGACACTTTGCCGGTTGCCCTGTACTCCTTCCAGCCGGATCCCGAAAGGTAGCCACGTACGATGCATTCGACCGGAAAGATCTCCGCGCGGCGTACCAGCATGGAGCGTCCACGGAGCTGGTCCGCATATTTACGGACCGACGCCGGATATTTGTCGACATCGGCGGTAACCAGATGATTCGGCACCACATCGGCCAGGAAATCAAACCAGAAGAGCGAAATCTGGTTTAGGACGCGGCCTTTGTGTGGAATGCCCGTGGCCAGAACATAATCGAAGGCCGAAATACGGTCGCTGGCTATGAACAGAAGCTGGTTTTCGTCTATTTCATAAACGTCGCGGACTTTGCCGCTGGCCTTCAGTTTGAGATCTGGAAAATCGGTACGGATAAGGACGGAGTCGAGAAGTTCGGGGCTCATGATTAAATTTTACAGGCTCGGGGCGAGGCGTATTCTAGCTGGTCAGAAAAAAATGTCAACGATTCTCGTCACAACAGTGAGGATAGCCTTGCGCTCCGGCGGCATGAAAAGCGTTGACAGAAAAGCGGATTGCGGGAACGCCCGTCGGGCGCCAGTTTCGCTGTGGACCGTTTGTGGAAAAGCTGAGGATGAGCGTGGATAACGGGGAGGGAATTGCGAAATCGGGCCGCTACGAAAGGTCTCGTCCCTTGCAAATGGGGAATCCGCGGAAACTTGTATACGGTGGAGGGGGTCGAGATAGAGCAGAGGTTTGAGACCGGCAATCGGCAGGATCCTTGCTTGCATTCGTTGGTATCTTTTCTGTAGCCTTCAGGCTTTATTTCTCCCGGAGGCTCTCTATTGCATTGCACGCCGCGGTATTCACCGCTTCTTGTGGGCGCGCTCTGCCTTGTCGCGTCGCTGGCTAAAGCTCAGACGATCACCCTTCACGTCGATTTGACCGATGCCCCTCGAAATATCTATCACGCACAATTGAGCATTCCTGTACGTGGCGGAGAGATCGCTCTTGTCTTTCCCAAATGGATTCCCGGGAATCACCGGCCGAGCGGGCCCATCGGAGCATTGACCGGTATTCGCATGGAGGCCGCGGGTCGCGTGGTTCCATGGCTGCGCGATCCGGTCGAGATGTACGAGTTTCATGTCACAGTTCCGGCGGGAGTCGAGAGGCTGGATGTTTGGCTCGATGCCATTACTTCGCTAGACAGCGCCGGAGGCGGCGGGCCCGCTGCTTCCGACGACATTCTCGATCTGAACTGGAACGCCGTGGTGCTCTATCCCAAAGGGGCGCGGTCGGATGATGTGAGCTTTGAGGCATCAGTTATATTGCCGCCTGGATGGAGGTTTGGCACAGCATTGCCCGTAGCGAGCGCCAGCGGCGACGAAGTCCGATTTTCGCCTGTGACATTGACCACGCTAGTGGATTCTCCCCTGATCGCTGGAGTGCATTTCAGGGAGGTTGAATTAACCAAAGCGGGAGAGGCACCGGTGCACGTGATGGACGTGGTTGCCGATTCCGACGCGGATCTGGCCATGACGCCGCAAGACCAAGCGGCATACCAGAAGCTGGTTGCCGAGACTGGAACCTTGTTCGGGGCGAGACATTATCGTCATTACGATTTTCTTCTGACGCTCAGCGATCAGGTGGGCGGCCATGGACTCGAGCATCACGAGTCGAATGACAGCGTGGCGGGTGAGCGCACGTTCCTCGATCCCAATCTGCACATGCTGTATGCAGGCCTCGTCCCACATGAATTCGTCCACTCGTGGAATGGAAAATACCGGCGACCGGCGGGTCTCGCCACGCCCAATTATCAGGAGCCGATGATCGGAGACCTGCTATGGGTCTACGAAGGCCTCACCGAGTATCTCGGCGAACTGCTGACGGAGCGAAGCGGATTGCTCACTGACGAGCAGTATCGCGAGTCGCTGGCGGAAACCGCGGCGATGCTCGATCACAGGACCGGCAGGACATGGCGTCCGCTCGAGGACACGGCCCGTTCCGTGCAGACGCTGCGAATGATGGGATCGCAATGGCAAAGCTGGCGTCGAAGCCTGGACTATTACCCCGAGGGCGAACTGATCTGGCTGGAGGTAGATGCGATCATCCGCCACCAGACCCAGGGAGGGCGGTCCCTGAATGACTTCTGCCGGAGATTTTATGGCGGAGAGAGCGGGCCTCCCGGGGTTGTGCCTTATACCTTTGACGATGTCGTGCACGCTTTGAACGATGTCGCTCCATACGATTGGGCCCATCTGCTGGCCGAACGCGCGAATACAATCAGCGCGCACGCACCCCTTGGAGGCATTGAACGCGGCGGATGGAGACTGGTCTATAACGACAAGCCGAATCTGTACATCGAAGCGGCTGAGAAGGTGTTCAAGTTCGCTAACTTCTCCTATTCGCTGGGGTTCGACGTCAACGTGGATGGCAAGCTTAACGATGTGATTGTCGGCTCGCCCGCTTACCGGGCTGGCTTGGGCGCCGGCATGAAACTGATCGCGGTGAATGGGCGGAAATGGTCGCCAGAG
>DASYNU010000178.1:0-21634 GCA_036008345.1 Bryobacteraceae bacterium
GCTTGCCGCCGCTTACTTCGGAGCCAACTCCGTCGCATCGGCTTTGAATCTTCCTCAGGAGCGCGACCTCCCAAGGAATCATTCACACTCTAAACCACACCGCTCCAACTCCACCCCAAAACCGGACATTTCTACTTGGCAGAGATTAGGACATTTCTACTTGGCGCTGACATTGTGCTGGTGGCTGGTTTGCTGGTCACTAGTCGCTGGTTACTGGTCGTCCGTGGTATTGGGGCTGGCGACGAGCAAGACATGGTAAGTCAAGGGTGGGGAAGGTGATCTGCTGGAAAAACCGGCTGGGAGGATGCCTGCGCCACTGTCAGGAGTTCATTCAGGAACTGGTCCGGCTGGATGAAGGCGGTGAAATGTCCAGCGTCCCGGATGAGCGTCATGCTTTTGACTGGTGCTGTGACGTCGTCGAAATAGGCTTTGGCCTGGCTGGGCGTGGTCAGCACATCGTTCTCTCCTTGGATAATAAAGAAGGGAATCTCGAAACGGGTGCCTTCCTGCCAGGCATCGAAGCTCGGGACCTCCCGAAACAATCGGGCGATGGAGAGCTTCATTCCTGAAATGATGAGCTGAATGTCACGCAGCGTGTGACCGGGCGAGAACCAGATGGCGGATTTGAGCAACTTCATGATTCTTCGATATGTGTGTGGATCTGATTGCATGGTCCACTTCGCGGTGGTGATAAAGTCCTGGGGGGTCCAACGGGACGGATCGTGGCCGATTTTTTCCAGTGCTGCGACTCCCTTGTTGAGCCCGTTCGCCCGTAGGCGCTCCAGCACAGCCTTGTGGTTAGGTTCGCGATTGCGTACCATGCCGACGTTTTGATCCGTGCCGACATAAGCGCAGAACAAATCCGGACGGCGCCTGACCATTGAAAGTCCGAATGTTGAGCCGAACGAGCAAGCCAGCAGCGTGATTTTGTTTTTGCCGAGATGGGAACAAACGAATTCAGCAACTTCGATTCCGTCTCGGGTTAGCCGATCCATGGTCAGTTCTCTGACGCCGGCTACGCCGGTACGGCCCAGGGTTTTGCCGCTGCCCCGCTGGTCCCACTGAATCACAGTGAAATGCTTCTCCCAGGAGCGGATGAGGGGAGTAAAAATGCTGGAGGGCGAGCCTGGACCGCCGTGAATCACGAGCAGCGCCGGGTTCACTCGATCCTCGCCGCGAATCCCGATCCACTGATCGATGCCGCCGATTCTGACGAAGCGCTGCTCAACAATCCAGCGAGCGCCACGGATCTGCATCGACGCGGATATTTTGCGTTGGCGCAGTTTTCGATGAAGCAGGGCGCCCGCGAGTAATGCAGCAGCGGCGCCAATTGCGGCGATGATCCAGAGCATTCCAGTGCCTCCGCTAATTGTGTATAGTATATACAATTAGCGATAGCTATGATCGAAGATGACGAAGAAGGCAAAGATCGTTCCGGCCGAGGCGGGCGCGGTGAAGCGCCGCGGGCCCAAGCCAACGCTTACAGCGGATCAGATCGCGCGAGCCGCCATCCGCGTGGCCGATGCCGAAGGACTGGCGGCGGTCTCCATGCAGCGAATTGCCCATGAGGTCCAGGTAACGACCATGGCCCTCTACCGGTACTTCTCCAACAAGGCTGCGTTGATTGATTTGATGATCGATACGGCCGGTGGACCGGCTCCGACGCTGGCTGTGGGTTTCAAGGGATGGCGGGCGCCGCTGAAGGAATGGACCCGCCGATGTGCTTCGATTTACCACAATCATCCCTGGTTTCTGCAGGCCGTAAGTGCGGGCCGGCGCCTTATGGGACCAAACGAACTTGAGTGGCTGGACGGGGCGTTTCGACTATTGGGCGATGCGGGACTGGGCCCGCAGGAACAGCACCAGGCGTTTCTGCTGCTCATAGGCCAGGTGCGAAGCAACGCGGAATTCTCTGCCGGAGGACCGCGGGGACTCTCAGCGCGACAGTGGCGAACTGCGATGAGAAAGTCGCTGGGGAAGCAGCGTGATCGATATCCCGCCTTAATGGCGGCGATTGACGCCGGCGCTTTCGGCCGCTCGCCGGAGGACGCTTTGGAATTCGGCCTGAATTGCATTCTGGATGGAATTGAATGCGTGGTGAGCGGACATGGCGGACATGGTGGGTAGACAAAGGGGGCTGACCTATTGCTGCTCGGCTTCGGCGTTCGGATGGTCTGGCCCGGGTGGGAGCACGCTGTGCTGGTACTCGACCGCGCTTGGTCAAATGACTGAATAAGGTCAATGGCGCTCTGGTGCGAACGGATGGTTGGCGTACGATGATGTGCTGTAGCGGCCCGCTTGTGAATGGCGATCCATGTGCCTTCCTGTATTTGTTGGAAGGCGGCGTTCACATGACGATTCCGAGATGGGCAGGCTTATTCGTGGTAATGGCGCCGCTGGCGATGGGCCAGGGATTGACAGTGGAGAACGCCGGCATGGGCACTCGCGCGCTGGTGAGCAGCAGCGACGATCCCCGGCCCATCACAGCCAAAGAGCGTGTCAAATGGGTGCTCGTCTATACCCTGGGACCTCAGGCCATTATTGCCGAAGCCTTCAGCGCCGGGCTCCATACCTGGAGAGACAATCCGGCCGAATTGGGATCGCACTGGGACGGATTTGGCCAGCGCGTGGGCATGGACCTACGCGAGGCTGGAGTGAGTCACACCATGGAAGCAGGCTTGGGAGCGATCTGGGGCGAAGATCCGCGATATTCCCGAGATGCGGGCGCTCCCTTCAGGAATCGATTGGCCCACGTGGTTAAGATGACGTTTCTTGCGCAGAATCGCAGCGGCGGCCTGATGCCGGCCTATGCCCGCTTCATTGCGATGCCGAGCAGCAGCGCGATCGCGAACACCTGGCGGCCGGAGAGCGAGCGCTCTTTCGGAAATGTTGGGGCACGCGTAGGGCTGGGCGTATTGGCCCGGATGGGGACCAACGCGTTCATCGAGTTCTGGCCCGACGTCCACCGGCACATTTTCAGGGAAAAGCGCGCTTCGCCAGATTTTGCGAACTTGCAGGTACGTTGAGGCATAGACTGTACTACGTTATTTCTGACGCGGTGCAGGGTGTTAATCGCGAAAAGCACCGACTCCCTTACGGTCGCGGTTCGGAAAGATGGGTTACCGAACCGCGACCGTAAGGGAGTCGGTGCTTGGAGGATTGGCGTGAGAAAACTAGAGGGTGGGTAAGCTGGTCATTCAGGGCAGCCTTTGCATCAGGCGACGATAAAAGAGTGCTTAGTTTTGGGGAAGTGCAGATGCTCGCGCTACTTTGCCGGTTTGGGCTTCCGATATTGAAATGTGGTTCGTTTCCAGGGTTGTGCCTAGGATCTGGTCGATGGAGATTCGGGCGTTGTTCCAGGTGACCAGGGCGCCGATTACGTTGGATTCCGCCGCGGCGAGATCGCGCTGGATTTGGGTTACGTTGTAGGGTGTAGAAGCTCCCAGACCGTATTTCTTCTGCTCGGATTCCAATAATTGCTTTTGCAGGGTGCGGTTTCTTAAGTTGGCCTCGTAGCGGGCGCGGGCTTGCTGCAGCGCTACAACGGCATTCATTAAATCTACTTGGATCTGATTGATGTCGCGCTGGATGCTGAGCTGGGTTTGGCGAAGACTAAGTTGGTCGATGCCGTAATCGGCCTGCGCCTGCCGATTCAATACGGGCGCTCGGAAGAAAAATCCTACGGTGTCGGATGGGAAATTGTTACGGAATACTTGGCCCAGTGCGTTATTAAGGCCGCCGGCGAAATAATGGTCCGCGGTGACCGGTATTCCATTGAAGAAAACTGTTTTGGGGGTTCCGGCCAGTCCGGCCGCGCTTATACCCACGAACGGCTCCAATGTTGGCAGCACTCCGTTCTTGGTTCCGAGCGCATTCACTTGCGCGATATCATCATTCAATTTTTCGGCCGCGAGGTCGGCGCGATTGGCCATGGCTTCCTGGAGCATGGTAGGGAGAGGTGGAAGATCGTCCTTCTCGGGCATGACGATGCGATCCAACGGCACGATCCGAACATTGCGAAGCGCGGGATCCGCCGAACCGTTCCGGCTTATCAGACTCTTGAGTTGCACTTCCTGCTGCTCGAGCGAAGTTTGGGAAACAACCAGGTCGCGCTGGCTCGCTCCCAATTGAGACTCCGCAGTGGTGAGATCCAATGGCGCGAGCGATCCAATTTGCACTTGCTTCTGATTGTCGGTGTAGAGCGCCTGAGCCAATTCCACTGCGCTCTGCTTGGCCTTGACATCCTCGTAATCGGCGGCCAGGTTGTAGTAGGCGTTGAGAGCCTGAACGACAGAGTTTATAACCTGCGCTTTGAAATTCAGATCCGACTGCCTAAGACTGATCTTGCGCGCCGTGATGTTGCGGGCATTCACGGCCACTCCAAAACCTTGGAGGAGGTTCTGCGCGAATTGAATAGACACGGTGGGAGCCACAGTGGGATTCAAGACATCGCTGGGTGCATTCTCGTTCAAGTAGTGTTCGTTGTAAGCGACCTGGCCGCTGCCGCCAATCAGAAAACCCTCCGTGAGCGTTGCATTGTAGACGTGGGTACTGGAGATCAATACGTCAGTTTGGCTCAGCGTGGCGTTGGGCTGGGGAGCCGTGGTGTGGCTGAAGATGTTCGACTCCTGAAAAGCGGGGTCCAAGGTTTGCGCAACGGGGCCAACCTGCGAGACGGTAGCGTTGGACGTTTTGGAGGTTGCGGTTGTTCCAGTCGCAACGCCTGCGGCCTGTTCGCTTCCAGCGACGCCTTGACCGCTAGCGACAGAACCGACTGTCGATGCGGCGTTTGGAACGCCCGGCAACGCTCCGCCGGCTTGGGACCGCTCCAGGTTCCAGGCGGCCATTACGGGATTGTAGCGCGCCACTTCGATATCGATATTGTTTTCGAGGACCAGCGCGATGGCGTCTTGGACGGTGAGATATAGAGTACCGGCGCGATTCAGGTCGTGAAGGCGCGCAGAGTTTGACAGGCGGACGGGTGGGACATCGGGAGCCAGATACGGCCGCAAGAGTGTGGGCGCGGAGGGGCGCACAGGGTCGATGGAGCCCGATTGGGGCATCGATTGGGATTGGGCGCAGGAAAACCAACACGTGTAGCACAATCCAATGGCGAGTCCTTGGCGGAGAGTGCGGGTCATTGTTTCAACCCCTCCGGCAGGTTGGCCGGCAGCGTGGATGGCCGCGCGACGCGTCCGGCTTTGGCTTCATCGAGTGAGATGCCGTTGGTTTCGAGCGTGGTGCCCAGGGCCTGATCAAGCTGGATGCGGGCGTGGGTGTAGTTAGCCATGGCTTGCGTGACGGAGCTGTCGGCGCTGGCCAGGTCGCGCTGGTCCTGCACCACTTGATAGATAGTGCTGGCTCCCAAGGCATTCTTCTTTTGATCCGCTTCCAAGGTCTGCTGCTGGAGAACTCGCGCTTTCACGGCCGCGTCATATCTTGCGCGAGCCTGCTGGATGCCGATCATGGCATTTTGGACGTCCACCTGAATCTGGTTGATGTTCTTCTGCAAGTTGAGTTCGTTTTGCCGAATTTCAATCAAACTTGTGACGTAGTCGGACTGCGCCGCGCGGTTCCGAAGCGGGATGTTCAGAGAGAGGCCGGCGGAATAGTTCGGGAAATTCCGGCGCGCGATCTGCGCCAACAAATTTCCGTAACCGCCTTCCAGGTACGCCAGCGCCGGGTCCGAAGAAACTCCGCTCAGGGCATTGTTGGTCAACTCGGCGAAGGCATTGAGCGAGGGTTTCAGGGAATTCTTGACACCGATGAGATTCAACCGGTTGCTATCGAGATTGAGGCGCCCCTGTGCGATCTCAACTCGTTTGTTGATGGCCTGCTGCACAAGCTGATCGGTGGGCTGGAGCGCTTCGTTCGCCGGCACAGGAATGGTGTCGAGTGGAATGACGTGCACGCCGGCTAGCGTAGGATTGGCTACGCCGTTGCGGCTTAAAGCATTCTTGAGCACGATTTCCTGCTGGAGTAAGTTGGTCTCGGAAATAACCAGGTCTTGCTGAGCGGCGTATAGCGTGGATTCGGCTCGAGTGACTTCGATCTCCGCCAGCGCGCCGATGTTCACCTGTTTCTTGTTGTCCTCAAGCAGCAATTGAGCCGTCTCCAGCTCGTGCTTTCGAGACAACACATCTTCGTGAAAACTTACCAGGTCCCAGTATAGATTGAGGACGGCTGCCACGGTGACGATTACTTGCTGCTTGAATTGCAGATCAGTGACTTTCAAGTTATTGTTCTGGACGCGGATATTGCGGTCGTTCACGGCGCGGCCGAAGCCTTGCAGCAGGTTTTGCGTCAGTTGAAGGTCCAGGCTGCCGGAGGTGTAAGGGTTCAAATCGAATTGCGCGCTGTTCACGTGAGTGTGTGTACTCGAGTAGGTCCAAAGGCTGGTCAGGCCGAAATCCCAACTCTGCGAGTACGACGCGGTGTAGCTTCGTGTGTTCAGGACCAACGCAGTTTCTCCGGTCAGGAAAGTGTTGCTGTTGGGGCTGGTGATGTGCTGATAAAGTGCCGTGACCGAAACGGTAGGATCAAACGCTATTAACTGTGGCCCTAACTGCGTTACGATGCCACCACCGGAACTGACGCCGTTGCCCCCCGACAGCGTGACCGTGTTGCTGGTGCTGACTCCTGTGAGACTGACGCTCTGAGGGCCCTGCGCGATACCGAGGCCGACGCTGCGCAATGCATTTCCGCTCCTGGCGCGGCGCATAACTTCTTGCTGCAACAACGGACCATAGCGCTGTACTTCAATGTCGATGTTATTTTCGAGCGCTAAAGCCACTACATCCTGCGCGGAGAGGTAGAGATTGCCGGCGCGCTCCAGCGATTCCAGCCGGGATGAATTGGCCAGGTTGATCGGCGGAACATCTCTGACCTGATAAGGATGGGTCAACCAGCCCAAGCCGCCCTTAGCCGGATCTATCCGGATCTCAGATTGGGCCGCAACCGGCGAGGCAAGCAGGGAGACGCACAAAACGCAAGCTAGTCCTTGGAATAATTTCATCGCTTTGGAGGTTAACCCTTCTATGATGGCACACGCAATTGTGGATCGTGGGCCCGACAGAAGCTTGACCCATTGCAAAGTACAACGCTCAAAACTGGCGCTAAGTTCCTGGCAAGTGGAGGGGTGCGCCAGCGCATACATCCTAAAGTCGATAGGGATAGTTATATCGAGCGCCGCGCAAAGCTGACGGGTTGGCAACCCGCCGCAGGATGGCATCCTGCCCTACTGCTTAACATACTTGGGGGACCCGTTCTGCCAGGGGTTGTAGCTTGAGGAGAAGGCAACGCGTTCCGAAATTGAGGGATGGCTGAAAGTCCAAAACTCGATGAACGGATTTGGATCGGGTTCATCCATTCCCTCTTCTCCGAGGACCTGGAAGGTGTGCGCGGCAACAGCCGCCGGATTCGGAACCATGCCGTGGATTATTTCGAGTCCATAAATGTCGGCTTGGTGCTCCTGCCAGCGGCTATAACCATTCGCAACCGGCTCACTGAAGAAACTGAAAACTGACGCGATCAGCAGCAGGGCCGGCAAGCTGGCCCAATCCGTTATTCCGCGGATGTGCCAGCGTGGACCCCAGTGGCGGAGAAGCCAGCGGAGGACGTGGAATCCGGCGTAGAGCAGAAGCAAACCGAAAAGCGCGGCGAGAATCAGGGAATTGCGCACGTGTCCCAGGACGTAGTGTCCCATCTCATGGCCGAAGACCATCAACACTTCGGGCGTGGTTAGTTTCTGGAGCGTGGTGTCCCAAACGACAACTCGCTTCGACGCGCCGAACCCGGTGACGTAGGCGTTCAGAGAATTCAGCTTTTCGCTGGCCTTCATTTCGAACATGCGATCCCCTGGAATAGCTAGGCCGCCGCGAGCGACCACCTTTTCTAAATCGTTCACTAACGGAGCGTGCTGCTGGGCCAGCGGTTCGAACTTGAAAAACAGCGGCTCGATGACGAACGGCTCGACAAAGGCGATGGCAAATAGAATTGGCAATGACGCCAGCCAGAAATAGAACCACCAACGCGCGGGGCTGCGCCGGATAACGGCGTAGAGAATGAAAGCCAGAAGAATGGAGAGCAGAATCGCCAGCACTTCGCCTTTGGTCCAATCCCAGAGCCAGGACGGCCAGCTTTGGACAGATTGTTGAAAGACCAGTTCCAGGTGCTGGCCGTACGCTGCGAGCGGGAGATCAAGCAGATCGTTGGTAAGCAAGAGTAGTGGGACGAATATGACGGCCTGGATGAAGCGTCGACGGGATGCGGCTTCGGCCCAATCGCGAAATCGTGCAGCGACGCCGAGCGCGAGGATTGCGAGCAGCGCCACCACACCATAGATTTGACTGACGAAGTAGAGCCAGTGGCGGGCGTGGGCGTACTCGACTGCTTTTTGCAATTTGTCGGGTGGAAGAGAATATGTTTGCGGTTTTGGCGGGGGCGGTGGCGTTGTCTGCGCGGGCGCGACCGAGATCGATAGGAGAATGCAAAACAGGAGCGCTCGCATCTACGCGGTCATCTTTCTTTTTCGGAGCTCGTCGAACGAAACGGCCAAGATGATGACGGCTCCGATGATCACTTGCTGCCAGTACGGATTGGTCCCGAGCAGATCGCTGCCGTTGGCCAATAGTCCCATAATGAATGCGCCCACCAGCGTTCCGAGCACGCTGCCTTCGCCCCCACGCAGGCTGCCGCCGCCGATTACCACAGCCGCGATCGCGGTGAGCTCATAACCCTGGCCGCCGGTGGGCTGGCCGGTCATCAATCGGGAAGCCTCAATCATTCCGGCCAGCCCGGTGAGCAAGCCCGCGATGGCGTAGACGGCGGTGGTATGAAAACGGACCGGCACTCCGGCGTAATATGCAGCTTCCGGATTGCTTCCGATGGAAAACGCGTAGCGGCCCAGGCGCGTGTGTTCGAGCAGCACATGCATCGCGAGCGCGCAGAAGAGAAGTATCCACAGGACGAATGGAACGCCCAGCAGCGTCCCTTCGCCGAGGTAAGAAAAAGAAGGTGGAATCTGGTGAACAGGCAGACCCTTTGAAATGATCAGCGCCAGGCCCCGGAAGATCCCCATGGTGCCGAGCGTCACGATAAACGGATTGATGCGAAGCGATGTGGTCATCAGGCCGTTCGCAAATCCGCACAGCATACCGGCGAGTACGCCGACGATCATTCCCAGGGCTATGCCCTGCTTCTCCATGGTCATGGTTCCAAGCAATCCCGCGAGCGCCAGGCTGGAGCCGACCGATAAGTCGATGCCGCCGGAGATGATGATGGCAGTCATGCCGAGGGCAATGATGTTTATGACTGCGGTCTGGCGCACCACGCTCGAAAGGTTCGTCGCCGTTAGGAAATTGGGTGAGGCGATGGCAAGGATAACGAACAGTGCGATCAACGTTAGGAACGGCAGCAGCCGCTGGATCATCCGGGTTGCTCCTCAGTGGTGGCGGGGCTGGATTCAAATGCGGCGCAGCGCATGATTTGCTCCTGTGTGCAGCGGCCGGCGAACTCGCCGCTGATACGTCCCTGGCGCATGACCAGGATGCGATCGGCGACCTGCAGCAGCTCCTGCATTTCGGAGCTGACCATCAGGATGGCCGCGCCGCCGCGGGCCAGTTCATCCATCATTTCGAAAACCTCCGCCTTGGCGCCGACATCGATGCCGCGGGTGGGCTCGTCGAAGAGAAAGATGCGGGCGCGTCCCACCAGCCATTTGGCGATGGCCACCTTCTGCTGATTGCCGCCGCTCAGCCTGCCTGCCAACTGTTTTCCTGATGAAGCGCGAATGCGGAGGCGCGCGGTGTAATCGGCAGCGACCCGGCGCTCGGCGGAGTGATTGAGAAATCCGAAGCGGCTGACGTGATTGAGGCTGGCCATGGTGAAGTTATAACTGATGGGCAATGCAGTGGCCAGACCCGCACGCTGCCGGTCCTCTGGAATAAGAGCCAGGCCGGCGCGCACGGCATCGCGTGGTGAGCGAATACGGATGGTCTGGCCACAAACTGTGACGACGCCTTGGTGGATGGCATCCAAACCGAACAACGCGCGGCAGAGCTCAGTGCGGCCGGCGCCGATCAATCCCGCCAACCCGACAATTTCGCCGGCGCGCAGAGAGAAGCTGATGTCCTTGAGTAGCGGCTCGCGAGAGAGACTTTGGACGCGCAACAGTTCTTCGCCGGGTGGAACCGGCGCACGAGTATAAATCGAAGTCAACTCGCGGCCCACCATGTGGCGGATGATGTCGCTGGTGGGAAGGTCGGCCAGCAGCCCGGAGTGCACGGTTTCGCCGTCTCTCAATACCGTGACGCGGTCGCCAATCATGCGCAGCTCTTCCAGACGATGGGTGATGTAGATCACGCCGACGTTACGGGCGCGCAACGTGGAGACGATTCGGAACACTTCCTGTGTTTCCGCTTCCGAGAGCGAAGAAGTGGGTTCGTCGAAGATCAGCAGGCTGGAGCCTTGCTGAATGGCGCGGCAGATTTCCACCATCTGCTTGCCGGCCGGGCTGAGTTTCTCGACACGCCAGGAGGCTTGCAAGGGAAAATGGTGTTCTTCGATGATACGTTGGGCGCGCTGCATTATCTGGCCTCGATTTACCCAGCCTAGCGCCAGGCGCGGCTCACGGCCCAGAAAAATATTTTCGGCGACAGAAAGATGCGGGGCCAGCATGGATTCCTGGTGGACCATGGCAATGCCTTGGGAGGCGGCCTCCGCGGGACTGCGAAACCTGACGCTTTGTCCCTGCCACAGCATTTCCCCGCTATCGCGCTCCAGCATGCCAGCCACGATCTTCATTAGCGTGGATTTGCCGGCGCCGTTTTCGCCCATTAGTAAATGGACTTCACCGGTGGAGACGTCGAGGTTACTGCCGCGTAGCGCGGCGACGCCTCCAAAGTGTTTCCAGATCGACTTTAGTTGCAGAAGCATTCGCGTTTCAAGCAGGCTTTCCGCAATTGATCATCCAGGGGGTACCGAATTGATCAATTAGGATACCGAAGCGCAGAGCCCAGAAAGTTTGCTGCAGGGGCATTTGCACGGCGCCGCTTTCGGCCAGAGCGCCGAAAATACGCTCGGCTTCTGCGGGATCGTTGACGTTAAGCGACAGCGAGAAGCCCTGAAGCTTTTGATACTGTCCAGGTAGAACATCGACGCCCTGTAACACCTGGTCACCCACGACGAGCGTGGAATGGATGATTTTGTTGCGCCAGCTGGGCGGTGTTGGCTCGGGCGAATCCCTGTAGGTCATGCTGAAGGGGATTTTGGCGCCCAGGAATTTCTCGTAGAATCGAAAGGCCTCCTCACATTGGCCGTTAAAGGTTAGATAAGGATTCAGCTGCACGTTCTTGATCGTAGCTGAATCTTGGAAACCAATGCCTGCCGGGATGCATCTTCAGTTCAAGTGGCACGTCTGCTCTACTACCTGCATGATGAACCCGGCGCATTCCGTTTGGAACTGGCGGGAGCACTTTCGGCCGGTAACTTGGCGGAGATCGAACGGGTATGGCGAACGGGCTCTTCCACGCTGGGAACGCGCGCTTTCGTGGTGGATATCGACAGTCTGACGTCGGTGGATGATGCCGGCCGGAGATTGCTCGCACGGTGGAGGCAGTTGGGTGCAACATTTATTGCCGAGTCTTCCGAGGCGAAATTGATTGTGCAGTCGATCGCGGAGTGCCCGAAGATTGAGCGCAAGGCTGCGGGTTATTGACAGGTTTAGACAGGTGGCGTCAGCCGTAGCCCTGGAAGATCCGCGAAATCGGATGTGTTCAGGGTCCACAATTCTGCCTGACGGCTGATTGCGCAAGCGGCGATTGCCAAATCAATCTCGCGCCCACGGGGATGGCCTACGGACTTGTAGAGCTTGGCGCTGAGAGCAGCTTCGGCGAATCCGAATGGAATAGCCGAATCACTGGGGAATAGAGCTTCTTGCGCGGCCAACTCCTGTGGCAAGCGTGGGCCGCGCAGCCACTCGTATAGCACTAACGATGGAACCTGGATTCGCTCTCCACGCTCAATATGGTGGCGCAATGCTGCAGCCAAACGCCGGGGTCCGGTGAGGCTATCAACAAGAACCGACGTATCTAAAACAATCAACCGTTTCTCCGGCCGGCCAATGATTTCCGGCCACCAGCTCGGCGAGCGCGGCGCAGTGCGCTCAATTCATTCTCCACACTCCGCAGGCTGCGGGCGGGGATGCGAGGGACAACCTCATCAAAGGTACGTAGCAGCTGTAAGCGCTCACGCTCGCTCAAGTGACCGATCCGATCGTGAAACTCCTGGATCGCCTCGCGAACCACTTCACTCTTAGGCAAGGAAAGGCGAGCGGCCGCGTCCTGAAGCCGTGCCACGGTAGTTTGATCGAGAGTAAACGTGACTTTTGTGCTTGCCATACCGATACCATACTACCATACTAGTCTACAGCCCCTGCCTGTACTATCATTACGATGTGCGGACGCTGGTTCTCTTCGTAATTTGGATGTTTTGCTTGACCGCGGAAGCGCAGGTCGATGAAGCTTTGAGCGAGCTTTCTGCGGTTCACCAGTTTCGCGAAGTCGCGATGTCCGCTGATGGGAGCATGGTGGCGTGGATCGAAACGATTCCCGGCAAGGGTAACAGCGATTCCAGCCGGGTGGCCGTCTTTGTGAAAGATTTGCGGGATCCGAGCGCTTCCGCCCGGACTATTATGGACGGGGGCGAGTCAGCGCAAGGTCTGGCGTGGTCGCATGATGGCAAGTTAGCTTTCATCGCGAATACGGATTCGGAAAAACAGCTTCAGTTGTACGTGACGGAAAAACCCCTCAAGGGCAAGCCTCGAAAAGTCACGAACGTGGAGGGATACCTGGCGGATCCACACTGGTCACCGGATGGGCGCAGCATCGCGATTCTTTGGATGGAAGGCGTCACGCACATTCCTGGACCGCTCGAGGCTACGGTTCCGGACAGTGGAGTGGTGGCGTCCGAAATTCACTTGCAACGCCTGGCGCTGGTAAATCCGGCCTCTGGGGTGCCACGCGTAATCTCGCCGGATGGAATGCACGTGTATGAGTGCGATTGGTCGCCGGACGGAAAGAAGCTGGCCTATCTCGCGGCGCCGGGACCGGGCGACGATAATTGGTATATCGCGGAACTGTTTAGCATCGACGCGCAGTCCGGCACGGTACAGCACATTTTAAAGCCAACGATGCAAATGGCCAACGTTCGCTGGTCGCCGGATGGAAAATCGATCGCGTTCATTGGCGGATTGATGAGCGATGAGGGCTCAACGGGCGGCGATATTTATGTCACGCCGGTGGCTGGTGGCGCGGTGGAGGATGTAACTCCGCAGCGGAAGTCCTCGCCGAACTGGTTCCAGTGGGCGCCATCTTCGAAGCAGATTCTGATGACCGAGGACATTTCCGGAAACATGGCGGTATCCACTGTGGATCTGGCCTCGCGTAGCATCGAGACGATTTGGAAAGCCGAGAATAGCATCGTATTTTCCGGCGATACGAGCACCAGCGCGATGATCCGATCTGCATGGGACCATGCGCCGGAGATCTGGGCTGGCCACACTGGGGCCTGGCAACAGATTACTCACTCGAACGACAGCCGGCGCGCGGGCTGGGGTGGTGTGAAGAATATTGAATGGAAGAACGACGGGCTTACGGTGCAAGGCTGGCTGCAGTTTCCGCAACCGTACGATCCAGCCAAGCATTATCCGATGATTGTTTTGGTGCACGGAGGGCCGGCCGCAGACACTCGCCCGTCCTGGCCTCGGACGGGGCTGCCCATCCAGCTAATGTCGGCTCAGGGTTACTTTATTTTCTTCCCGAATCCACGCGGCAGCTATGGGCAAGGCGAGGCCTTCACCCGAGGCAATGTGCGGGATTTCGGATACGGCGACCTGCGCGATATTTTGGCCGGCGTGGACAATGTCGTGAAGAATTATCCGGTGGATGACCATCGCGTAGGAATCGCGGGCTGGAGCTACGGCGGCTACATGACCATGTGGGCTGTGACGCAGACCAACCGGTTCCGCGCGGCCTTCGCGGGCGCGGGAATCGCCAATCTGCAAAGTTATTATGGCGAGAATTCCATCGATCAATGGATGCTGCCGTATTTCGGCGCATCGGTATATGACGAGCCTGCGGCGTACGCACGAAGCTCGCCCATCACGTTCATCAAGAACGTGAAAACACCAACGTTGATCGCGGTCGGTGAGCGCGATGGGGAGTGCCCGGTGCCGCAGTCCTATGAGTTCTGGCACGCCTTGAACACGCTGGGAGTGAAGACGGAGTTTGTTGTATATCCGGGCGAGGGGCATAGCTTTCGCGATCCGGAGCATCGGCGCGACCTTTTCCAAAGGATTGCTAAGTGGTTCCAAGACAATATGCCGGCTTCGGAGGTAAAATAATCGCTCATTAAGGTGTGCGATGGCGGAATCTGGAACGTCGCCCAAACTCGCGCTGGTGGAAGAGTTGCGCGACTATTACGAGCAGATCGAGAACATTGCCGAAGACGCGCAGGAGCTTACCGCGCCGCTGGATGACACGCAGTTCAACTGGCGGCCATCACCCAAACATTGGTCGATTTCCGAGTGTCTTGCGCATCTGAATGTCGTGAACGGGCCGGATCTGCCGCTGCTCGCTGAAGAGATGGAGCGTGGCCTCGCGGCGGGGCTGACTGGCCATGGGCCGTTCCGATATGGTTTCATCAGCCGCTGGTTTGTCGGTTTCATGGATGCGCCGCCGAAGTTCGGGGTGAAGGCGCCGAAGATCTACGCGCCGGCTGCGGGGCTGATGAAGGACAAAGTGGTCCCGGAGTTTCTATCGATTCATCAGCGGATGCTGGAGCTGGTTACCAAAGCCAATGGATTGGATCTGGCGCGCATCAAGGTTCCGAGTCCGGCGGGGCCGTTCAAATTGAGTTTGGGACAACGGTTTGCGTTGCTGGCCGCGCATGATCGGAGACATTTGTGGCAGGCGTGGCGGGTACGGAAGCATAGGGACTTTCCAGTTTGAGGGCGGCGCTTTTAGCCACGGATGAACACGGATAGGAAGTACTACTTTCGGCGTTCGGTGGAGCTAACAGAATTTCTTTTTTGGCCGCGGATGAACGCGGATAAGACAAAATGATTTATCGGCGTTTATCTGCGTCCATCAGCGGCTAAGAAACCGGCGCCGATCAGAGCAGGTCATCTCTGCGTTGTTGTTCCAGTTTCTTTACCAGGTCGCCCACTTCTTGGGCGCGAGAGCGATCCGCTATCAGGAGAGCGTCCGGGGTGTCTACGATTACTAGATCCTTCACGCCCAGCAGCGCTACCAGTTTGCCTTCGGCGTCTACGTAGTTGCCGGAGCTGGAGTGCGCTAGCGCTTCGCTGCGGAGGACGTTTCCGTTCGAGTCGCGTGGGAGCAGCTCATACACTGCGTTCCAACTGCCGACATCACTCCAGCCGAAGTCGCTGGTCGCGAATCCGGCGACGTTGGGCGCTTTTTCCAAAACAGCGTAGTCGATGGAAACGTTCTCGCAGTTCGGGAAGGCGCGCTTCAATTTCGTCGGGAATTGCCGGTCGCTGAAGGCGGGTAGGCTGGCCAGCAGGGTCGCGGTCCTCGGCTGGAACTGGCGCAGGGCGTCAAGCAATACGGATGTTCTCCAGAAAAACATGCCGGCGTTCCAGTAGAAGTTTCCCGCTCGCACGTAGCGGGTCGCGGTTTTCAGATCAGGTTTCTCGCGAAACTGGCGCACTGGAAGCGGCTCGAGGGAGCCAGGCTTGAGGCCGTTGGGAAACTCGATATATCCGTAGCCGGTTTCGGGCCAGCGCGGCTGAATCCCCAGTACGACAATTTTGCCGGTAGACGCGGCTTTGAATGCGGGACGGACAAATTGTAGGTACTTGGCCGGTTTCAAGATCATGTGGTCGGCCGGAAAAACGCCCATGACGGCGTTTGCGTCGATGGATTGCAGGATATGCGCAGCCAGGCCGATCGCAGGGGCCGTGTTACGTTGGGCCGGCTCGGCCAGAATCTGGGACTTGGGCACTTCGGGCAACTGCCGGACGATTTCGGCGTGGAGGTGATCGTTCGTGAGAATCCAGATGTGCTCGGGAGGAAGAACGGGGCGTAGGCGATCGACCGTTTGCTGAATCAACGATCGGTCGCCACCGAAGCGCAGGACTTGTTTGGCGTGCGCTCGGCGGCTGCGCGGCCAGAAGCGCGTGCCTCGGCCTCCGGCCAGAATCAGGCCGTAGTTACTGACGTTGCGGCTCATCCGCCTAGCGGGTATCCGTGAATGAGTTTGAGCGTCCGGTTCCAGCGGGTCTTGGTAAAGAAATGGAGCGACAGGTCCACCAGATGGTGAAGATTGTAATCCTTCAGGTCTTCAGTGGGCGCATCGTACGACCAGAAAACGATCAGCGGCTTGCCCATGATGTTCTCGCGCGGCACCAAGCCCCAGTAGCGGCTGTCGAGCGAATTGTCGCGATTGTCGCCCATGGCGAAATAACTCCCGGTAGGGACCACCAGCTCGCCGTTCAGCACATTCTCGTGTAGCATCTGCTCGGCGCGGGCGCTCATCTTCGGGTCCGCTGCATAGTCGGGCTCCCCGACCGGAAAATTGTCGCGGTAGAGCATGGAATTGTCCAGGTGGATAACGTACGGTTCATCCATCGGTTGGCCGTTGATGATAACGCGTTTATTGACCATCTTGATATGGTCGCCGGGAACGCCGATCACGCGTTTCACATAATCCACCAGCAAGGTGGGATGGCGAAAAACAATGATGTCGCCGCGCTTCACGTCCTCATACGGCATGAAGTGCTTGCTCAACGCGCCGGGCGGGGCGTAGGCCAGCTTGTCGACTATTAGATGGTCGCCGGTGTAGAGCGTGTTATGCATCGACGAAGTGGGAATCACGAATGGCTGCGCGATGGTGGACGTACCGAACAGCAGGATCAGAATCGTGATAGCCCACTCGGCAGTGGAGCTGCGCTGAATAGGCGCAGGCGCCGGGGCGGAATTAGCGGGTTTAGTTGTCGCTATGGTAGCCATGGATGAGCCTGAAGGTTCGCGTCCAGCGCGTTTTTGTGAAAAAATGTTCGGCCAGGTCGACAAAGTGGCGGCCAAGAGCATTCACCGACGAACTGGCGAGACTTTCCGTGTTGGCATCGTAGGACCAATAAATGATGAGCGGTTTCCCGATGATGTTCTCGCGCGGCACGAAACCCCAGTAGCGGCTATCGAGGGAATTGTCGCGATTGTCGCCCATGGCAAAAAACGACGACGGCGGCACCACTACCTCGCCGTTCACCACGTTGTTTGCCAGCATTTCGCTGGCCCGAGGCATCAGCATCAGGTTGGGCTCGCTCGAAGGAAAGTTGTCGCGATAGGAATCTGGATAAGGATTCTTGTGGTAGACGTAGGGCTCGTTCAACTTGATGCCGTTGCGATAAATCTGTTGATTGACGATCTTGAGGTGGTCGCCCGGAACACCAATGACGCGCTTGACGAAAGTTTGGCTGATGTCTACTGGATAGCGGAAGACGATAATATCGCCGTGTTGAGGTTCCTCATACGGAAGGATATATTTGCTCACCTTGCCGCTCGGCGCATAGGCCAGCTTATCAACCAACAGATGATCGCCGATGAGCAGCGTGTCTTCCATGGATCCAGTAGGAATGACGAAAGCCTGCACCAGCGTGGTGGTACCGAACAGCAACAGTAGGATCGTGATGGCCCATTCGGCGATAGTCCCGCGTGGAGGGTCGGGCTTCAGAACCACGTCGATGGCAGGCGCCGGATCCGCCACGGCAGTCTTGCTTCGGTCCGATGAGGCTTTCATAATACCGGTACTTTCAGTCTATCAGCCCGAGGCCGACGAAGCCGAAAGACTTCGCCAAGCGAGATGTAGATGTTCACCAGGCCGAGGCCGCTCAAAGCGCCCCGGAAATAGGTGCTCTCCCAAACCTCCCGCACCCACGTCGCAAGGGAGGCAATGGAGTTGTTGCTCCAATAATCCATCCAGGGGAAAACCAACAGGAACACTCCTACTTCGAAGCAGACGATGATAAACAGCAGGCTGGCCAGCTTGTGGAACCACGAGGTCTTGGGAGGTTCCGCCGGCTCTTCGACCAGCGGCTGCCGGTCTACTGGTTGCATGCCGCCATTTCCAGAAGAGGCGCTTCTTGATCCGCGGACCATTCGGGCGGAGGCTGGTCAGGCGGGAACAATTCCCCTTGTTGCGGATAGCCGGTCCAAAGTATATGTTTCGAATGGTCACGCACCGGCCAGAAGCTGAAGCGGTGCAAGGATGTGGGACCGTGATCCTCCAGCCCCTTCCAATGCCGGTCCGTCGAGTAACCCTTGTTGCTACTGAGGCCATATTGCGGGAAGACCTCATCCCACTTGCACATGCACGCGTCCCTTTCCACCTTCGCTAGAATAGACGCGGCTGCGATGCATTGGGATAGGGCGTCGCCGTGAATGAGCGCGCGCTGGGCGATGGGAAGGTCCACAGTGATGGCGTCGATCAAGAGATAATCCGGCGCGGGGCGCAGGCGTTCCACAGCTCGACGCATGGCCAGGCGCGAAGCTTGATAGATATTGATGTGATCGATTTCGAAAGCATCGGCGGCGGCCACCGCCCAAGCCACGGCGCGTTCCCGGATGCGGACGGCTAAAACTTCGCGGCGTTCCCGCGGAAGTTGCTTGCTATCGCGCAGGCCTCGAATAGGGCGATCCGGCGACAGGACAACGGCTGCGGCAAACACCGGCCCGAACAGGGCGCCACGTCCGACTTCGTCGACGCCGGCGACTCGCTCAAAACCCTGGGCCTGGGCCTCACGCTCGTATTTGGCCTGACATCTCATCAATCACGCGCCCTCAATTTGAGAGAGCGCTGGCCACCTACTCGCGCTCGCGCAGGCGGGCGGCTTTACCCTTCAAATCGCGAAGATAGTAGAGTTTAGCGCGCCGAACGCGGCCGGTGCGCACCACATCGATATGATCGATAACGGGCGCGTGCAGCGGGAAAATACGCTCCACTCCCTGGCCAAAGCTCACCTTGCGAACGGTGATGGTTTCGCCCAATCCGGAGTTCTTGCGGGCTATCACGGTTCCTTCGAAAGCCTGCAGGCGTTCTTTGTCACCTTCTTTAATCTTGACGTGCACGCGGATGGTGTCGCCGGGGCGAAACTCTGGCCCTTCGGGCTTCTTATGTTTAGCGACTATTTTGGTAAGGAGGGGGTTAGGCATGGTTACAATTCCTTGAATCTTCTATTGTAGTAGATCCGGGCGGTTCCGTGCAGTCTTCTCTCGGGCCGATTCCAGGCGCCACCGGCGAATCTCTTCATGATTGCCGCTTAGCAGGACATCCGGCGCCTTCCAGCCCCGGAAGTCCGCGGGCCGCGTGTACTGGGGACAATCCAGAAGCCCGGCATCGCTGAAGGACTCCTGGATAGCGGAATCCTGATTGCCGAGCACGCCGGGCAGCAGGCGGGCCACGGAATCCACTACGATTGCAGCCGCAAGCTCGCCGCCGCTGAGTACGAAATCGCCAATCGAAAGCTCTTCGTCGGCTAGATGCTCGGCCACGCGTTCATCCACACCTTCATAGCGGCCACAGATCAGGAAGAGCTCGTCAAATTGGCTTAGCCGGCGCGCGGCTTCCTGATTGAAGCGCTTACCCTGAGCCGAAAGCAGCACCAGGCGCTGCGAAGCGGAACGTTCGGGCCAGATGCTTTCCACGGCTTCAAAAATGGGCGCTGGTTTCATCAGCATGCCTTCACCGCCGCCGAAGGGACGGTCATCTACGGTGCGGTGACGGTCGTGCGTCCAGTTCCGGAGATCGTGGATTTGGATTTGGATAAGGCCGGAAGCCGCGGCGTTGGCTACTACCCCGTGTTTGAAGGGGCCATCGAAGAAGTCGGGGAAGATGGTGAGGATGCGGAAAGTCATTTTTGGCCGCGGATGAACGCGAATGAACGCGAATGTTTAGTTTAAGTCTTCTTGGCCACGGATGGACACGGATGCACACGGATGTTTAGTTTAGATCTTCTAGGCCTTCCGGGAGGGTAACTTCGATGCGGTGGTGTTCAGGGTCGATTTTGGTGCAGATCGATTTGGCGAAGGGGATCAACATTTCTTTGTCGTCTGGCGTTCTTACTTCAAGTAACTGTGTGCCGGCGGTTTCTTGCCAGGCTTCTACGGTTCCTAGAAGGCGGCCAGTGGGATCGAATACCTGGCAGCCTAGCAAGTCTGTTTGGTAATACTCGCCTTCTGGGACTGGCGCGCGCTGCTCAATCGGAATTGAGACCTCGGCTCCCGCCAGACGCTCAGCATCTGAGATCGTGTCCACACCTTTAAACTTGAAGATGAGGTGGTCGCCGTGCACCCAGGTGCGCTCCACTTCCATGGGAACCTGATTCACAAGAACGTTCTTCACCCGATCGGGGTGATGGCTGAGCGGGATGGCGGCCAGCTCGCCTTTGTTTCCACGGGCTCGGAGAAGGCGGGCGATGGTTACGAGCTTCAGAATTATTCCAGGATTTCCAGCGTGAATCGCCGGTTCAGCTTCATTCCAGCGGCGCCCAGAAGAGTGCGAATGGATCGCGCGGTTCTCCCTTGTTTGCCGATGACCTTTCCCAAGTCAGTAGGGGCGACTCGTAACTCAAGCACCGTGAC
Organism: Bryobacteraceae bacterium; assembly: GCA_036008345.1. Lineage (GTDB taxonomy): Bacteria > Acidobacteriota > Terriglobia > Bryobacterales > Bryobacteraceae > Palsa-89. Next base: position 20,664 of record DASYNU010000178.1, read on the forward strand.
CTGCTCGCCTTGTACTTCTTTGACCACAACCTGGTCGGGCAAATCCACAAGCGCTTTCGCGATGTCTTCGATAAGTTCCTTCATGTCCAGCTGCCTGTTAGTAGTTTACCCCGTGGGGCGGGGCCATGCCCTGCCTTCACTCTTCGCGCGGTGTTTTTCCGGGTAATCCCGCGGGATTCTCATGTACTCGCTCGCGGAAACGGCCCTTCAAGCCGGTGGCAAGCGAAACGCTGTCCTCGCCGAACTTGTCGCGAATATTATCCACGGCTGTCAACGCTTTTCGCCAACGATTGGTCTTGTCCTCCACTAAGAGGTTAAGCTGGCCCTCCTCTGGTTCCAATCCGGAAGCGTGCACGCCCAGCAGCCTGATTTTGGCTTTGGCTTTGCAATTTTCGCGGAACAGGGCGCGTGCCTCCCGGAAGATTTCGGTATCCAGCTGGGTGGCATGGTCGAGCGAATGGGCGCGCGTGATGGTGGAGAAATCGGAGTAGCGGAGCTTGAGCTGAACCGTCCGGGCGTAGAGCTGGTGCTCGCGCAGGCGTCTGCCGACCATTTCCGAAAGACGCAGCAGGGTAGCTTCGAGCGTATCTATGTCGGCGGTATCTTCATTGAACGTAGTCTCGTGGCTAATGGATTTCGGGTTGCCATCCTCGCCCACTTCACCATCGAACCAACCGCCCGCATCCAAACCGCGCGACTTCCCGGCCAGCGCGAGGCCCCACTGGCCGAAATGCTGACTCAGGAATGATTCATCCAGCTTCGCGAGATCGCCAACCTTGCGAATGCCCCAAGCTTGCAAATTCTTTTCAGTCACTTTGCCGACGCCAGGAATCTTTCGCACGTCGAGCGGTGCCAGAAACCGCGCCTCTTCGGCCGGCAGCACCCACAGGATGCCGTTGGGCTTGGCTTGATCGGATGCCACTTTCGCGACCATGCGCGATGCGGCGATCCCAATGGAGCAGTTGAGAGCC
>DASYNU010000179.1:0-7352 GCA_036008345.1 Bryobacteraceae bacterium
CGAACCGCGAGCGTAAGCGACCGGTGCCTTTGATTTTTCAAGGCCCCTCACGCTACTTTACTTGTTCGTCTTTTTCCACTTTGCCGTCGCGGATGTGGATGATGCGATGCGCGCGGGCGGCGATATCGGCTTCATGCGTGACCAGCACGATGGTGTTACCCTGCTGCCATAGTTTTTCGAACAGGCCCATGATTTCGTTGCCGGTGGTGCTGTCGAGCGCGCCCGTGGGCTCATCCGCCAGCAAAATGGACGGACTGTTGACCAGCGCCCGCGCTACCGCAACGCGCTGCCGCTGGCCGCCGGAAAGTTCATTGGGCTTATGATGCATGCGCGCTTCCAGATCCACGGCGCGCAAAGCTTGCTTGGCTTTCTCGGAGCGCGCCGCGGACGGTATGCCGGCGTAAATCAGCGGCAGTTCGACATTATGGAGCGCGGTGGCGCGGGCCAACAAATTGAAGGTCTGAAAAACGAAGCCTATTTCCTTGTTGCGGATGCGCGCCAACTCGTCGTCAGGCATGTCGCTGGCCAGCTTGCCGTTCAGATAATACAGGCCTTTGGAGGGCGTGTCGAGGCAACCGATCAAATTCATCAAAGTCGATTTGCCCGATCCAGATGGGCCCATGATGGCGACGTATTCACCACGGCGGATCTGAATGTCCACACCCGAAACAGCGTGGATTTCCTGGTCGCCCATCACGTACGTTTTCCACAAATCGTAAGTGCGGATGACGATGCCTTCGCGTTTTAGGCTTTCGCCGCGCTCGACGAGCTCCTGGGTCGCTGTGGCCATGGATGGTGGTTAGCTCTCTGTTTTGACAACCGGCGCTTTGTTGTCCACCTTGACCTTGGCGGAGTTGCGAAGGGTCCGGATGACTTTGTAAGTGCCCGTTATAATCTGGTCGCCGTCATTCAAGCCGCTCAGGACTTCGATGTCGGTGGCGCCGGTAATTCCAGTGGCCACTTTTTGAAATTCCGCCTTCCCGTTCTTGACGACGAAGACGCCTTGCAGCTCTTCCTTTTTGGCTTTCTCAGCGGCGGGATCGGGCTTGGTGGCGGCTGCTACAGTCTTGCCCTTGGTGAGCGGCTCCAAATCGCCGCGTTGCCGGACGGTGAGCGCTTGAATGGGGATGGTCAGCGCATGTTGACGTGTCGCGGTGACGATTTTCCCGGTGCAGGAGAGGCCGGGCCGGATGTCATCCGGCGGATTGTCCAAAGCTACTACAACTTTGAAGTCCTTGGCTTCCTGGTTTGATACCGCGCTTTGAGACGCGGCGAGACCGGTGGAACGCAAGATTGCTGTGTTGCCGATCTCAGTAACATGGCCTTTAAACGTCTGGTTCGGAATTGCGTCGATGGTGACGTCGGCCACTTGGCCCAGCTTGACGTTGACGATGTCGGTTTCATCCACTTTTACTTCGGCGGTGATTACGGACATGTCGGCGACGGTCATGATCAGGCTGGAAGCCGAATTCTGGATGCCGGGAACCACGGTCTCGCCCACGCGGACGGGGAGATTGGTCACCATGCCGTCGATGGGTGAAGTGACGTAGTATTTCTCCAGAACGTCCGCGTAGCGCGTTAAGTTAGCTTGAAGCTGCGCGATGCGTTTCTGCGCGGAACCCAGTTGCTGCCGGGCTTGCGCTTCCTGGGATTTCGCCTGCGCCAACTTGGCAACCGCTTCTCCCAGCCCGGCAACGGCGGTATCGTAATCGGCTTTCTTCTGGTCGTAATCCTGTTTCGCGATCAGTTTCGCTTTATAAAGCTCGTTGGCGCGGTCGATGTTGAGTTTGGTGCGCTCGAGTTCGGTCTTGTTACGCTCGACAGTGGCTTGGGCGGTCTGGACGGCGTCGTGCATGGATGCCATTCCGGCTTCGGCCGCGGCTGAATCGGCTAAGGCGGTGTCGATGGTGGCTTTTTGGGCGACGACGTCCGCACCTGCTTGTACGGATTCCAACTTGGCCACGGTCTGTCCCTTGCGGACATGGTCGCCTTCCTTGACCAAGATTTCAGTGATGGGCGCGGGGCCCAGGGTGTTCGCCCCCAGGTTGATGTAATTCTTAGGTTTAATCTCGCCGGAGGCGGTGACGGTGGCGGTGAGGTCCTCGCGAGCCGCCTTGCCCGTTTGCACCTCTACAATGCCCCGTTCGTTGAACCGGATGCTGGCGAATACGCCGCCGCTGACCAGGACGATCAGGGTGACGATCAGTAGGATCTTCCATTTACGCTTCACTTAGGATGGCTCTCCCCAGCAGCTATAGACGTAATACTGGCGCTGTTTGTTCGGTAAATTCTATCCTAGCAGAGCCGCGTGGGGCGCGGCCGGACCCTGCTGGGTCCGGGAATCCAGAATTCAGGAGGGGACGCTGCGCGTCTGGGAAGTCAGAAGGAGGAGGCCGTCCTTGCGGACGGCGATTTTTGTTGCATTCTCTAGTTTTTCGAATTGTTCGCTGGTCAGCGCCACTGTGGGGATCGGAGTGGCGTACATTTCGTCGGCTACGATGGACGCCAAGGCGAGGAATGAGTCGGTGCCGATGGTTAGGATCGCGGCTGGGGCCGTGCCGGCGCGGACTGCTTCTAATAAGACTGCCGTAGTGGTGCTGGAGCCGATTGTGTTGGGGATGGCTAGGACGCGGCCTTTCGCGATTTGGCCTGAGAGGGGATGGCGGCGGTCAATTATTTCGCCGGTTTGGTGATCGTAGCCACCCCAGAAGCTCAATGGCTGAGTGCTGACCAGTAGCTCGCCTTCGGCTTCGCCCGCAACTACGATTTTGCCTTGGATTACATCTGCCATAGCGACTCGTCTCTTACTACGCGGCCCTGGACAGCGGATTCCACGCAATCCGCCATGCTGCCGAATACCATCTGCGTGGAGAGGAGCCCGGGGGCGTAGTGGGCGTACTTGCCGGAATTCGTCATGAGAACTTGGATGGACTTGGGCAGCATGGGCGTGGCTAGCACGCAAGTATCGACGGTGATTCGGGCGCCGAATGCTTCGATGTGATCGAGTACTCCCGCTTGTCCGGCCAAGTCGCGCATGATGCGGCTGGTGGTTACCAGGAACTGAACATCCGGATGGCGCTGTTTGTCTTTTAGCAGCGGCACCAGTTGCCGGAATTCGGCGAGGGAGAAGTGTGGACTGCCGAGCACTACCATGTCCAATTTGGTGCCCGAGGCGGTGGTTAGTTCACGGCGGGCGTCGCGGAGTTGTTGCATTGTAATGGCGTGTTCTTCGAGCGGTGCGCGGCCTTGAAAGGCTGCTTCCCGTGTGGGAGCTTCGGGCGTGACTCCCACGATGTGAAACAGAGCAACCGCGCCTGAGGATGCGGCTGCGGCTCCTAGCGCTTTCAGTTGATCTTCGGCGGGCACGGCTGCTAGGTTGTCGATTACTGGAATGCGCTGGCCGGCCAAGCGGCCGAGCAAGAGTCCCAGGACGGAATAGAACGCGTCATCTTGCTGCACGGCGATTGGGACATCTTTCAGGCGGATTAACAACTGGCCGGCGCGATTTTCTGTCAGGTGCAGGCCCAACGCCGGGACGCGGGCGGTGATGGCTGCGCAGATATCGAGCAGATCGGGATAGCGCTCGGTTCGCGCGCCGATCACGGAGTTCGCGAACACTATGGCGTTCGATTCTCCCCAGGCGATTTGCTGCCCGAACTTGGGCGCCATGGAGGTTTGATAGGGCGCGCAGGTCCAGGTAGGGATGCAGCCCATGCTGTGATAGGCGATCATCTGGCGCTGCGCTTTGGCGGCCCAATCCTGGGGAACGGACCACTCGCGCCAGTGGCACTCGTCGAGTCCGCTGACGTTGAGCGAGGCGGGGACTGCGACCTTGGCACCGAGTTTGGCAAGACGCTCGGCGAATTCGAGGCCGGCTTCGCCCATATATATGGTGCTGTCGATGTGAGCTTGCGAAATATCGAGGAGCTGGGGCGCGCCTTGGATTTCGCCCATGCGGACGATGATCGACATGGCCATGCGGGCGGCGGGTCCGTGGTGGCCGGAGAGCAGAGCGCGGTCGTGGGCGGAGAGGTGCATGGGCAACTCGTATGCTAACTCAGGCTGGCAGGGAAAAATCTGAGAAGGGTTGCCGGGTCACAGTTTTAGGCGCGGTCGAACAGAAGTTGGAGGCCGTGGTGGATTGCGTCGATCCTGTTGGCGGGAAGCTTGCCGATTCGGTGGGTTAATTCTGATTTGTCTATCGTGAGGATTTGGGAGACGTTGACCACACTTGCTTTGGGGAGGTTGGCGTCGCCCTTCTTGAGTGGCACGTTACCGGGGGCACCGGCGCGTGTGAGATTTGATGTGATCAGGCAGATGACGGTTGTGGCGATGCGGCTGAAGTTGAAGACGTCACTTTGGACCACGACGCAGGGATGGCGTTCGGCGGGCGCGGAATTCCCGGCAGGGCCGAAATCGAGCCAGTAGACCTCGCCTTGATGGATTTCCGTCACCAGCGGTCCTTGACGGTGGAGCGGAATTTGGCTTTCATTCTTTGGGTGGTGCGGGCTTCGGGATGGTCGGAATACGTTTGATTGAGTTGCTCGACCATCTGTTCCTGGCGGCGATGGCGGAGGTAATCTTCGAGAGCGATTGAGAAGAGGCGGCTGCGGCTTAGGCCAAGGGCGCGGGCGGTTTGGTCGGCTTCTTTCAGGAGGGTGGTATCGAGGGAGATGGCGGTTTTCATCTGTATGATATCAGTTTATACCATTCGGCATACTCTTGGTAATACACATCGTGCGCACACTGTGGATCATGGCGCGCACACTGTGGATCATGGCGCGCACGCTGCGGATAGGGTTGACCGGGAGGCCAATCCGGTGTCAGCATAAAAACTCGTCACGATTCTCGCGGGAACAAACGGGGGGGGTGAATATGGCGGATGTAGCAAACCAAAGGCTGCTTGAGGATCTGCTGGATTCCTGGGACCGGAACAATACCATCCTGGTCAATCTGCTTCGCGCGGTTCCGGAGGGTGGGCTGGATGCTAGGGCGATGGAGGGCAGTCCATCTGTCGGCGAAATGTTCACACACATCCACTATGTGCGGCTGGTGTTTGTCTTTGAGGATGCGCCCGAGTTCGCCAGAGAGGTTCCTGAAAAAGAGTGGGTGGTGGAGCGTGACCGTGGACGCATGGCGCTGATGCTGGACGAGAGCGCCAAGGTGGTGCGGGATGCGGTGAAGAGCAGGGTGGAGGAAGGGCGGGGGATGAACCTGCATTATGACCACCCGATCCTCATGCTGCAGCATATGGTCTGGCATGAGGGGTATCATCACGGCCAGATCAAGCTGGCGCTCAAGTTGGCCGGTCGTCCGATTACGAATGAAGAGGCCGGGCCTGGGACTTGGGGTGTTTGGATGCGTAAGAGGTGACGTTTGGCCTTGGAGCGGAATAGCGGTGGCACCGATTGGCAATCGGCGCGCAGGCTGGCAGCCTGCCCCACTAGCGTGCGTTTCCTATACTGAAAACAGGAGACAAACCATGTATCCGCTGAAAAAGGGCAAGACCACCAGCCAAGCCCATGTCGGACTTCCGGAGGGAACCTACGAGGAAGAACACGGGCGCAAGGGATTTTACGGAAAATCGGCGCATCTTTATCACGCGCATCCGCCAACCGGTTGGGTTCGTTTTGAAGGCAAACTGCGTCCGCACTGTTTCGATTTGAACCAACTGAAACCATCGGATCAGGACGACGCGGAAGGCGTGCCGCTAGCTTTTCTCGGTAACAACGATGTCCGGCTGCTGGTTTCGCGCCGGTCGGAGGCGATGCCGTTTTATTTTCGCAATGCGGACGGCGACGAGTTGTATTTCGTGCATCGTGGGCATGGGAAGATCGAAACCGATTTTGGTCCGATGGAATATGAGGCGGGCGATTACATCAATATTCCGCGCGCGGTGACTTATCGCGTGGTCCCGGAGACTCGGGACAATTTTTTCCTGATCATTGAGTCGCAGCACGAGTTCGAGCAGCCGGAGAAAGGCCTGCTGGGACAGCACGCACTCTACGATCCGGCGACAGTGGTCACGCCGGAACCCGCGCCGTTGCTGGACGATAACGCGGAATGGGAAATCCGCATCCAAGCCGACGGCGAGATCTCAAAGGTAGTTTATCCGTTCAATCCGATGGATGTAGTGGGTTGGAAGGGCGACCTGACAGTGTGGAAGATCAACATGCGCGACATTCGTCCGGTGATGAGCCATCGCGCGCATTTGCCGCCCAGCGCGCACACCACTTTTGTCACCGAAGGCGCCGTGGTGTGTAGCTTCCTGCCGCGTCCACTGGAGCAGGATGAAGATGCGCTGCGCGTTCCGTTCTTCCATCGCAACACGGACTACGACGAGTTCATTTTCTATCACGACGGCGATTTTTTCAGCAAGGACAACATCAAGGCCGGCATGGCCACGCTGCATCCGCGCGGCATTCATCATGGGCCTCATCCTAAAGCGCTCGCGAATCAGAAGAAGAAAACTCACACCGATGAATACGCGGTGATGCTGGATGGGCTGAATCCGATTCACGTATTGCCGGCGGGCGAGGGCGTGGAGTGGAAGGACTACTGGATGAGCTGGATGGACAAGAAGCCGGTGGAGACCCGCTGATTGGTTATCGATCCGCGGGAAGCTGGGCATCAGAATGTCTATAAGCTGCTGATCGGGGCTGTTGTGCCGCGGCCGATCGCCTTTGTTTCGACGCTCAGCCGCGAAGGGATTCCAAATCTCGCGCCTTTCAGTTTCTTTACCGCCGTGAGCGCGAATCCGCCGGTGATCTGCATCTGCCCGATACGGCGTTCTGGTCCAGATCCATATAAAGATACATTGCGCAATATCCTTGAGACGAGGGAGTTCGTGGTGAACATTGTCTCCGAGGAATTCGCGGAGAAGATGAACGTCTCGTCGGCTGATTTTCCCCCAGAGGTGGATGAATTCGAAGCTTCCGGCCTCACACCGGTTCCGAGCGATCTGGTGAAGCCGCCGCGAGTGGCCGAATCGCATGTCCACATGGAGTGCAAGCTTTATCTAGCGATCGAGATGGGCGAATTACCGGGGAGCGGCAATCTGGTGTTGGGTGAAGTAGTACGGTTCCACGTGGACGATCAATATTTCGACGATTTCAAGATTGATCCGGACAAGCTGCGGCCGATCGGGAGGATGGCTGGAGCGACGTACACGCGGACGACGGACCGGTTTGAGATGGTGCGGCCGAAGTTGTAATCAGTTGGTTCGATCCGCACGCCGATACAAAATCTCGGCGACGTTGCGCACATACTGCTCGTCGCTCAGTTGCTCGATGGCTTCCGGGGGAAACTCCACCAACGACCGGAAGTGATCCGCCAGACCGGCGAACAATTGC
>DASYNU010000180.1:0-1896 GCA_036008345.1 Bryobacteraceae bacterium
TTCGTCTCGAGATGCGCCGAGCGCTTCCGCAGGCTCGGCGAAGTCAGCCTGCCCAGCGGCGCCCCAGCGTTCACGCTCGGCATCAAAAGCCTGCTGCTTCCTCGCTTGGAATCCAGCTGCGTCGGTCTGGATTGATTTCAAGAACGCGTGATACTCGCGCAGGCGGAATTCCGATTCCTCGATGCGCAGCGTATACCGGCCGCGCGGAAAAGCTTCGCGGATGTCCAGCAGTTCGTCCGCGCTTACTGGGAAAAACCGAATTTGGTCGAAGAAGCGCAGCAACCACGGCGTCCCTGGCGCAAACTCGGCCGTGGATCGAAATGTGTTCCACATCTGCACGGTGCGGCCCACGAATTGATAGCCACCCGGCCCTTCCATGCCGTAAACACACAAGTAAGCGCCGCCAATGCCCACGGCATTTTCGGGCGTCCAGGTTCGCGCCGGATTGTATTTCGTAGTAACCAGACGATGGCGGGGATCAATCGGTGTGGCTACCGGCGCTCCCAAGTAGACGTCGCCCAGCCCCAGCACCAAGTAGCTGGCACCAAACACGATGCGGTGGACCTCATCGATGGAATTGAGGCCGTTGATGCGGCGAATAAACTCAATATTGCTGGGACACCATGGCGCGTCTGGCCGCACGCCCTGCATGTATTTTCGGATGGCCAGCTGAGTTGCCGGATCGTCCCAGGACAGCGGCAGATGAACCACGCGCGATTCCACTGTAATGTCATGCAGGTCCGGAATGCGGCGCTCGCAAATCTCCAGGGCCTCGAGAAGACCCTCACGACGCAGGCGGGAATCATAGTGCACGTGCAGTGAGCGCACTCCCGGAGTGATATCGATGATCCCAGGAAGTTTCAGTTCGCGTAATTGTTGTTCCAGAGTGTGAACGCGGAGGCGCAGATTTAAATCCAGCACGTTCGGTCCGTACTCTACGAGCAAGTACCTGTCGCCATCGGCGCGGCAGACCACGGCCGGAGCGCCTGCTGATGCTAATCGCCGCAGGACCGGATCATCCCGGAAAAGAGTTTCCGGTAGTGATGCCATTTCTCCGGAGAGCGTTTCTATGTTCATTTCTTGCGCGCGGCTCAACTCCAAGGCCTGCTCCAATGCCAGTGCGCGAAACCGCACCATGTCACCAGCCTTCAGTTGCCCGATCTTCCAAAGCTCGGCGTCGACGATGGTCGCCGGACACACGAAGCCGCCCAGACTCGGGCCGTCAGGTCCCAGAATCACGGGCATATCGCCGGTGAAGTCGATGGTCCCAACCGCGTAGGCGTTGTCGTGAATGTTGGAAGGGTGCAGCCCGGCCTCGCCGCCATCTTTACGCGCCCACTGCGGCTTAGGACCGATCAGTCGCACGCCAGTGCGGTCGGAGTTATAATGCACTTTCCACGCAGTGGAAAAGAATGTTTCGATGTCTTCGGTGGTAAAAAAATCCGGCGCGCCATGGGGGCCGTATAACACCCCAATCTTCCACTCGTTTCCATATTGCGGAATCAACTGTTCCGCCAGTTTAGCGGTTTCTCCGAACCTTCTTTCAGAGGCGCCTACGTGTAGCACGTCTCCGGCGCGAAGTGTGCTGCCAGATTGACCACCGAATTTTCCGAGAATGAAAGTCGAACGGCTGCCAAGATACGGCGGAGCTTCAATCCCTCCAGCAACCGCAAGATAAGCGCGCGTCCCCGCTCCTTGTACTTCTCCCAATTCAAGCACAGAGCCTCTGCGAACGAGTGTAGCTTGCCATAGGGGAATCGGTTGGCCATCTAGCCGCGCGCCGAAATCCGCTCCCGTCAGCGCAACCGTCGCATCGCAGGAAAATCGCAACGTCGGTCCAGTCAGTGTCATCTCAAGTCCGGCGGCATCGCTGGCATTGCCCACGAGACGGTTCGC
>DASYNU010000181.1:0-44642 GCA_036008345.1 Bryobacteraceae bacterium
TTTCTCTATGGCCTGCAGCCTAACGATCCGTCGACGCTGGGTGCGGCGGGCATTGTACTAACCGCAGTGGCTCTGCTCGCGGGTTATTTGCCGGCGCGGAGGGCTTCGAAAGTTGATCCGATGACGGCGCTCCGCGATGAATGACGCGTGGTGGAATGCTCTCACCAACGGAAGCCGTAGGTAACCGGGATGTAATCTTGTCCTATGCGCTGCGCAGGTCTTACTTGTAAGTTAGAAATCAGGCTTCAAGGGCAGGGTCGCCCGAGTGCAGGAACCAGCGATTCAAAACCACTTCTCGCGCGAACCAATTGGAATGGAGCAGGCGTCGGCCGAGCGAGCTAATCAGCCGCGACGGAAGATGGCTGCCAAGTTTCGTGGCCCAATCCGTGCCCGTCCCACCGAACCGCGCGGCTAGTGACTCACGATAACGCTCCAAATTGTCGTGGCTGTAATTCCCACGGGCGGCAAGAATCGTGTTCGCGGCCAGGAGGCCGGATTCAATAGCCGGCCGGATGCCTTCGCCGCTTTGAGAATACGCCAGACCCGCGGAATCCCCGGCCAATAGCAGCCCATCGCTCACAACCTTCCGCGCCGACGCTCCATAGAGAAGGTAAGCGTGCCCATGAAGGGCACGGGGAATATCAAACGACAATCTTCCGGCCGATTTGAGAAAGTTCAGAAAATCTGCGACGTGGGATGAGAGCCGGTGCTGGTCCATTCTTCCGAGACCTACGTTCAGGAAGTTGTGTTTGCGAAAGCACCAGCCATATCCTTTAAGATCCGCGCAAAAATAAAGCTCCGGAGTATCGCACGCTACCGAACAGGCAGCTTGTTGCGCCGCATCCATCTCGAACTCAGCTTCCTGCGCCACCACCGCCAGCTCAGTCTTTGACTTCGCACCAGTGAGGCGGGCAACCGGGCAGAAATGTCCGCCCGCACCCACAACAATTTGCGCCTGGATGTTTCCGTTCGCGATCCATCCGGTTCCGGATCGCTCCAGACTGGTCAGAGCGACACCTTGGATCAGCCGCGCGCCCGAGCGCCGCAACAGGTAATGGTCAAACTCGCGGCGGCGGATTCCATAACTAACCGGCGCTCCATAGCGCGTTTCGATCGCCGGCCCGGAAATGCAACCGGTCCGAAATCCAGTAATGGGTTGCAATAGTGGAGCAGGGCCATGCCCTGGTATCCCCCGCGCGTATTCGGCCGGATGGATCTTCAACTCATCCAGCACCGCAGGAGTAATCCATCCCCCGCACACCTTGTCGCGCGGAAAAACCTGCTTATCCAGAATGGCAACATCAAGGGCAACATCCAGAGAAACATGCGAACCGGCATTCCGCAGCTTCCAGGCGCAGGAGGAACCCGCTGGTCCGCCTCCGACGATTAAGACATCGCATGCGTCCACTGCATCTTCTCGATGTCTGGTCTGGCTGCCGCGTAGAGAGGCGCGCGCGTCCACCACAGAGGGTTGCATGCGGATCCCGCGAATACCACTTGAAACAGTTGCAGCGATCCTGTGCGGAATCCGGCGATCGATCCGGCCAGGTATAGCCTCCAGGCTCGGACGAAACGCGAGTCATGCATCGTCGTGATCCGTTGCTGCGATTCCTCGAACCGATCCAGCCAATGTTCCAGAGTCTTGGCGTAGTGCAGACGCAGGTTCTCAATGTCCAGCACGGTGTAATTGCGCGGCTCGAATATCTCCAGCGCCCGCCGAAGCGCCGGAGCATTGGCGCCTGGAAAGATCCGTTTGCGTATCCAGCGGCTGAAACTAGCCTCCTGGCTGCGGCCGATGAAATGCAGCAGCCCGCGTCCGTTATCGCCGATAGAACGATGGATGATTTCTCCGAATTCGAGGTAACGGTCCGCGCGCACATGCTCCAGCATTCCCACCGACATGAAGACATCGAATTTCCCCGAGATATTCCGGTAATCGTCTTCGATGAACTCCACTTGTCCGGCCAGTCCCTCCTGCCGGGCGCGCTGGCGGGCAAACAGGATCTGCTCCCGGGAGATGTTATAAGCCTTCACGGACACTCCGTATTCCCGCGCCATGTGGAGCGACAAAGCGCCCCATCCGCAGCCGGCTTCCACCACGGTTTCCCCCGGCTGCAGCCGCAGCTTGCGGCAGACGTGATCCATCTTCGCCGTCTGGGCCTCTTCGAGTGTGGCCTCTGGCGTTGGAAAGTACGCGCACGTGTACAACATCTGATCATCCAGCCACAGCTTGTAAAAGTCGTTCCCCAGATCGTAATGACGATGGATGTTACGGCGAGAGCCAGTGAGTGTATTGGCCTGCCAGAGGTCCATGCTTTTCGAAGTCAAGCGCGCGTACCAGCTGCTTGCGGCCGGCGCATTCGGCCAGGATTCGTAGACCGCCTCTAGAAACTTAACCAGGTCGCCCTCCACCTGAATCCGGCCGTCAGCGTAGGCGTCGCCGAAGCCAACCTCAGGGTCGATACACAATTCCGCCAGCGTGCGCCGATCGCGGATAATCACAGTTGCGACGGGAGCTACGTCCGGAACTGCGACGCTTTCCCCATGCTCGAGCACGATTCGAATCGGTGCGCCACCAGTGGCCTTGAGGATTTTCTCCTGCAACCACGTGTCTATCAGGCGAGAAAAAATCAGCATAATCCCTCGTCCTTGTGATGCGGGAGCTCGACACTCCCCGACTACTATTCTGACTCCAATCCAGTGCTATGGCTTGACTATTTTTTTCAACGGGGAGCGCGTTACTGCGGCATCCCAGTGACCAACCAAGGGATTTTACTAGTTGTATTTCACGCTACTGAGTAGTGGAGGCTATTGAGTAAGAGATATCCGCCAACGCCACGCCGATGTCTATCCCGCTGGCTGAGAGCGAGCCGTAAACATAATTTTGCAGTGCTGCGCCCCCTTTTCCAGGCAGAAGTCCCGACAGAATGTAAGACGGCACGGTAAACTGACCGTCCTCTATCGGCACCAGGCACGTATAACCGCCCAGCAATTGCAAACCGGTGGAGGTGGACGTTCCTGTGACGAAGACATACGTGCCTGGATTTCCGCCGCTCCAAGTAACAACCAGTCCCTTAGTCCTGTCGATTTCAGCGGCTGCAGTTAGATTTGTCCAGGTCAGCAGCGGGCTGGTCAGCGTGAGCGTTGAAGTAAACGGACCTACGTCCTTCCCCCCTGCGCCATGGAACGTGAATGTTCCCCCGGATGATGGAATTGCGTCCGCCGGCAATAGCGTGTAAAAGGCACCCTGAATCCCCTGCGATTTGAGTGTAACCGCGGGCTCGGACGGCCCAGTGATGCTGATAGCACCTGTATCGAGCCCCACGATATTCGGAAAAGGAACCGGCGCAGGCTCCTGTGTGAGGATACATCCACCCGGCGAAACCGGATTGCGGTTGGGATACAGTCCGGTGTATTGCTCAAAGGCGGCATTGGCATCGTTGGTCAGAGTCCGAGCGCCGCCCTTGCCCGGCGAATTGGTCTGAATCAGCGATACCAGGCCGGCCTTGAGTGCCTTTCCATTGGGCGGTGTAATCTGATTGCCGGTAATACCGGTTGGCGGGTCAACACACACGCCGCCACCGTTGTGGATCGAGATGGTGACCACGTTGCTGACCACACCTCCTGCCACTGCTGCCACCGGAATCCAGCAGCCCGCCGGCACTGTCTTCGGTATCACCAGGTCGATTTGATTCACACCTGGATAGCCTGACGAGCCTTGGTACAGGATGGACGCCTGCACTCCACCGACATAAATCTGCAAGGGCGTGTTCACGCTATGTGGCGTGGCGGTGTAGGTTGTATCGCTGTCAGCAGCGTCGGCGCCCAGCCCGGTCCCCCACAGCACGATGGTCTGGCCGGGCGAGCCCGAGTTCGTGTAACTGAGCAACGCGTATGTGTTGGCGTCCGTGGCCACGCCCACTCCGTTACTGTAAGTGTTGATGCCCAGTGCGTTTGGCACAACCTGAAAGGGCACGGGAGCGCTGGTGTTGCCTCTGTAAGTGACAGTAAGAATACCTATCCCCACGGGTGTGGATGCGGGCAGAACCGCGGCCAATTGTGCAGGGCTGGTGTAATACAGGGCAGGATGCGTTGTAACGCCATTTACTACGACTGTGATAGTGGTTCCATTTAGACTAAGTGGCAGACCGGGCGCCTTACTGGCCTGCGGCACCGGCTGACCAGGATCCGCGAGGCCGCTTCCGAAAACGGCGAACACACCGCTGGGCGCGATACCGTAATTCGGAAAACCAAACGGAATATAACTCGCGTTATTCACCACTTGCGCAATCAAAGGCACGCCAGCCGGCGCGGATAATCCAAAAGTAGTGAATTCGAGCGTAATCACCCCGCCGCTATTCGCCCAGACCAGCACCTTCGCCGTCTTCCCGCTGTTCGTTACAACGATGAAGGCATCTCCGGGAACCAACAACTCCGCCGAAATTGGAGCCGCTGTAGCTGCCGCCGCTTGCGGCGCGAAATAGGATTGCGGCAGCCCGGTGAAATTGGTTACGCCGAGCATTCCGATATTTCTCAGTTTGGCGCTGCCCTGCGGAGCAATCGCGCTTCCCTCCCACAGAATGTCGCCGCCGGAACCGGCAACCGCTCCTGTCTCCAGGTTCAGCGTGGCGTTGGTCTGAAGAAGCGTGGTTTCACTTAAGTCCGCCATGGCGGTGCCGCAGAAAAAAATCGCCGCGAAGAATGCCCAGGCGCCGGCTCCCTTACGGTCGCGGTTCAGTAGCTTCATTCCGAACCGCGACCGTAAGGGAGCCGGTGCTTGTAGGTAAGAAGATTTCATTGCGACACCGCGATCGTCACAGCATTGCTCTGCTTGTCTCCGATGGTCAGCGCCACAGGTATATCCGGCGCGGTCCGCGTCCCCGCCGGAATCTTCACATTCACTTGATTCAATCCCACGAACCCCGGCGCCGCGCCCGAGAACTGAACGTCGGCTGTTTTCCCATCGATCGTTATTGTGGGAATTACCTGAGTCGAATTATTTTTAGCCGCTTCCCCGGTCGGCAACGCCGGCGAAAGCAGCCCCAATCCCGTCCCGAAAAGCACGATCACTTCATTCGGCTTGGCCGGCTTCTCCGTCGTCACCGGTGTTACGCCATCACTGTGTAGAGCGGCCGCGGCGCCCTTGCCTTCCTGATTCGTGCTGAAAAGACCGGGCGCGAGGCCGTCCACCGCGAGCGTGATCTCAGCACTTGTCTGGCCTGCCACGGTTACTTTTAAAGTGGCTGAATTTGACGTAGCCAACTCGAAAGGAACCTGGAACCCCAGTTGTCCGGGCGTCGAATAGAACATGGGAGCTGGAACTCCGTTGATGCTCACGCTGGCTCCGCCGAGTGTCGTCACCAACTTTCCGTCTTTGTCGAAGCTGGAAAACAGCACCGATGAACCGTCGTTCAAACCGGTCCCAAAAACCGCTGCTATGGATCCGGGCGCGACCGGTGCGGGGCTGGGAGCAAAGCTGGCGTTATTCACCACGCCGCCGTCGAATACCACCGGGCCGAACCCGATCTTCGCCGCAAAATCCATGTCCGCGGTATTGCCCGAGATGTAAACGCCGCTCGAGTTCGCAGCTACGCCATTGGCGCGGTCGCTTGACTTGGTGCCGAACTGCAGTGTCCATATTTCATTCCCGCCGGTATCGTACTTGCGGATGTAGGAATCATAATTGCCGGAACTGGTTTGCCCGGGAAGAATCCCGAAAGTGGTTCCAACCAGGTAAACCCCATTCCCGTCCGACCCCGCTCCGTAAGGAATGTCGGACACTCCCGTGCCGAATTGACGGGCCCACAGCGGATTGCCGCTCAGGTCGTACTTTTTTACGAATGCGTCGTAACCGCCGCTGGATGTTTGTCCCGGCAATGCGCCGCCGCCCATGTTGCCGACCGCGTAAACACCCGTGCCATCCACCGCCGCAGCGCGCATGTGCTGGCCAGGACCGAACTGGCTGGTCCACTGTGCATTGCCATTGGCGTCGTATTTCCGCACCCAGAAATTGAAGAAGCCGCTGGTGTCCACTTGAGCGCCGGGAAATACTCCGGCTGCCTCGCCCACCATATAGACACCTGTGGAATTCACAGCCACACCGTAGGAACCCTCATTTCCGGCCACCGTAAACTCGTGCGTCCACAATTCCGTACCGCTCGGATCATACTTCCGGATAAAAGCGGAGCCACACGGACACCCGCCGTCGCCGAATCCCATTTGACCCGGCAACGCGCCGTCAGCCACGCCGACGACGTAGACGCCGCTCGAGTCCGCTGCAACAGCTTTAGCGTAAACACCGGGGCCGCCGGGCCCGTTAACACCGAACTCGCGAACCCATTGCTCATTCCCGCTCGGGTCGTATTTAATCACGAAGCCTTGTTGGTTGAGATTCTGCGTCTGCCCCGGGAACGTACCACCCGCTTGTCCCACCGCGTAAACGCCGCCTCCGCCCGCCGCCAACCCAAATGCGAAGACGGGTTTTCCCGTCCCGAACTGGCTGGTCCACAATTCGTTGCCACTGGTGTCGTACTTCCGGATAAAAGAATCCGGCCCTGATCCGCTGCCGGTCTGCCCCGGGAACGTACCGCCTACGGTACCCAAGAAGCCGGCAACATAGACGCCGGTGGAGTCCACGGCGGCCGATGTACATTGGTCCCCGCCGCCACTGGACCGGAACTGGTTTTCCCACGCGAGTTTTTGGGCTATCAGAGGCACAGCGAAAGCAACCAGAACGAAAATCCGGGTGATCCTAAAAACTTGCATGCGTGCTTCCTCCGCTGATAGAATTCGAGCTAACCGTTCACCACGCATTGCGTAATTGAGTGCCAAAAACTGTCATGCCGCTTCGAAACGTTTACAAGTTCGGGCCTGACGAGTTTGGCGCAATACCAGTGGAACGCGAGGAGCTGGACTATCTGTTCAGCGTCACCTACGAAGAACTTCGCCGTCTGGCTTCCACGGTCAGGCGCAGAGACCCGGCCGCCACATTAAGTCCGACAACGCTAGTCAACGAAGCCTGGCTCAAGC
The DNA here is from genome assembly GCA_036008345.1 of Bryobacteraceae bacterium. Classification (GTDB taxonomy): domain Bacteria; phylum Acidobacteriota; class Terriglobia; order Bryobacterales; family Bryobacteraceae; genus Palsa-89. Next base: position 7,030 of record DASYNU010000181.1, read on the forward strand.
TCGCCAGTTCACCTCGTTTCGCATCCAGCTCGCATCTGCATTTCAAACGGATCGCCGCACGTGCGATGCGGCAAGTCCTGGTAGAGGCGGCCCGGCGGCGGCACTCTCATAAACGGGGCGGGGGCTGGGGCCTTACGATGGTCACCTTCGACGAAGAAACCGATACTAGCGCAGAGTGCGGCAAGGAACTGCTGGCTCTGGATTCCGCGCTGGAGGAGCTTGCGCGTATGAATCCGCGGCAAGCCATGATGGTGGAGAGCCGCTTCTTCGGCGGCTTGGACGTCGCTGAAACCGCGGCGCTGCTGGACGTATCGGAGGCCACCATTCTGCGCGACTGGCGAGCTGCCAAGGCCTGGTTGGCGCGCGAGTTGCGCCATGCGCACTAGTCGCTTAGCTTGAATCGGCCCAAAGCACCGACTCCCTCACGGTCGCGGTTCGGTAACGTACGGTTGTTGGGATACTGTGGAAGGGCACTTCTAATAAATGGACAGCGCGCGTTGGGAATGCATCCAGACCCTGTTCCACCAGGCGCTGGATCTTCCCGCCCCCGAACAGCATCCTTTCCTAAAGGCCGCCTGCAGCGATGACGCGGCGCTACTGGCCGAGGTTGAAGCACTGCTCGCCGAGGATGCTCAAAGAGGGTCGCTGCTGGAACGCGACGTTGCCCACATCGCGTATGACCTGCTGGACCACACCGGTACGCCATCGCCCGCGCCTCAGCGTTTCGGTCCTTACACCGTCGTCCGAGAGCTGGGCGAAGGCGGCATGGGGACCGTGTACCTCGCCGAGCGCCAGGATCTGGGTAATCAGGTCGCAATCAAAGTCCTGCGCGATGCCTGGGTCTCGTCCGCACGCCGCGAGCGCTTCCTCAGTGAGCAGCGCATGCTGGCGCAGTTGAATCATCCATCCATAGCGCGGCTTTATGACGCTGACACACTGCCGGATGGGACGCCCTGGTTTGTCATGGAGTACGTCGACGGTGTCCCGCTTACGGAATACTGCCGCGAGCGCAAGGCCTCTATCCGGGAGCGTCTGGAACTGCTTCGCTCCGTGTGTGAAGCGGTGCAATACGCCCATCAGCACGCCGTTATTCATCGCGATCTGAAACCCTCCAACATCCTGGTGAAGAGCGATGGAGCCGTGCGGCTGCTGGATTTCGGGATCGCCAAACAACTTCAGGACCTGGACTCACCGCAGGATCAAGCGCGCACCGTTGCGCGGCTCATGACGCCAGCCTATGCCGCGCCGGAACAGATCCGCATGCAGCAGACCGGCGTGCAGACCGACGTTTATTCTCTGGGGGTAATTCTCTATGAGCTGCTCACCGGCCGCTTACCCTTCGATCTTTCAAATCGAACCCCCGGTGAAGCCGAGTCCGTCGTCGTCGCGGGGGATCCGGAAACTCCGTCTGCCGTAGCCGGTGGCGCGGGACCGCGCGCCGCAAGCAGCGCCGCTTGGTCCGACTTGGATGTCCTATGCCTCAGCGCCATGCACAAAGACCCCGAGCGGCGCTACCGGTCCATCGAAGCGCTGATTCGAGATCTCGACCATTTCCTGAAAAACGAACCGTTGGAAGCCCGCCCGGACAACCTGCCGTACAAGCTCGGTAAGTTCGTCCGCCGAAATCGCCGCGCAGTCTCCGCGTCAGCCGTGGCGTTGGCGGTCGTAATCGGACTGGTGATCTTCTTCACGGTGCGCCTGGCCATCGCTCGAAATGTTGCGCTGGCCGAAGCTCGGCGCACTCAGCGCGTTCAGCGCTTCATGACCAACCTGTTCGAAGGCGGCGACAAAGAAGCCGGCCCCGCTGACAGCTTGCGAGTAGTCACGCTGGTGGATCGTGGCGTCCAGGAGGCGCGCTCCTTGGATGCGGAGCCCGAAATCCAAGCCGAGTTGTATCTCACACTTGGAGCTATCTATCAAAAGCTGGGCAAATTCGATCAGGCGGATTCCTTGCTACGTTCTTCGCTCGATAAGCGCAAGCGGATCTTCGGCGCGGACAATCGCCCGGTGGCCGAAAGCTTAGTCGCACTCGGTCTCCTGCGCGTCGATCAAGCGCAGTGGGATGATGCAGAGCGGCTGGTTCGCGACGGCCTGGCCATGAGCAAACGGAACCTGCCCGCAAGCCATCCCGATATCGCGAAAGGCACGCTCGCGTTGGGCAAAGTGCTGGCCGGCCGCGGCGATTACAGCCACGCCATTCCAATGCTAAAGGAGGTGGTGCGGCTTCGTTCCACGCCCGACATTGCGCCAATCGATCTCGCTGCCGCTCTAACTGAGCTCGCCAACGCGCACTTCTACGCAGGTCATTACGACGATTCCGACGCTCTCAACCGGCGCGCTCTGGCCATCTACACTCAAACTTTCGGAGAACACCATCCGCTGGTAGCAAATGCCCTGATCAATTTGGGGAGCAGCCAGTTCGATCGCGGAAATTACGCTGCAGCCGAACGCCTGGAAAGAAAAGCGCTGGTCATCACCGAGGCTTGGTACGGGAAGGATCATCCGGAGACCGCTTCCACCCAGACCATTCTGGGCCGCGCGCTAATGTTCCAGGGTCACTATGACGAAGCGGTGCAGCTGTTCGAGCGCACCCTGGCTATCCAGGAGCATATCTATGGACCGGTGCATCCTCGTGTCGCTTCCGCGCTCAACGAACTGGGGGTCGCGGCGCTCAGGCGCGGAAATTTTGACGAAGCTATTGCGCGATTCAGCCGCATGGCCGAAATCTATCGAAGCTTGTATCACGACAAGCACTATCTCATCGGCCTGGCTCTATCGAACCTGGCCAGCGTATATATCGAAAAGAAAGACTACGCCCGCGCCGAGCAGCTATTTCGCGAAGTGATCCGGCGTTATTCCGAAACACTTCCTTCCAACCACATGTTCATGGGGATCGCGCACATTAAGCTTGGAAGAACGCTAGTCCGCCAGCATCGCTACGCGGATGCCGAGCCTGAGAGCCTGGCTGGTTACGACATCGTCAGCAAGCAGGCCAATCCGCAAGTAAGTTGGCTAAAGTCCGCACGCCAGGATCTGGTGACCATATATGATGCTCTCAAGGAGCCCGAGAAAGCCAAGCGATTCCAATCGCAATAGAGGTCACCGAGGCGCATCTGAAGAGAGTGAGCATCCGTGAAAAAACTGGCGGAAAAGCACCGTCTCCCTCACGGTCGCGGTTCGGTAGCGCCCCATCGCGAGCGTGAGCGACCGGTGCCAGCCGCTAGATTCTGCCGAACTTCGCCACCGCTTCTTTAATAGACCGGAACTTCTCGATGAACGGGATCATGCTGTGCTCGGTATTATCCAGCTCCTGGGCCTTCTTGAGAACCTCGGCCGCATGCGCCAGCGGAACCACTGCCACGCCGTCTTCATCGGCCACCACAATGTCTCCGGCGTTTACCGAAGCCCCCGCGCATTTCACCGGGACATTAGATCCCATGAAACGGTAATGGTTGATGGTTGTGGAAGGAACCACGCCGCGGCTGAACACCGGGAACTGCAGCTTCTGGATCTGTGGTGTATCGCGCACCGACGCGTCAATCACCGCGCCGGCGAAGCCGCGATATTTCATGGCGGTGGCCATCAATCCTCCGATTCCGGCGAAGTCCGCGCCATCGTCTAGCACCATGACGTACACAGAACCGGGCTTCGAGTTGTCAATCGCATCCAGCATGCCTTGAGAAGCCGCCGCGCCTTCTTTGTGTTCTTCTTTTTTCAGCAGCACAGTTACCGCGGGTCCGGCAAACTTGGTTTTGAATACCGGACGCATCTCGTGCGACATATAGGCGCGTTGACCATAGAGTTGCTCCATGGCGTCGGCTACGGAGGCAACCTCCACCATGCGGAAGCCTTCAATCAGAGGATCGCCCGCCGGCTGCGCCAGCACCCACACTGCTGCCGCAAGCGCCGCGATGGACGCACCAATCCAAATTCTTTTCATAGAAGTATTGTATTGCGATACTGAAAGGCACCGACTCCCTCACGGTCGCGGTTCGGCGACAAACTATCGTTACAGAACCGCGAGCGTAAGCGACCGGAGCTTTTGATTTTTTACGGCTTCTCACGGTCGTGGTTCGGTAACGGAGCCGGACCGCTGGCTAGGCCCGCTCTTCCAGAACGTACCCTCGGCCGCGCGCCGTGTGAATCAGCTTCTTCTCAAACGGATCATCCAGTTTCGACCGCAATCTTCGAATGTGCACATCGACGAAATTGGTATTGCTGTCGAAATTGATGTCCCAGACCTGATCGGCTATGAACGTTCGGGAAAGAACCTCGCCGGCGCGGCGGGCCAGCAACGATAGCAGCAGAAATTCCTTATGCGTCAAATCCAGGCGCCGCCCGGCGCGAACGGCTCTCTGCCGCATCAGGTCGATTTCAAGATCGGCAATCTGCAGCTTCTCGAGGCCATGGTCCTTCCCCCAGCCCAGAGCCGAATGGATTCGAGTCAGGAAATCCGAGAACCCACGCACCGGGCCCTCCGCGCGCCCGCCAGCCGCCAGGAACAGTACCGGCGTGTGTTTTCCGGAACGGCGCAGCTCTGAGAAAACCGGCCACTCCAGCATGCAGTTGACGACCATCAGGTCGTAGTCGGACCTGTGGGCCAACTCAAGCCCGTTTTGCCCTTGGCGGGCAACGTCCACAGCAAACCCATTTTCGGCCAGCCCTTTGCGCAAATACGCAGCAGCCTTGCTTTCGTCGTCAACTAGAAGGATCCTCATTGTCCCTCCTCACTTGTGCTCCCAAAGCTTGCGGCCTCCGCGTGTAACTGTCAAGGTTAACCACGGTAAGTTGGCCGCGGCAGTAACATTACGGCGTTGACATCTGGCGGCTTAACTGCGAATATAAGGATCGGCGGGAGCCGCCTGGGGCGATGTTAATAACGCCGTTAACTCAACGAGCTGGTCCCCGAAATCGCGTTACAGATGCCGCGCCGTCCATAGAGGAGCGGAAAGCAGAAGTTCAACGCGTCCTCGAATCTCCGCAGTTTCGACGCACTCCCAAACTGCAACGCTTCCTGGAATTGGTCTGCGATTATTACTTCCAAAATCGGGCTCACGAGATTAACGAGTTCCTCATTGGCACGGAGGCTTTCGGAAAAGGGCCCGCTTTCGATCCCAGCCAGGATTCTCTGGTTCGCGTTCAGGCACGGGAAGTCCGGCGCCGTCTGCGGGAGCATTATCAAACTGACGGCAAAGGGAGCCGGTTCATCCTGGACATCCCATTGGGCCACTACATTCCAAGTTTCAGCGTGGTCGGAAATGACCAGCCGGCAAAACCGCTCCGATTTTTTAAGGCCTCTTGGATTATGCTTGGCGCCACGGCGCTGGTTTGCATTTTGGCCCTTTTCTTAACCGATCGCGAGCGCCGGCAACTATTGGGCGCTTCGGCCATGGCGGCCGCGCGTACCGCCCCAGGTCAAACTCCGCTGCTTTCGCGCTTCTGGAACCGGTTTCTCGAATCTGAGGTGCCGACATTGTTGGTATTAAGCAATCCGGATGTTGGCGAATGCAAGCCGAGCGCTCCGGCAGCCGATGGATCCACGCGCATGATCGCATCCGATGGATCGCCGTGCCCGGACGAATTCACCGGCATGGGGGAAGCAGTGGCGCTGCATCTGGTCACGAATTTGTTCCAATCCGCGAAACAAACGTTGATCGTCAAGCAGAGCCGCATGGTCAATGCGGACGACGTCAAACGCTATAACCTGATTCTGTTGGGTGGCAAGAGCGTTAATTCTTGGACCCGCCGTTTGGGAAGTGATTTGAGCCTTGAGCAATCCGCGACGGATCTGGCGCCACGCTACGCTACGGTCTTCGACCAGAAAACCAATGAGCTGATTCGCGACCGAGCCATTATCGCCCTACGCAAGCATGCCAGCACTGGTCATTGGCTGCTATTCCTTTACGGAAAACACAGCCAGGGTACGCAAGCGGCCGCGGAAGCTTCGTCCGACGAACGCTTTCTTTCTCAGTTGAAATGGCCGCTGCCCGCTGCCCCATTTCCCGACAGCTTCCGCATTCTAGTGGGAGTCACCGTGAACGACGGCATTCCCCAGGACCCGATGCCGGCCGCCGTCCGCGTACCCTGACACCAGCCACACGTCTGACCTCTAGTAATACTGGTACGGTTTGTGGAAGGGACTGGCGAAAATCTAGCCGCAATCGCGATTACCCATGGTAAGCTCTAGGGGTTCTTTCCTCGAGGCCGGCGGGCCTGAAGCGATCCCTCGTAACGGATCAGGAGATAAACTAATGTACCGTCAAATTCATTATTCGGTTTTGGCAGCTTCCAGGACCGCTCTCGTCTTGGCCGCACTAGCGGCAGCTCGAGCCGACACGGTGACCCTAGCCACCGGTACGAACACAACCATCGGAACCGCGCAATCCATCAGCCTGGTGCCAGATCTGATGTTGAATCAGATATCGCCGAATTATTCGCTAGGCACGGCGCAGCCAATAAGCCCGCAATACTATGGCGCTGATGTGCTGGGTTCCATCACGGGAGGTACCCCGAATGAGTTCTTTGGCGTCAACTTGGGCGTTGGACAAAACCTCGACTTTCAAGTAAGTTCCACCACTCCCGCAGGTCAATCTACCGAGTTATTGCTCTACGATCCGAACGGCAACCTGGTCGCCATCGCAAGTGGCAACGGGAGCAGCGGCTCCTCGATCATAGACTTCACGATCCCGAGCGCGGACGCTGGCGTTTGGGACGCCCAGGTGACTAGCCCGGCCAGCGGCTCTTACAATTACGATCTCCGATTTACATCGCCGCTGAGTTACTCCACCAATGTCCTTGGCTCATTTCCCAGCGCGGCCGACTCGGGTTACTATTCCTTCGACGCGAATGACGGCGACAACCTCCATCTATTCGTGAGTTCCACCACTCCCGCAGGTCAATCTACCGAGTTATTGCTCTACGATCCGAACGGCAACCTGGTCGCCATCGCAAGTGGCAACGGGAGCAGCGGTTCCTCGATCATCGATTTTACGGTCCCTAGCGGTGACGCCGGCAATTGGACCGCGGAAGTCGTCGATCCGGGCAGTACGTTGTACAAGTACGATCTCCTGCTTCAGGGTGCGACAGGGACCGGGCCGGTCAATCCGCCGGCGCCGATCGCAACTCCCGAGCCTTCCCTTTCCGCATTCCTCGGCGCGTCCTTCCTGGGTCTGGCATTCTTGCGCCGCCTGCGAGTGCGTTAACAGCCAGCCATAGGCCGTTCATCGTCCCGCCGCCGGATATCGTACACTGATGTTTCCATGCGGTACTCACTGATCACGGTTCTGTTCGCTCTTTCGACCTACGCCGCTGCGCCCGACTCCAAAGCGGTGGAGCGCGGCAAACAGCAATTCCAGCAGGCCTGCGGATTCTGCCACGGCAACGATGCCACTGGCGCGCGCGGACCCGATCTGGTTCGATCCGCGCTAGTCAATCGCGATCAGGACGGCAAGCTGATCGGGCCGGCGGTTAAAAACGGCCGCCCTGATAAAGGCATGCCGGCGTTCGCCTACACCGATGCCCAACTCTCGGATCTGGCCGCGTTCCTGCATCAGCAAGTGCGCGCTGCGCTGGATAGCAATAGCGTCCCTCGCGATTATCCCGTGGAGAAATTGGCCACGGGAAGCGCCGAAGCCGGCAAGGCGTATTTCTCCGGAGCGGGGCACTGCGATTCCTGCCATTCGGCAACGGGCGATCTCGCTGGTATCGCGAAACGCTACTCACCCCTCAATCTGGAATCCAGATTTCTCTATCCACGCGGCGCGCGCCGTTCCGTGACAGTCACGCTATCCTCCGGCGAACAGGTTTCGGGAACCCTGGCGCAGATCGACGAGTTTAACGTTTCGCTGCGCGACGGCACGGGTTGGTATCATTCCTGGGCGCGCGATCAAGTGAAAGTGGAAGTGAAAGATCCGCTCGAAAAGCATCGCGAGTTGTTATATCAATACACCGACACCGACATTCACAATCTATTCACATATTTGGAGACCTTGAAGTGAAGCTGATTTCCTCCCTTGCAATTTCGGTTCTCGCGTTAAGCGCGCAGGGATTGGATCCCACGGCTGCGCTCAAGCCCGCCACTGATACCTGGGCCACCTACAACGGCGATTATTCCGGGCGCCGCCACAGCCCTCTGAAACAAATCAATACCTCTAACGTTGGCGCTATCACTTTGGGCTGGGTATTTCAAACGCACAGCAGCACTATCAAATCCACGCCGCTGCTGGTGAACGGCATTCTATATTTCACGGTGCCCGATCATGTTTGGGCCGTGGATGCGCGAACCGGCCGACAGATCTGGCATTACCACTACGTTTCCGAAGGTGGTGACCACATCGGAAATCGCGGCGTCGGAATGTACGGCAACTGGCTCTACCTCACAACGCCGGACGCACACCTGGTCTCGCTGAACGCCAAGGACGGCACGCTGCGTTGGAAAGTAGAACTCGCAGATGTGAAGCTCGGATATTTCGCTACGGTCGCGCCGCTCGTGATTCGCAATCACGTCATAGTCGGCGTTTCGGGTGACGTGACGGATGTTCCAGGATTCCTGGAATCGGTCGACCCCGAGACCGGCCAGGTGCAATGGCGCTGGAATACACAGCCGAAGAAAGGCGAACCGGGATCGGAAACGTGGCCTAAGGATAGCGATGCCATCGAGCACGGCGGCGGCATGACCTGGATCACCGGAAGCTACGATCCGGATCTAAATCTGCTGTACTGGGGCACCGGCAATCCGAATCCCGTGCTCGCGGGCGAAGGACGTCCTGGGGACAACCTGTACACCTGCACCATAGCGGCGCTGAATGCGGACAACGGAAAGCTGGCTTGGTATTTTCAGCCGTCGCCGCATGATGTCCACGATTGGGATGCAGTGCAAACTCCTGTGCTGTTCGACGGGGATTTTCACGGGGCGAAACGCAAGCTGCTGGCGCAGGCCAGCCGTAACGGTTACTTCTTCGTACTGGATCGCGCCACCGGCAAGAACCTGCTGACGGCGCCGTTCATCGAGAGCAATTGGGCGTCGGGAGTGGATTCGACAGGCCGGCCCATCGCAAAAGTCGAAAAATATCCAGCATCCGACGGATCGTTAGTTGAACCGGCATCGGACGGGTCCACCAATTGGATGGCGCCCAGCTTCGATCCAGATACTGGCCTGTTCTACGTAAGCGCCCGTCGAATCTTCAGCGTCTTTTATAAAACCGCCACCGGCAAACCGGAGGGTTGGGGCGGCCGCGATCGAAACCTGTGGGCGAATTCGGTGGTGCAAGCCATCGACTATCAGACCGGCAAGATCCGTTGGAGCCACGAACTGGGCGAGGGCTCCGACACCGCCGGCATCCTGACCACGGCCGGCGGATTATTGTTCACGGCGGACAATTCGCAGAATCTTTTGGCGCTGGATGCGGCCACCGGCAAAACGCTGTGGCACGTGAACGCAGGGGGCGGAATGGAAAGCTCGCCGATGACATACGAGCTCGGCGGCAAGCAGTACGTATTGACGGCGGTCCAGGATGCAGTTTACGTCTGGACGCTGCCAGTCGCCAGTCCTTAGCGTTGCACGAACGTAAACGTAGCCGAGCCGCGGCCGGCAGGGAGTGACAGCAGTAAGAGTTAGTGCTTCCAGTCGGTCTCAGAAGCCGACTCCGGACTCGGGATATCCAGATTGACGACGATCGGTTCCTGTCCGCTGCGCACTACTACGCATTCCACTGGACTCTGGGGATCGGCATTGATTTCCTGGTGCGGAACGTACGGCGGAACATAGATAAAGTCGCCGGGCCCGGCCTCCTCCACGAATTCCAGATGCTCGCCCCAACGAAATCGCGCGCGGCCTTTGACTACATATAAGACCGTCTCGAGATCGCCGTGATGGTGCGCTCCGGTTTTCGCATTGGGCTGCACCACAACTGTTCCAGCCCACAGCTTATTTGCGCCCGCGCGAGCATGATTGATGGCCGCGGCACGCGTCATGCCGGGAGTTTGTGGAGTATTCGAATCCAACTTATCCGCCCGCACAATGCGGATGCCGTGCTGCTTCCAATCCGTCATACTGCAGCGAGGCGGCGGCTTTTCAGAAGTTCAGAGATGGCGCGGCACTCCTCAGCCAATTCCTGAAACTGCAGCGGATAGAGCGACTGGAATCCGTCGGACAGAGCTTTATCGGGATTAGGATGCACTTCCACAATCAGTCCGGAAGCTCCCGCCGCCACCGACGCCAGCGCCATAGGATGCACCTTATCGCGCTTGCCGGTTCCGTGACTCGGATCTACGATGATCGGCAAATGGCTGAGGCGCTGCACCGCGGGGACCACGCTCAGGTCCAGCGTGTTGCGCGTGTGATCAGCGAAAGTTCGTACGCCGCGTTCGCACAGGATCACTTGATAGTTGCCTTCGGAAAGAATATATTCGGCCGCCATCAGAAATTCCTCGAGCGTGTTGGACATGCCTCGTTTCAACAGCACTGGTTTGCGGGCCCGGCCGGCGCGGCGCAGCAAGGAAAAATTCTGCATGTTGCGCGCGCCAATCTGGATGCAGTCGGCGTGTTCTTCCACCAGATCGAAGACCTCTACGTCAATCGCTTCGGTGACGATGCCTAGTCCGGTTTCTTCGCGAGCTTCAGCCAGGTAACGCAGCCCTTCTTCACCTAATCCCTGGAATGCATATGGCGAAGTGCGCGGTTTGTAGGCTCCGCCCCGCAGCAATTGCGCTCCGGCGGATTTCACGGCGCGCGCGGAAGCCAGAATCTGCTCGCGGCTCTCCACCGAACACGGTCCGGCGCACAACGCCAGTTCGTCGCCGCCCACCAGGACGCCGGCAACATTGACAACTGTGTTGTCAGGTTTTACTTCGCGGCTAACCAGCTTGTACGGTTTTGAAACCGGAATAGCCTCGGCGACGCCCGGCAAATCTTCAAATTCCGAACGTGGCACGGGGCCGTGATTCCCGGTAATTCCGATAGCCGCACGCTCTGCGCCTGGCATGACATGGGCCCGGAATCCGAGGCTATGAATTCTCTCGCAGACCCCGGCAATCTCCTGCTCGGAAGCGTGCGCGCGCATTACTACTAGCACGGATGGCTCCTTTTCCACCAGTGTATCGCGTTGCGCGATGATGAATCATGCGGACGATGCTGTGTATCGTTCCGGCAAGCATGGTGTTGCTTGTTCTGGGCTCTCCCGCGTCGACGGCAGACGATTTCAAACTGAATTGCAAACTACCTTTTGATCAGATCGCGGTGAAACCCGATCCGTTCGTCGGCTGTGGGAACGCGGGCTCCGGGAAGAACGGCGCCACGCTGGAGGCGGCCAAAATGGGTCAGGCCAGCGCGAAGAACAATCTCTGTGCGGATGCTTCGGCGCCCATCACCGTGGATTTCGCGATCCTGACTGAAATGCAGGCGCTGTCTCCGGCGAAATCCACGCTAGCGCACACCCGGGATTCGCTGCATGCGTTTTTTCCGCTCAATGGAACGAAGATCGGCGAAGGCGATGTGGTGCGGATTCTGGCGTTCGTGCTGGAAGCCCATATCTCGGATTGCGAAGGGGGCGAAGACGTGAACTGCGAGAGCGCGGGTGTAGTGAGCAACGATTTCCACATTCCGCTCATGGACCCAAGCAAGCCGAATCCCAGAAAACGGCCCGTATGCAGCAGCGTGATTGCCGAGATGATTCCCCATTTCCGTCCCGCGGCATGGTCGACGATCGATCTCAGGACGCCCGTCAATAACCCAGTACGCGTCACGGGCCAATTGTTCTACGACGATGCCCATGAGCCTTGCGTAATGGCCGGCGGAACGCTGGTGGGTGAATCGCCGCAAAGAATTTCGCTGTGGGAGATTCATCCGGTGTACGCGCTGGACGTCTGCTCCAGCATGGACCCAGCACAATGTGATGTTTCGAGCGACAGTGCCGTTGTTTGGACGCCCTATGATCAATGGGTGACGCGCAATCTCGACAAAGTGCAGGCCACGGGACGGTCCGAGCGCACCGAATGCGGAAAGAGCAAGCACTGATGTTCAAGCAGTGATGTTGTAGTAGCATCTACTAAGTGAAGCGCCGCATCGAGCAGTACTTCCAATTTTCGGAGCTTCAAACCAACTGGCGCACTGAGATCCTGGCGGGGGCCACCACCTTCGTCACCATGGCGTACATCATTTTCGTGAACCCGGCAATTCTTCACGAAACTGGAATGCCGTTGACGGCAGTGGTGGCGGCAACCTGCATTTGCGCGGCGCTGGGCAGCCTGATGATGGGAATAGTGGCGCGTTATCCCATCGCGCTTGCGCCGGGCATGGGCCTCAATGCCTATTTCACCTACACAGTGGTGAAGGGCATGAACGTACCGTGGGAAACGGCGCTGGGTGCGGTTTTTCTGTCCGGTGTTGCCTTCCTGATTTTGACCGCCGTGGGATTGCGGCAAATGATTGTAGCGTCCATTCCGGTGGAATTGTATGCGGCGGTTGCGGTGGGAATCGGCTTATTCATCGCACTGATCGGACTGCACAATTCCGGAATCATCACGGCCAGCAAAGAGACCCTGGTGACAATGGGAAATCTGCGAAATCCGAACACGCTGCTCGCGATTTTCGGCTTGATGCTGATCGCTGCGTTGCAGGCATGGGAAATTCGCGGAGCGATCCTGATCGGGATTCTTGGAACTACTGCTACTGGAGTTGCGTTCGGGTTGGTGCGATGGCAGCCGCAGAGTTACTCGTTCGCCGATATTACAGCAACGGCTTTCCATTTGAATATCCGAGGCGCGCTCAGTTACGGGCTGGTCGAGATTGTCTTCGTCTTTTTGTTCGTGGATCTGTTCGATAATATTGGCACCTTGGTCGCGGTGGGTAAGAAGGCCAAGCTCTTCGACGCCGCGAATCGAATTCCGAGAATGAATCAAATCTTTTTTGCGGATGCAACGGCCACCATCGTTGGTTCGCTCGCAGGCACCTCCACGGTAACCAGTTATGTGGAGAGCGCGGCGGGCGTGGCAGCGGGCGGCCGTTCCGGAGTGACGGCCATCGTGACAGGAATTCTGTTTCTGATCGCGCTGTTTGTAGCGCCGGCGGTAGGCGTCATTCCAGCCGCAGCCACTGCTCCAGCTCTGATTGTTGTGGGTTCACTGATGATTGTGCATGCGACGGAGATTCCCTGGGGGAATCCGGTGATCTCGATCCCGGCTTTTCTTACCATCGTGACTATTCCACTTACTTTCAGCATCGCGAACGGGTTGGCATTCGGATTTACGGCTTACACGATTTTGAAGATCGCCCGCGGCGAGTTTCGCAGCGTACACTGGCTGGTGTATGTGCTCACGGCTTTGTTTATCGCGCGATTTCTGTATCTGGGGAGTTGACATTATGAAGATGCTGCCGCGCTTCGCGCTGGTTCTATCCATTTCGCTGCTGCCACTCGCCGCCGCGCCTGGATTCTCCGTGTCTTTCAGCCGGGAACAGAGCGCGTCGGCATTGGATGGCCGGTTGCTGCTGCTGATTTCCACCGATCCCTCGGCCGAACCACGAATGCAGATCAGCAATTCGCCGAACACGCAAATGGTTTTTGGCATGGACGTGGACGGGATGCAACCGTCGCAGGAAATTGTTGTTGACGAACGGGCCTTTGGTTATCCCATACGCAGCCTCGCGGAGTTGAAACCCGGCCACTATTACGTGCAGGCGCTGCTGCATCGTTACGAGACCTTCCATCTCGCTTCCGGCTACACCGTGAAGCTGCCGATGGATCGCGGCGAAGGACAGCATTGGAATCTCGCGCCCGGTAACTTGTATTCGACGCCCCAGGAAGTGACGCTGGCCGCCGGAACATCTTCGCCGGTGCGCATCATCATGGACCAACAGATCCCGCCGATTCCTGAACCCAAAGATACGAAATATGTCCGGCACGTCCGGATCAAGAGCGAGCTGCTGAGTGCATTTTGGGGACGTCCGATGTATCTGGGCGCGCATGTGCTGGTTCCGGAAGGTTTCGACGAACATCCGGACGCGCATTTTCCGCTCGCCGTGTTTCATGGTCACTTTCCTGCGGACCTCAGCGGGTTTCGCTCGGAACCGCCGGATCCTAATTTGAAGCCGGATTATAGCGACCGATTTCATTTGGGCGGCTACAATCGCATCCAGCAGGAAGAAGCCTACGCGTTTTATCAACAATGGATCTCACCGAAGTTTCCGCGTTTCCTGGTGATTGAGATCCAACATCCTACGCCGTATTACGACGATTCGTATGCCGTGAATTCAGCCAACATGGGGCCCTATGGAGATGCCATCGAAAGCGAGCTGATTCCCTACATCGAAAAACGGTTTCGAGGAATCGGGCAGGGCTGGGCGCGATTTCTGTACGGCGGATCGACAGGCGGTTGGGAAGCGCTGGCGGTCCAGATGTTTTATCCGGAGCATTACAACGGAACATTTGCAGCCTGCCCGGACCCGGTGGATTTCCGCGCTTACACGGTAGTGGACATCTATAAAGACAAGAACGCGTACTTCATTGAAGGTCCGCACAAGCGCGTAGCGCAACCAGGGATGCGGGATTATTTGGGGCATGTGAGCGCGACGCTCCAGGACTTGAATGATTACGAGCTGGCGCTGGGATCGCAAGGCAGGTCCGGGGAACAGTGGGATATTTGGGAGGCCGTATTTTCGCCGGTTGGAAAGGACGGCTATCCGGCTGAAATCTGGGATAAAGTGACCGGAGTAATTCATCCCGATATCGCGGGTTACTGGCGCGAGCATTATGATTTGAGCTACATCCTGAAACGGGACTGGGCGACGTTGGGGCCGAAGCTGCGAGGGAAGATCCATATTTATGTGGGCAGCGCGGACAATTATTTTCTCAATGACGCGGTGTACTACATCGAGGATTTTCTAAAGGGAACCACCGATCCGCCGTATGAGGGCGAAGTGAAGTACGGCGATCGGGCGGAGCATTGCTGGAACGGCGATCCGGCGCTGCCGAACGCGGTCTCGCGTCTGCATTACAACACGTTGTACTTGCCGAAGATTCTGGAGCGGATGCAAAAGACTGCGCCGCCAGGCGCGGATCTCACGAGTTGGCGGTATTAGCCCTCACTGGACGGCAACAGTAACCGGCGGACTCGAAAGTCCAGCCGCCGTGATTATCACCGGGACGCTTGGACCGGCGGTGATGCCGTTGGGAACTGTTACGTTGACTTGATAGAGGCCCGCGTAGGTCGGGGTCAATCCGGCGAATGCCACGGGAGCGGGCTGGCCGCCGATGGTAACCGTAACCATGCTCGATGCCTTCGCTGGTGGCGAGCCTGGAGCAGCGGACCCAGTGGCAACAGACGGAGCGACCGCCCCGAGTCCGGCGCAGTAAATAACCAAAGTGTCACCGGCGCTGGCTGGGTGTGATGCGTCGGCGCTGAATTGAGTGCCGTTGGCTTTCACAACCGTGATCGCTCCTGGCCCTTGGCCACTCTGGTTCTGAGTAAATACGGCCGGTTGGGCCGGGGCGATGGTGATCGGTTCAGGCGGGGAGTAAGTGGAGCCCTGGATCACTATGAGTTGTTGCGTGGAGTTGGGTGCCAGGTCAAAGGGAACCAGAAAATTGATTTGGCCGCTGCTCGCGTATTGGATGGGCGCCAGGCGGCCTGCGATAAAGGCTTGAGCTCCGGCCAACTGGGTTGTTAGCGGCAGCTTTCCGGCCAAGACCGAGCTCGTCGCCAGCTGCTCGCCGAAGATCGAAGCGAATGCGCCCGGCGCCAGCGGGGCGTTGGGAACATAGCTGGCGGTGCTGACGACTCCACCAATGGACGGTGTAGTTTGATTCGGTTGCAATGTGCCGTTCAACTGCAGGCTGCCCGTTAGTGCGGGTTGTGCGCTTTGCGCTGTGAGTGTGATCACAACGGGTGTAGAAGCAGAGGTGAAGTGGGGCTGCCAGGTGGCTGACCATTGCCCGGAACCGAGCGAGGTTAGCGCGAGCGATGGATCGCTGGTGGAGAAGTTCGCAATCACATCGCCGGGCCCCATGAGTGAGCCGCAGTCGTCCACGACACTGACCTGTAACGCGCTAGGCCAAGCGGCGGTCGCGTTGAAGCCGGGTCCTAGAGCCGTGGAAACTAGTTTGAGTTCGGTAGGCGTGCAGGTGGAAGCTGACGCCGCGCCGCCGTGGCTTCCGAATGCAGTGGAGGGGGCGGCCCCGGTTACGATTATGAGAATGGTCACGCTTTCGACCGAACCGTCGGCAAATTGAAACTGGAGAATGCCTGTGTAGACGTTGGGCGTGAGGCCGGAAACGTTGGGCGTAATCATGAACTCGGCCGGCTGCGCCGAAGTTACCATAGCACTGGTCAAGTTCGTGGTAAGGAGGCTGTTCGGTTGAGATACTGCTGTGGCATTCACGGCAACGGCTTGATTGGACGAATTGGTGACCGTGACCATTTGAGCCGCGGGAGTACTGCCTTGCGGCACGACAAATATCAGTCCGGTGGGCGCCACGGTTGCAACCACGGTGGTGGCAGGCAACACATTCAGCACAACGACGGCGGTCTGTGGGGAGTTGTCAGCGCCGTTCGCCGTGAACTGCACCAGGCCATAGTAATCACCGCGCTTGAGGTTGGCCGGATTTACCGCGATGGTGGCCGAATT
This sequence comes from Bryobacteraceae bacterium, assembly GCA_036008345.1. Classification (GTDB taxonomy): domain Bacteria; phylum Acidobacteriota; class Terriglobia; order Bryobacterales; family Bryobacteraceae; genus Palsa-89. Next base: position 23,648 of record DASYNU010000181.1, read on the forward strand.
TCCGCTGGTTCCGCTGGCTGGTGTTACGGAGAGCCAGCTTCCGACCAAAGTTGATGCACCGGCGGACCAGTCCAACGTGCCAGTTCCCTGATTCAACACCTGGATGAATTGGCTAGGCGGCGCGCCCGCACCAACAGCGACCTGGAATCGCAGCGAGGTTTGTGAGAGTACCAGGGCTTCCGGCGCTCCGCTGACTGTTACCGTGATACTCACGGGAAACGGTTTTCCTAAGGCGGAAATGACAACTGTCCCTACATAAGTTCCTGCAGCGAGACCGGCCGGATTTACGGTAACACTCACCAAGTTGATCGTGAGAGCGGGGACGGAGCCGGAGGCCGGTGAAACACTCAGCCAGCTTTCAGCGCTCGCACTGGCGGTGAACGAAACGGCCTGTGCGGTTCCATTGTTAAGAGTGATCTGCTGGGAGCTGGATGGATTGCCTTGAACGAACGAGAATGCAAGTGCGGATGGGCTCCGCGAAAACGTTCCGCCCGCGTTCGTCGTGGTGATGCTGCCGGTACCGCTAATCGGGAAGGACCCGGATTCTTGCACCGTGGTTGAACAGGCATAACTCACGGTCAGAGATCCAGTGGCATTCGCGAATTCGCCGGTACCGCCGGCTATCGTGAAGGGAATGACGCATCCTCCGGAGCCGTAAGAGGGCGACGTTGCGGTAGCTTGAAAAGTGGAGCCGTTGGCGACTGTGAAGGTTACGGAGATTTGGATGGGCGCGAATGTTTCGACCGCCTGAAACGTCGTGCTTCCGAACGGAGCAAGGGTGCCAGAGCCTGTGTAAGTATTCTCGACCATGCCCAGCACGTAGTCGACGTTGAAATTAAAAGTGATTTGAGTCGTGGTTTGAGCGTGTGCCTGGCAACCTGCGAGAACCAGTGCGGCTAAAAGAAGGCGAGTAAGAAAACTCATGCTAGATCCTTGTGCGCTACGGAGTATCTTTGAACGATGGTATCTCGACTTGGTTTGGGTTTGTGGCTGGCCGGCGCGCTGGTGGCGCAGCCGGTGGCGCGGCACAGTCCTGAGTGGCTGCGCGATGGCGTGATTTATGAAGTGAATACGCGGACGTTCTCCGCCGCAGGCAATTTTCGTGGGGTTGTTGACCAGCTTCCGCGTCTCAAAGAGCTGGGCGTTAATATTTTGTGGCTGATGCCGATTCATCCGGTGGGGCGGGAACGGAGCAAGGGAACGCTGGGGAGTCCTTATGCAGTTCGCGATTATTTCGCCATCAATCCCGACTACGGCGGCGCGGAGGATTTCAGGCGCTTAGTGACGGAAGCGCACCGCAGCGGATTCAAAGTGATTATCGACATTGTGGCAAATCACACCGCGTGGGACAGCGTCATGCTGCAGACTCCGGCATTCTACAAACACGATGCCGCTGGTAAGATCATCTCGCCGGTGCCGGATTGGGCGGATGTCGCGGGGCTGGATTACAGCAATCCGGAACTGCGGGCTTATATGATCCGCATGCTGGTTTATTGGATCAGGGAATTCGATCTGGATGGCTTTCGCTGCGATGTAGCGGGCATGGTCCCGACGGATTTTTGGGAGCGAGCGAGAGCGGAAGTGGAGAAAGTGAAACCAGACATCATGCTGCTGGCTGAGTGGCACTCGCCGGATCTGGTGCGGAAGGCCTTCGATCTGGATTATTCCTGGCCGCTGCACAGCAAGCTAACGGATGTGTTCGAGAACGGCACGGCGCCAGCCTCGGATCTTCGGAAGGAGTGGGACGAAGAGCGGCGTGTGTATCCCAAAGGCGCATTGCATCTCAGATTTTCCGATAACCACGATGAGAAGCGCGCCATCGCACGGTTTGGCGAACGCGGCGCGCTGGCGGCTTCGGCGCTGATGTTCGCTTTGGATGGCGTGCCGATGCTCTACAACGGCATGGAGGTTGGCGATACCGCTGAATCCGGCGCGCCGGCGTTGTTCGAGCGATTGCCGGTGTTCTGGCAAATCGCGGAGCGGCGTCCGGAATTTCCGGAGTTTTATCGAATGATGATTCCACTGCGGCGGTCGCACGCGGCGCTCAGGCAGGGCGAGACGGAGTGGTTGACGAACAGCGATCCGGATCGGGTAGTCAGTTACGTGAGGAGAGGCGCGGGCGAAGAGTTTTTGATCGCGATCAATTGCTCGAATCGAGGGTATAGCGGGCGTTTGCAGGTAGGTGGTTCGGATTGGAAGGAAGAAACGCGTAGTAAGTCAGGTGGCGGGTTACCTGAGTTGACGCTCAGCGCTTGGGAGTTTCGGATTTTTCGCCGGGATCGGTGAGTTGAGAGAAGCCGAGTTGGCTCAGGATTACGACGCGCATCGGCGTACGATCAAAACGTAAGCGAATGGTTTTGATTTTAGCCGGATCGACGGCAAAGGCGGCTAACGGCAGATCGATGGTTTGGAAGATCGGCTCGGATTCTTTCTCGTAGACGATTTCGTCGAGTTTGGCGAGTTTAGTGAAGCGCACTTTGAACGGCGGCGTTAGAACGCCAAAACGGCTGAGTGGCAAGCGGGACACGGCGCCGCTGGTGGTGACAAGCTCAACCGTGAAGTCCGTTGGCTCAGGCTTTTTCTTCTTGTCTTCCTTCTCGTCGTCATTGGATTTGTCGCCAGGCTTCTTCCAGGGCGGATCTGCTTTGTCTTCGGTAACAGCGAGGGACATGGTGAGAGCCGAATTCGGGCCGAGGTTCCAATCCTTGGCCAGCATTTCGGGCAGCGAAATGGAATAGACGGGTATGGGCGCGGGCTGGCCCTTCTTTTGTTCAGCGCGATTCCAGCCCAGGAACACGCCGTTGTAGCCGCGATCGCCCTGGCGGTACGGAATCCGGTCCTCGCGCCAGATGGAAAGATTTTGGGCTTCGATGCTGCCGCCCGGAACTGTTGTGGTTGTGACATCGGCGTCTTCGGAGAAATCGCTGATCACGCGATAGGACGCGTCCAGATAGCGGTTCATGTACAGCGTGTCGGGCAGCCAGGAGCGGATGCGGCGGTAATCGCGGAACATAGGCAAATACTCGCGGCGGTTGTGCAGCGTGGCTTCGAGAAACGCGGAAATGTAGGTCTTCGAGATTTTTCGCTGATCGTTGGGATCGAGCAGAGGTTTCAGATTCAGAAACCAGCCTAGGGGCTCACCGGCATCGGAGCGTCCCCACACGGAATTGAACTGGCCGTGATTGGCTCGGTAGATGTAGAGCTCGGATTTGAACCAGGGTCCTGGCCCGGTGTAGCGAACGTGATCGAATTGCCGGCTTCCATCGAAGGAGGACACGTCGCCGTCGTTGGCTCCTTGGATGGTGAAATAATTCACGTTCTGGATGATGCGCCACTGTCCAGCCGGCTTATATTGGCCGTCGGCGGGGGCGATGGCGACCAGCGATTTGATGGGGAATCGATAGTTGAAGCGGATGGTAGCGTCGTCGGGATAATAGTCGAGCTGGTTAAAGAGCGCGGCGGTGGCTACAGCTTCGCCACCGCGGGAATGTCCCAGCAGGGCAACATTCGCGACATCCACCTTTTGATAAAACGGATTGCCCGGGGTGCTGTTCCAGGTACGCCATTGTTTGAGATGTTCCAGCAGCATCCATCCACGGACAGCCTGCTGTTTGGGAGGATCGTGAAACAAGCCACTGTTGAGGAAATTTTCGTCGAGCGATGCCAGGATGAAGCCGCGGCTGGCCAACAATTCGCCGAGATATTGATAACCGGGATCGGAGAAGTCGGCCATGTTGTGATTGCCGTGAACGATGAGCGCGAGCGGGAAAGGGCCGGGGCCGTCGGGGTACCAGACGCGTCCGTTGAGCGGGAGTTTGTCCATGCCGAAACCCCAGTAGCGTTTTCGGAGGTTGGCTTTCCAGCCGGTGAAATCCTTGAAGAATGGCGAGGCGTCGACTGTTGTGGTTTTGATGGCAATCGATTTTGCGTATTCAGGGCGGCGGATATCCGTGCCGTTTCCGTAGGTCAGGAACTTAACCGAGTAAGGACCCGGCAAGGCGGGATTGGGAGCGGATAGCTGAGCGGGCGCGGGCGAAGCGGTTTCCTGAATTCGCAGGATTTCACCCATTTGGCCTTCGCTTGAGAGAAATGTGTAAAGCCAAATGTTTCCGGCCGATGCCACGGCGAAGAGCGTGGCGGTAATGATTTTCTTGCTGAGGGCGGCTTGGCGGAAGTTACCGAACAGGAATGTCGCTACCGTCGCGCCGAGCGCGGCTTCGAGTAAGCCCACGATTGTCGCGAATATAGGGCCGATGGGGCCGAACGCCAGAGCGATGAATATGCAACCTCCTACGATGAAGCCTGTCGCTAGCCGGGGAAGTTTTCGAAGCAGCGTAAGCAGAAAGGCGACCAGGATGGCCACGAGTGGGATGCCGATGGCGGCGACAGCGATAGCGAAGGGGAGATCGATCCAACGGCTGAAGCCGGACTCTAGATAAATTCCTCCGACGATGGCGGCCCACGCGGCGGCTGCGATGACGGCCCAGGCCGCACCCCGGCGGGCTTCGGGGCCCGGCCGGATATTGATCCAGGTGCGTCGCCGCCAATCGCGAAGCTGGCTCCAGCGATGGCGGATGCGGGCGCGGACGCTGGGGCCCGGCGCGGGCGGCGCGGGTTGCTCGACGGGAGACACGAGCGAACCTCCTTGGGTGCTTCACTAGTTTGACATATTGTTTTTCGTTTTCTCGTTTCTCGTTTCTCGTTAGGATCGCTCGGTTACGGCAGCGGTAGAGTGGAACAATATGCAATTGTCACGGCGTGAAATGGCGGCGTCGCTGGCGCTGGGGTTCGTGGGTAAAGAGGTGCGGATTGGCGAGACGAAAGTCGAGGTCAAAACCGCGGATGGCGTTTGTGACGCGGATTTCTTCTATCCGGCCAAGGGCTCGCACCCGGGGGTTCTGATTTGGCATGATTCGTTGGGCTTGCGTCCGGCCATCCGCGAACCGGGGCGGAGGATGGCTCGCGAAGGCTATGCGGTGCTGGCGCCGAATCTGTTCTATCGAACGGCGCGGGTTCCGGTGTTCGATGCTGCGTTCGATTATGCCGGGAATCCCGCGGACCGGGAGAAATATGGCCGGATCGTGAAGCCGTTTCTCGAGCGCGGGGCGGCGGAGCGCGACGCGGTGTCCTATGTTGCATTTCTCGACTCGCAACGCCAGGTGAATCGCGAGCGGAAAATCGGGACGCATGGTTATTGTTTAGGCGGACCATACGTGTTGAAAACCGCGGCGGCGCTGCCGGACCGGCTAGGCGCGGGAGCTTCGTTCCACGGTGGTTTCCTCGTAACCGGCAAACCGGACAGCCCGCATTTGCTGGCTCCCAAGATCAAGGCGCGGCTGTATTTTGCAATTGCCTCAGATGATGACCGGCGGGAACCGGATGTTAAGATTCAGCTCAAAGCTGCGTTTAGCGCCGCGAGGGTGACGACGGAGACTGAAGTCTATCCCAACGCGTTGCATGGCTGGTGCGTGCCGGACAGCAAGGCGGTGAATCAGGCGGATGCGGACAGAGCCTGGGGGAAATTGGTGAAGTTATATAAGACAGCGCTTTGATTGCTTAGCGGCGGTTCGCAGGCGAAAGCGCCTGCGCCACGGGCAAGGAGAATTCGGCGGCGCGCGCGTCATCGTAGAACATCCGGACGGTTTCGAGGGAAAACTGGTCAAGGTCGCGGCCCAGCATGGGAAGCTTCTTCAAAAGATCGTGCGTGACGGTGATGATGTGGCAGCCGATGTTGTCTGCCTGGACAATATTGAAGAGCTCGCGCGGGCTGGCCCAGATCAGTTCGATTTGGGGGTGGTTCCGCATGCGCAGCAGCGCGCCGCAGAGTATTGGAAGCGGATCAATACCGGCATCGGCCACGCGGCCGGCGAAAATGGAGATGCAAGCCGGTGTACCGTGCCGCAAGCTCGGAATCACTGCGTCTACCTGATCGAGCGTCATTAACGCTGTCACGTTCACCTTCACGCCCTGGCGCGACAACCGGTCAATCAACGGCGCGGAGCTTAGCCGGCGCGTGTTGGTGATGGGGATTTTCACGTAGACATTCTCGCCCCAGCCGGCAATCCGCAGGGCCTGTTGTTCCATTTCATCGAAATCGTCAGAGAGCACTTCAAAGGAGAAGGGCCGGTCTGGAATGGCGCGCGTCAACTCGCGGCCAAAGGATTCGTAATCCCGGACTCCGGCTTTTCGCATCAGCGTTGGATTGGTGGTGAAGCCTGAGATGAGAGGGTTCTTGGCCAGTTCGAGAATTGAGTTCAGGTCCGCGCCGTCCGCGAAGATCTTGACATTGAGCGAAGCTGCGCGCGGTTGCGACACACCCTGCGACAGGCTTAATAACGTGTGGTCAAGCATGGCGGCGCCACTCCCGGTGAGCCGTCTGGATAATCCAGTTGGCCGCCTCGCGCAGGGAACGGACTCTGAGGTAGGGGCCGTCCGGCCGGCGCTCGCGATAACCATGGTCGACAAAGACCGCCTGGCAGCCGGCGCGGTGTCCGGCTTCCACGTCGCGCCAACGGTCTCCCACCATGAAGCTGGATGGCAGGTCAATATTCCACCGGCGCGCGGCATCCATCAGCAGCCCCGGCTGCGGTTTGCGGCAAGCACAATGCGCGGCATCGTCGTGCGGGCAAACGCGGACATCGTCCAGTCCCAGATAGCGCTGCAGGCGCTGGTTGATTTCCGCCACTTGCCCGGCCGTGATGGCGCCTCGGGCGATGTCGGGTTGGTTGGTGGTGACAATTAGGGCGAAGCCCGTCTCGCGGAGCCGGCGGCAGGCATCGCGGACCCCGGCCAGCAGCCGCAATTCGTCGAGCGTGGCGGGAGGGTGCGGTTTTCCATCGCGCAGGATGGCTCGGTTCAGCACCCCGTCACGATCCAGAAAAACGGCGCGCCGCATCAGGTTAGAGCCTTCCGGCGCGGGCATCCTCGAGCATCGAATGCATGGAGACGCAGAGCGCTTGTTGGGAGGTTCGGCGGCACTTCCAACCCAGGCCGCGGATACGATCCGTATTCAAGCGAACTACCGGAACGTCGCCTTTCCAGCCGCGGTCTCCGCCGGTGTACTCGAGCCGCACGTCTTCGTCGGAGAGCCCCGATACTTCCATGGCCAGCCGCGCGATCTCGGTGACGGTGATGTAATCGCCGGTGGCGACGTTGTAGACTTCAAAGCTCTTCGAGCTCTTCTGATGCGCCAGCAGAACTGCTTCCACCACATCCTCCACGTAAATGTACGATTTGCTCTGCCGGCCATCGCCCAGCACCCGCAAACGATCCGGCTGCTGCCTGAGATTCCGCACGAAATCGAAACCAACGCCGTGAGTCTGGCGGCGCCCCACCACGTTGCCGAAGCGGAACGCGCAGGCTGTGAGGCCGAACATCGCACAGTAGGATGCTATTAGGCCCTCACCGGCCAGCTTGCTTGCGCCGTAGGTGGATACGGGAATCAACGGGCCGAAATCCTCAGCGGCTTCACACTCGCCCAGGTCGCCGTAAACTCCACTGCCGGATGCATATAGCAGGCGCCGGGTCTCGCTGCGCCGCATGGCTTCCAGGATCTGTTGGGTGAGATAAGTGCCTTCGCGGAAATCGATATCGGGTTCGGTGACTGCGCGCGCGATGTCGGGGTTCGATGCCAGGTGGATCACCACGTCGTGACCGGCCATGTTCCGCTCTAGCGCGGCCAGGTCCTTCACATCGCCATGCACTACACGCAGGCGGGCATCGCCTTGGTGATGGGCATAGTGCCACTCCCGGCCTGAAGAGAAATTGTCGAACAGCGTGACTACTTCGATTTCCGGATTGGCCAACAACCGATCCGTAAAATGGCTGCCGATAAAGCCTGCTCCGCCGGCCAAAAAGAAGCGGCGATCCGTCATCGCAAGGACTCCCATTTGGTGCCCTGGCGCTGCAGTTGCGGATGACTGACCAGCAAATGCCATATGACCGCGCAGAGCCCTTCGGTATGCGGCGTTACGCGCTCCGGCGCCACGGTTGGGATCACCACGCAGCTTTCCGAGACCTGGTGCGTGAATCCGCCGTCGCGCCCGACAATGCCGAAAACATGCGCGCCCGCGGATGTCGCAGTTTCGAGAGCTTTGACAATGTTGACTGATACATTTTTTTCAACGCTGCCGCCGCCCACTGAAAACACCAGAACGGCGTCTTTGGAATTGATCCGTGAGCCTTCCAGCCATCCCGAAAAGCAGCTCTCCCAGCCATCATCGTTGGCGCGGGCCGTTAGTTCCGCTACGTTGTCGGTAGGGGCGTAAGCTTCGAAGCCGCAGAGCTTGCGAAAGTCGTTCACCGCGTGGCCAGCATGGCCGGCCGACCCGCCCACGCCCAGGATGAACAGGCGTCCGCCGCTTTGGCGCACTTGCGCCAAGCCCCAGGCCATATGCTCAATTTCGCCGGTATCCACTTGTTGGAGGATGGCGATGGTCTCGGCCAAAAACGAGGCCGAGAAAGTGTTTACTGCAACCGCGCTAGCGGCAGCATTGCTTACTGTAACCTCTGCGGGCGCAGGGTGGGGTTCGGCGGTCACGCCCTGCAGAAGTTCATTCAGACTTGTCACGCAGTGACTCCTGGTAATAATTCGGACAACCGAAGCGTTTTCAATAGATGGCTAAGGTGAAAGAACGGGACTAGGGACTGGGGACTAGGGACTGGTGGCTGGTTGCTGGTTGCACGGGGCTTGGTCGCAGAAGTAGCCGCGCGCGTGAGCAAGGGGACTGATTAGTGGGGGGCTGGGTGTGTGAAGGCTAGGCGGAAGATGCGGCGGAAGGTCCATACTGTGGAGGCCCAGCGGTGGAGGGTGGTTTCGCCGATTCGCTCGCCGTAGGGGATGAAGACTTCCTGGATACGGAAGCCCATTAGCGCTGGTTTCAGCAGCAAGTCTACGGGTAAAGCAGGGCCGTTCGGGTCTACGTTGACGCGCTGGATTACCCGGCGGCTGTAGGCGCGCATGCCGGAGTGGAGGTCGGTGGATCTTACGCCGACCAATATGCGGCCGGTGACGGCGAATATCCAATTGGCCAGATAATTCGGCCAGGGCATGGCGGCCGGCCGTTTTTCCAGCCTGGAGGCATTCACCAGGTCGCAATCGCCTGAAAGTACCATGTCAGCGAGCCGGGGGATTTCGACCGTTGGATAGGTTCCATCGCAGTCCAGAGTCACGGTCACCAGGCCGCGGCACTCCGCTAGTACGCGCGCCATAGCGTGGCCATAGCCTTGCGGCGGGAACTGGCGGATCACCCGAGCTCCCAGCCGTTCCGCGATTTCGGGAGTGGAATCCCGGCTGCTGTCGACAATTACGATCTCATGCTCGCGATCGTGGAGCGCCGCGCGAATATCCGCAATAACGCCGGCGACAGCCTGCTGCTCATTCATCGTGATCATGGCGACTGAAATCATGTGGGCTGCCTCTCCAGAAGCTCTTCGGCAGGTTCGGCCGGCACATCCGCTGGAAGGTTCAACAGTCCGGCGACTTTGCGGGCGCGCTCGATACACACGTCCATGTTGATGTATTCAAATTCGGCCACGCGCCCGCACAAGGGAATGCCGATCTGTTCGAAATAAGCCTTGGCATGTTTCAGGTGCGGCCGGTGGGCGTCGTCCTGCACTACGTAGCCGTATTTGGTGCGGATCACGCGGCCGTAGCACACCTCGCTCGGATGGGCAAGGTGCATTCCTTCGAGATCGCCGATGACGCTTTCTAGGATCTGGCCGTCCGACATCTCGTGCGTGCCATCGCCTGGGTTAGTGGTAATCTCGGCCTGCACAATGGATTTCCCCTGCGGCGTGTTATGCGGGCTAAAGGCTGCGGGGAAGGACAGACGATGAAAGCGGATTTCCGGATCGGGCACGTAAATCGCTGTGTAATCCGGGACGCGGGTGTGGTCGAGCCCGATTGAGACGGTGATCAGTGAATTATAACGAAGCGAATCCACGGCGCTTAGAATTTCGGTCGGCGCGCCTTCCAGGGAGTGGGCCAGCTCCTGGATGGGGATGGTGGAGACCAGCTTGTGGTAGCGGCGCACGCTGCGGCCATTCGACACACACCACTGCCCGGCTTCTCTCCACACGCGTTCCACGGTGAAATCGGAAACGATGTTGGGTACCTGGCGTCCCAGCGCGCGCGGGAGGGATTCAATGCCTCCCCGTAACGGATAGTTGAAGTAGAGCTGGTGGGTGTAGCCTTCCGTTTCCACTCCGACCGCGGCCTTGATGACATCCTCCAACGGTGGCTTCGGTACGCGGCCTTCTACCCATTCGAGACCTAGTTCATGGGCTGGAACGTTCCAGATTTTTTCGTTGTAGGGGATCAGGTATTTCTCCGCCAGACCCTTTCCAAAATGGTGATACAGCCATTCTTTGAAATTGGTTTTTGGCGGCGGATAGTCGTTCTGGATGTAGTGCAACAGGCACTCGAAGCGGTCTTGCGGTTCCAGGTCGAACAGGCCGTTTTCGAATGGATATTTTACGTAGCGGCCCCGATAGAAGATCTTGTTATTGCGGCGGGCGAGGTGGACGTTGTCGCCGAGGAGGGACACCATGTAATCCACCATCTGCTGATTGCGCGAGAAGATGATGTGCGGACCGCCGGCGTCGTAGGTGAAACCGTCCTCCTGAACGGTCTGGCAATGGCCGCCGCCGCGAGGTTCCTTTTCCAGAACTTCGCAGGGTTCGTCCAGGTGCGCGGCGATGGCTAGGCCAGCTAAGCCTCCGCCCAGTATGCCAACGGCCACTGATGTTTCCTCCTGAGAGTTGTTCGGAGCCTTTGGCAGGCGAAAGCGCCTGCCCCACACTCTTGATAAATCGGACTCTTAGGCCGGTTTCTGTAGGCCATTAATGGTTCTGGGGCGCGCATCCGATTTAGGGGCAGAGGGTCCTATGAAAGCCTGGACGCAAGGGGTCCAATACGCCTATCGGTACGCGCGCCACAAATACGATGCCTTTCAGGCATTCGGTCCGGCTGGCGCGAATGGCGGAGGCCTGTTGCCGCATTCCGTGGTCCGGCCGGTGGCTACTTACTCGCCCTGGCGCGCGGACCTGGAGTTTCAAAGAGCTTTCGAATTGGTACGTCCCAATACGCTGGTGGACATTTACCGCTGCTACGATCTTTGGAATCTGGTGGAGGAGGCTGGCAAGCTGCCATCTGGAGATATCATCGAAATCGGCGTTTGGAGAGGGGGCACCGGCTGCCTCATGGCAAAACGCGCCAAACTGATTGGGCTGCGGACCAGCGTCTACCTCTGCGATACTTTTCAAGGCGTGGTGAAGGCCGGATCCTCAGACCGTCACTATGCCGGCGGCGAGCATGCCGATACCAGCGAAGCTACCGTCCTCAACCTGGCCGGCAGGCTGGGGCTGGACAATATCAAGATTCTGCGCGGAATCTTTCCCGAGGAGACTGGCCAGCAGGTGGCTGATGGCTGCTTTCGCTTGTGCCACATCGATGTGGATGTGTACGACTCCGGGCGCGACATCCTGGCGTGGGTGTGGCCGCGCCTGGCTCGCGGAGGCATGGTGGTGTTCGACGACTATGGGTGTCTCAGCACCGGTGGGATCACGCGGCTGGTGAATGAGGAGCGCTCGAAGACCGATCGGCTGATGCTGCATAATCTCAACGGACACGCGGTTTTCGTCAAGTTGTGATGACGCGGGTGCCGCGGTTTTGGGCTGCGCGTGATACTCGAAGGCGATTTCTAGTGCGGCTGCTCCGGACCAGAAGTCTTCGACGCCGTTTTTGCGGTCGGCGAACCAAACGTCGGCAAGAGTGCCGACGCGGCAGGCAGGAGTGCCTACGCCACGTTATCGGTAGCGTGTTAGCTTTGGGGGGGATTGGTCGGGTTCCAGTAGCCAGGCTTGGCGATTCTGGAAATATTGGATCAGGGGGCGATCTTGGTCCGAGCCCATTTCGCGTGCCCAGACGATGGGTTGGGCGTCGATGTTGGCTAGGTTAGTAACCCATTCCTCGTGGATCGAGTGCTCGGGAGAATAACGAACCAGGACTAGCTTGGGGCCTGGGTCCTTCTGCAGAGTTTGGATTACTGCATCCTTCGCTAGGGCTAACCTCGGGACTTGATCCCCGGTTCGGAGATCTAGCAACTGGGTGGCGAAGTGGATTAGGAATAACGCGATTACGGCCATGGCGAGAATTTGGCCGGCTGGTTTCCAGGTCCAGAGGCGCGTGAGCGTTTGGAGGAATCTGAGATAGAGCAGACATGCGATGCAGGCGATGTAGTGGGGCATGGTGCCGGCCAGCGGGGCGACCAATGCGATCAGGGACGCGCCCAGCAGAATCGCAGTGAGGCGCTCTTCGGTGGTCTTGAGTTTATAGGGCCAGATCAGGAGCGGAATGAATAGCGGCCAGAATCCGAAGTAGAAAGTGTAAGCATCCGAGAGCCTGGCGAAGAATGAGCCGAAAGGATCGCTCTGCGCAGCTTTCACTTTGTTTACGAACCACTCGGCCCAATACTGGCGCATCACCGCGTGACGATAGGCTGGCTCAGCATGCGGCTTGGACCACATGAATACTGAGGTGGTTGCGTATTGTTGATCGTGTAGTAGATACGGGAGGGTGAGCGCGTTTCCGGTGACGCGATAGTTGTTGTACGCCATGCCTACGCCAACGATCGCAAGGATTATTGCCGTCAGGAGCAGGGCACGCGGGCTTTCTCGCCGGAGGGACCAGGCAAGTACGGCGGCGGAGATCAGTCCGAAAACCAGGAAATCGTAGGGGCGCGAGGTTAGCAGGATCGCGAGTCCTAGCCCGAGTGTGACGCCGTGTTTAAATTGGCGACGAAAAGCGATGCTTGCAATGGCGCCGAAAACTAGCGCGCCGCCGATGGCTGGGACCGCTCCACCGTAGTAAGAGTTCATCCAATAATCGAAGACGCCGAGGCGCAGTACGACCAGCAGCGCGCCTAGCAGGGCGACAGATGGCGATAGCCAGCCTTGTAGCATCCAGCAAATTGCGGCGCACATTAGAGCTGTGCTGATCAGGACGCCGGCCCAGGGCTGGCCGAAGAATTTCTGCCCGAATGCGAGCACCAGACCTGGGAGGGGCGGGTACTTGGAGGCGTAGGTGGGCTGCTGGATGACGTGAAATGTTTCGAAGTGTTGCCAGAAGGGATGCGGGGGATTGGTGAGCCGCCCGGAGGCGTAGGTATCGGAAGCTAGCAGGTAACTGAATTCGTCGTGGACGGCGGGCTTGGGAACGTGCATCCAAGGGAGCAGGGCGAGGCGGATTGCGATGGTGAGGAGGAAGACGAAGGCGCAGGCGAAAGTGAGGTGATTTGCGAGCCACTGGTACGCGGAAACGGCACCGGCTCCCTTACGGTCGCGGTTCGGTAGGGGCGCCGCGGGGCTGGTGGGCGGCGCGGCGGTCATACTCGGACCGGTTCGCGGTCGGCCAGGTAGCGGTCTAATTCCAGTAATCCAGCCGCTGAGCCCACTTCGTAGAAGCGCTCGGTTACTTCATGGCCGGCTAATTGGCCGTCCAGGCTGAGTTGGCGCAGGAGGGCCGCAAGATCGAAAACTTGGGCGGTGGCCTCGGCGAAAATCTGGCGACGGAAGGCCAGCAGGCCGTAATCGATGAAGCTCATGCCGGGATCCGGATTTTTGTCGTAGAGAACCACGCGGCCATTTTGGTAGATGGCGTTGCTCGAATCCCAGCGTCCTTCGTTGCGAAGCACGGTCATCAGGGCGGGCTGGCCGCTGGATTCAAAGGCGTGCCAGATGGGAGCGAACCGCACCGGCAGAAATGAATCGCCGTAGATCGCGAAGAATGATTCCTCCAGCACGCCCTGTTCGAACGCCAAGCGCAGAGCGCCGCCGGTGCCGCGCAACTCGTCGCCTTCATCCACCCAACGGATGGATCGAATGGGCGATGGTTCCATGGCCCAATAGCGGCGAATCAAATCGCCACGATGGCCGATGCAATAGACCACTTCGCTGACGCCCTGCGCCGCGAGCCAATGCAGTTGGTGATGAGCGAAGGGCCGGCCGCGGACGGGCAGCAGCGTCTTAGGACAGGTATCGGTGAGGGGACGCATGCGCGTTCCTAATCCGCCGGCTAGTATTACGCACTGCATGGGGTTCTCTTATACAGCGACCGCAACAAAGGCACCGGCCCCCACAGTCTCAGAACCCGTGAAAAAATCGGCGAAGGCACCGACTCCCTCACGGTCGCGGCTCGGTAACGCTGCTTTCTGAGCCGCGAGCGTAAGCGACCGGTGCCTTTGATTTTTCCACTGACGCTCGCGGTCGCGGCTCGGCAGCGCTCTCTGAAGTGAGCATCCATCATTAGTCCCGGGCGAGGAGTTTGGAGCCTTCATGATCGAAGGCGAAGCGGACCTCGCGCAGCCCTTCTTCCTGCATGGCGCGGCGTAGCGCGTCACGATCCTCCGCATAGAACAGCAGGAAGCCGCCGCCGCCTGCGCCCACCAGCTTGCCACCTACGGCGCCGTTCTCGCGGCCGACTTCGTACCAGCGATTAATTTTCTCGTTACTGGTTCCGGGCGACCGTTCCTTCTTGTGCAGCCAGTGTTCATGCATGAGCTCTCCGAAGCGGCGCGCGTTGCCGGCTTCGAGCGCCAGCTTGATGCACAGGCCGAGCTGCTTGATGTAGTGCAGGTTATCGAGCATGGCCGCGTCGCCAATCTCCGAACGCTGTTTCTGATCGTCCAGCACCACAGATGCATTGCGGGAATAGCCGGTGAAGAACATCAGCAGATGCTCTTCGAGATCGTACAAGGTTCCGTTGCTGATATTCAGCGGGCTGACCTTTACTTCGCCATCTTCGCGGAATTCGAAACAGGCCAGGCCGCCGTAAGCGGCGATGTATTGATCCTGCTTTCCCACCGGCTCATGCAGCGTCTCGATTTCGATTTTGCAGGCTTCTTCAGCAACCACCGCTGGGTCCACATATTTGCGCTTCAAGGCGTGTACGGCGCGCAGCAGGCCGACAGTGAAGGCGCCGCTGGATCCGAGGCCGGTGCCGGCTGGGATATCCGCCATGCTGACGATTTCGATGGGAGCCGGCACTTCGTGGAGGCGCAGCACCTCGCGAATCAAGGGATGACGGATATCGTCGATGGAGGCGGCGTGCTCAAGCGAGGAATATTTCAAGAAATAATCGTCGCCAAAGGTTTCGTTGATGCCCACGTAGATGTGCTTCTTGATGGCGGCCGCGATGACGAATCCGCCGAAGTTGCGGTAGTAGGACGGCAGGTCCGTACCGCCGCCGCCGATGGAGATTCTCAAGGGAGTGCGCGAAATGATCATGTGGGCGCGAGGGTGCCTAAGGGGTTTATCGGCAAACCGGGAGAGTTAGATTAGGCCGCGAATGAACGCGAATGAACGCAAATAAAACAGACTGGCTTATTCGCGTTTATTTGCGTTCATTCGCGGCCAAGAAGCTTTCGCCAGAATGCTCAACTTTTCCCAGGTGGGGACGCGGATGCGGCGGTGTAGCACGTCGAAGTTGGATTGCTCGATCCGGATCAGGAGGCGGCGGTAGATTTCGATCAGGGCCCAGAGGGAGCGGCGGCTGTTTTTGTGCACTAAGCCAATTAGCGGGTACGATTCGTCGTAATACTGGCGCGCCCGCCCAGCTTCGAAGCGCATTAGCTCGACGAAGTTTGAGTCGTATTGCGCGAGATTTGCGCTGAAGCGCTGGATATCTTCGGAGGGGATATAGATGCGGTGATTTTCGCGGTCCTCACGGACGTCGCGCAGGATGTTGGTTAACTGGAAGGCTATACCGCATTTTTCGGCCAGCGCTAGAGCTTCCGGGTTGTCGAATCCGAAAATATGGATGATGGTGAGTCCTACTACGCTGGCTACTTGGTAGCAGTAGCGGTAGAGCTCGTCGAAGGTTTGGATTTCGCGCGGATTGAGATCGCCACTGACGCCGTCTATCATTTCTAGGAAATATTTGTGCGGGATTCGGTATCGCTTTACGGTGTCGTGGAAGGCGGGCCAGAGAGGATTCGGGGGATACTGGCCGGTTAGGGCGCGGTCTAAGTCGGCGCGCCATTGGTTTATTGCTTCGCTCGACGCGGCTTCGCCTTCGCTGATGTCGTCGCAATAGCGCATGAAGGCGTAGATAGCGCACATGGAGTCTTTTTGTTCGTTTGAGAGCAGGAGAAAGGAGTAGTAGAAATTCTTGGCGCGGGTGCGGGCTATGCGGCGGCAGAACAGATAGGACGTCTGCAGATTATTCACTGCGTTCACACGAGTGTGAACGCGGCACGCAGGAGTGCGTGCGCCACGAGGCCTAGTCGATCCACTTTGGAAACAGATGGCCTGGCCGCTAGGACGTTGTAATTTTGTTGTTTGATCTTTTCCAGGACGCGCAGGCCGCCGCGGCTGAAGAGTTCCAGATCTAAGGCTAAGCGGCGGTTTACCATTTTGACCAAAGGCAGGCCTTCTTCGAAAAGCGCGTGGGCTTTTTCTACTGCTTCGCGCATTGCGGATTGAAAGGCTGGGTTGAAGCGGCGCGCGGCTAGATCTTCCAATGTGTAGCCGTGCTTCTGGAACAGATCCAGCGGAAGATAGACGCGATCTTTTTCGAAATCTACGGTGACGTCCTGCCAGAAGTTGGCTAGCTGGAGGGCGGTGCAGGTGGAATCGGATAAACGGTCGCGCTCGGGGTCGCTGTATCCACACAGACGCAGTACCAGGCGGCCTACGGGATTTGCGGAGCAGCGGCAGTAGGCAAACAGCTCATCCCAGTTCTGGTAGCGCGTCACGCGTTGGTCTTGCTCGAAGGCGCTGATCAAATCGGAGAAAAGCTGGATCGGTAGATTATACTTTCGAGCGGTGCCTTCCAGGGCGACAAATACCGGATGGTGTACTTGGCCTTGGTACATGGCTTCGAGTTCGGTGCGCCACCAAGCTAATAAACGGAGGCTCTCGGCAGGGTCGCCAATTTCATCGCCTAAGTCGTCCGCCCAGCGGCAGAACGCATAGACATTGTAGAAATCCTGGTGCAGGCGTTTGGGCAGCAGGAAAGAGACTACGTGGAAGTTTTCGTAGTGATGAGTCGCGAGCCAGCGCGTGTATTCTTCGGCCGAGGGGACGGTGTAATTGTCGTTCAGCGCCTCCGGGGAGTGGACGAACTCTTTGGGGGCGAGCTGCAGGGCCACGTTGAGCAAGCTCCTAGGGTATTATCGCGGTCTTCATGTGACCGTTGTGGCTCATCAGGTGGCGCATCACTTCGAGCAGATTGGTGAGCGGCTCCACGCGATTCACAAAATCGCGGGCGGTGATCACCTGGCGGCTTACGAACTCCAGCGCCTTTTGGATGTGGGCGGGCGTGTGATGGAAACTCGCTTTGCAGGTGATTTCGGAATAGTGCAGCAAGGAGGTGTCTAATTTGATATGACTGTCGTTGGGGCAGCCGCCGAAGAAATTCACGGTTCCACCTCTGCGAAGCAGCCGCACGGCGGTCTGCCAGGCATCCGGATGGCCCACGGCTTCAATGGCGATATCGGCGCCACGGCCCTCGGTCAAATCCCGGACTTGCTTCACTGTTTCGTCTGTCTCGCCAGAGGTCAGTAGTTCGTCGGCGCCCATTTGCGCAGCACGGTTGAGCTGCGTTTTGCGGCGGCCAATGGCGATCACTCTCGCGCCGTAGGCTTTGGCCAAGCGGACAAACATCAGGCCGATTGGCCCGAGTCCTATTACTGCTATGTTGTCGCCCTTGGCGATGGAGGTTTCATCCAAACCGCGCAGTACGCAAGCCAGGGGTTCGATCAACGCGGCGTCCTGATAACTGACATGGCGAGGGATTTCGTACATGTTGCGTTCGACGATTCGGGCGGGGATGCGGATGTACTCGGCGTAGGCACCGTTGTTGAAAAGCAGATCGTCGCAAAGGTTTTCGTTACCACGCTTGCAATAGAAACATTGGAGGCAGGGCGCCGAATTAGCGGCGACCACTCTCTGACCGATTCGGAAACCCGTGACATCCGGCCCCATAGCGACGATATCCCCCGCCAGCTCGTGTCCGAACAGCGCGGGAGGAACGATCATGCGGGCATGGTAGCCGCGGCGGAAAACCTTCACGTCGGTCCCGCACGTGAGGGCAGCCTGCACCCTGACCAAGACATCGCCCCGCTCAATCTTCGGTACTGATACCTCCTCAATCTGCAAGTTTTCCTTGCCGTAGAGGACGGCGGCAATCATCTGTGTGTTCACTAAGACCACCTCTGAGGCTGAACTATAATTTTCAACGATTTAGGCTCCGGATGCAACGCGAGGTCGATTCCGGCCCGTATCTCATTCAAAGCAAAGCGGTGGGAAATAAGGTCTTCCACCGGCAACCGGCCACTAAATACAAGATCGGCAGATTCCTGCTGCAGATCGACCGAGGCGCTGTACGATCCGAAAACGATGCGCTCGCCCACGCAGATATCGGCTCCTGATACTTCAATACGTTCATGGTGCGATGTTTGAGCGAACAAAAGAATGCGGCTCCCGGGACGGGAATAGCGTACGGCCTGCTCCACGATACCGGGAGCGGAAGCCGCGATGATGACGCTGTCGGCCCCGCGGCCACCCGTCATCTCCATAATACGTTCCAGCAAGGCCGGCTCGCGGGGGTCGAAGGCGGCTGCGGCTCCCAGGCGGGCCGAGAGCTCACGGCGGAAGGGCATGGTGTCGGTCGCGAGCAGCGTAGATCCGTAGCGCTTCACCAGCATTGTAAAGAGCAAACCGATGGGACCCTGGCCCAGTACTACCACAACATCTTCGGGCTTGGGATCGAGTTGGACTACGCCTTTGAGGCACGTATTCAGAGGCTCGACGAAACTGGCGCGGTCAAAGGAGACGCCGTCGGGGATTTTTTCGACGCCACGGCGGACGATCCAATCCATGATGCGAACGTACTGTGAGAATCCACCACCAGCGGGCTCATATCCGGCTGTGACGCCGACTTTTTTGTAGACCGGGCACTGCGCGTAGAGTTTGTGCCGGCAATAGAAGCATTCCATGCAGGGAATGTGGTGGAAGACAATCACGCGGTCGCCAATTTTGAAATTGCGGACGCCTGAGCCTACGGATGCGACTACACCAGCGGTTTCATGGCCGAAGATGCGCGGCGGGGCCAGCAGGTTGTGCTCAATCTTCTTGAGATCGGTGTGGCAGATACCGCAGCTTTCCACGCGAACCAGCAGCTCTCCCGGGCCAATGGCGGGGGTGGGGACGGCTTCGACAGAGATTTTGCTATCGCCGGTGTAGACGGCTGCCTGCATGGTGGTTGGGGCGGCGATGATTTCAGAATCGAGTGTCGGCAAGGAAGTCCCCTAGCGCCTGGGCGGCGTGCTTGGATATTTTGTTGAACTTTAGAAGCTTCGGAAATACCGTTGGGTTACGGAAAGCGGCAGCCAGGATTTTGAATCGGCTGAAGCGGCCACTGGCGTCGCGCATTTGGTTGAAATCCAAAGGGAAGCTTTCGCCGGCGGTGTCCGTGACTACACGGACGCAGTAGAAGGGCAAGTTATATTCTTGGGCCTTGGCGGCAACGCCTGCGGCTTCCATTTCGATTGCGGCGGCACCGGTTTGATGGAGTGCGGATTTTTCGATGGAGGTGACAGCGACGCGGTCGATGGAGAGGAGGACGCCGGTTTGATGGGGGTGGGGATTGACCGGAATATAGGCACCGACTCCCTCACGGTCGCGGTTCGGTATGGTGTCGTTGGGTATGGTGAGTTCAGTGGCGACGAAGATGTCGGACAGTTTCAGCGCTGGATCCAGCGCGCCGCAAAAGCCTGTGCTTACTAAACCTGTCAACTTCTCGCGTCCTCTCGCAACTTCTACTGCTTTTCCCGCCAACGCTGGGCCTGGGCCGTTCGCTATCAGCAACGCTGCTCTCCCATTCAGCCAGATTTTTCTGGCGAAATCTACGGGCCAGTTCAGCTTGACTTCCCGTTCCGCATGGCGCAGAAGGCCCGAGAATTCGCGAGCTTCGGCCGCCACGAAAACTAACAATTAGACATAACCATTTGCCCGAAACCAATCGACGGCACGTTTCAGCGCGCCACCCACGGGGGCGGGATTGAATCCCAATTCTCGCTTCGCCTTGTCGGACGAAACGAACATTTTCACTTTGGCCATCTTTACGGCATCCAAAGGGGCGCGTGGTTCATGGCCAGTTAAATTTGCCCAGCCGGTGCTTGCGAGCCCGGCCGCATAAGCTAGTGGATACGGAATTCGCCAGCGCGGGACTTTGCCATCGCTGATACGAGCCAAGCGTTCCAGAATTTGTTGGAGCGTCAGGTTTTCGCAGCCGAGTATATAGCGTTCGCCCGAATGACCGCGCTCGGCGGCCTGGAGATGGCCCTCGGCTGTGTCCTCAACATCCACCAGGTTCAGCCCGGTGTCTACGAATGCCGGCAGGGCGCCCTTCAAATAGTCCACTACGATTTTGCCGGTGGGTGTGGGCTTAAAGTCGTGATCGCCCATGGGCGCGGTAGGATTCACGATGACCACCGGAAATCCCGCCTTCGAGAATTCGATGGCTACTTGCTCCGCCTGAAATTTGGACCGCTTGTAGGCCCCGGTCATTTGCTCGAGACGCACCTCTACGTCCTCGCTGCCAGGCTGATCCTTGCGGATGCCGATACAGCCCACGGTGCTGGTATAAACGACGCGCTCCACTCCGGCTGCGCGCGCGGCGGTCAACAGATTCCGCGTACCCTCGACGTTCGAACGGTAGAGCTCCGAGGGATCCTTGGCCCACAGCCGGTAATCGGCTGCGACGTGAAACACCAGCCCGCACCCCTTTACGGCGCGCTCCAATGATTCAGAGTCGCGCAAATCACCACTTACGGCTTCCAAGTCCAAATCGCGGACTTTACTCGTGGGCCGAACCAAAGCCCGCACGGTGTGCCCGCGCGTGAGCAACTTTCTGGCTACATGCCACCCGATGAAACCGGTCGCCCCGGTAACCAGAGTTGGCTTCACTTAATTCAAGTTCTATCGAAACGCC
>DASYNU010000182.1:0-32353 GCA_036008345.1 Bryobacteraceae bacterium
AGTTTCACCAAAGTAATCTGTGCCAGAAAAGCAAAACCCTCGGAGGGTACCCCGCAGGGCCCGGTTAACCGAGGGCTTGCCGCCGCTTACTTCGGAGCCAACTCCGTCGCATCGGCTTTGAATCTTCCTCAGGAGCGCGACCTCCCAAGGAATCATTCACACTCTAAACCACACCGCTCCAACTCCACCCCAAAACCGGACATTTCTACTTGGCGCTGACAGGTGGGTGGGGGTGGGTGGGGGTAGCGCTTGATAGGTTGCCAGACCATACAACGTTGCGCTTAACACTCGTCTAGCCTAAACCCCTAACGGATGTCCCTGTCGCGCGTCAGTTCCTAAACAGGAGATTACCGTCCATGATTCGGACAATTGTTCTACTGATCGCCGGGTCTTTCCTCGCGTTTTCGCAGGATCACCACGCCATGGTGAACGCCCATGGAGACCACGAAATGGGGTTCTCACACGAAAAGACCACGCACCACTTTGAACTGAGCTACGACGGCGGGGCGATTGATGTTCGCGCCAATGACGCCAAAGATACTGAAAGCCGGGACCAAATCCGAGGGCACTTCCATCACATTGTTCAGATGTTCGCAGCGGGAAATTTCAAGGTCCCAATGCTTGTGCACAGTACAGACGTTCCAGGGACGGCTACAATGACCCGGCTCAAGGACCAGCTTCACTGGGATTTACAGGAAACCCCTCGCGGCGCTCGAATCAACATCGTCGCCGACAACAAAGAAGCGCTGGACGCAGTCCACGAGTTTCTAAGATTCCAGATTGAAGATCACCAGACGGGCGATTGCCCCATGGTTCGCTGAGTTTTCCCTTTCAACGCACCTTTCAGGCACTACCAAGCTGGGTGGAAGGCGGAGAAGCACCGACTTCCTCACGGTCGCGGTTCTGTAACGTTCTCTAAACATGGGACATGCCTTCCGAACCGCGAGTGTGAGAATCTGTGAAAAAATCAAAAGCACCGGTCGCTTAGGCTCGCGGCTCGGAAAGAAAGTCTCATGTTCAGAGAGTGTTACCGAACCGCGACCGTGAGGGAGTCGGTACCGTTGCCGATTTTTTCACAGCTTCTGAGTGACCGATTCCAACAAACCACAAAATGCGCGTGCGAACTTTAGGGATTACCAGGCACTACGACTATTGATATCCATTGTTTTATCCTGGTTGTCCCTCGCGGACGCCTGGGTCGCCGTCTGTCTGGTTCCCGCGGCTCTGGCCGTGTTGATCAGTGGGCTAGACGACATGGCCCTGAACGTCATTTGTTTGTGGGCCTGGGCGCGCGGCAAGTCGCATCCGAAACCGTCGGAAACCGGCGTGGAGAAACACCTCGCCATCTTTGTTCCGCTCTGGCATGAGTCCGAGGTGATCGCCGGGATGGTGGAGCACAATGTCGCCGCCATCGACTACGAGAATTATCACTTTTTCATCGGCGCATATCCTAATGATGACTCCACGCTGAGCGCTGTTCGCGAGCTGGAGGAGCGTTTTCCGAATGTACACCTGGCCGTGTGCCCGCATGACGGTCCCACATCGAAAGCGGACTGCCTGAACTGGATATATCAGCGCATGTTGCTGTATGAGGAGCACCATCAGCTTCGTTTCGAAATTGTGGTGACGCACGATGCCGAGGATCTGATCCATCCCGAGGCATTTTCACAGATCAATGCCTACGCCGGCGAATTCGACATGGTGCAGATTCCGGTGCTGCCGCTCAAAACACCGTTCGGCGACTGGGTGCATGGAATGTATTGCGACGAATTCTCGGAATGGCAGATTAAAGACATGCCCGCGCGCCAGCTCATGGGCAGCTTTGTCCCGTCGAACGGCGTGGGCACGGGATTCACCCGCGAGGCTCTCGACAAATTGGCCAGCGCGGAACACAATCTGATTTTTGAGCCAGCTTGCCTCACCGAAGATTACGAGAACGGGCTGCGGTTGCACAATCTGGGTTGCAGGCAGCTCTTTCTGCCCATAGCGCGAGGCCGTCAAGCGAGCTTCGTCGCCACGCGCGAGTTCTTTCCCCGGACCGCGCGATCCGCCATACGGCAGCGCACTCGCTGGATCATGGGAATCGCTCTGCAAAGTTGGGAGCGGCATGGCTGGCGGGGCAGCTTGCCGCAAGTGTATTGGTTCTGGCGCGACCGCAAGGGATTATTGGGAAATCCGCTCAGCCTGTTTACGAACTTCCTGTTTGCCTACGGGGTCCTCACGTGGATCTTTGCCCGGCTGACCGGGCTGCCATGGGGCCTAGCCAGATGGACGCTGCATCCGGCGCTGCTCGAAGCCACGCTGCTGATCCAAATCATTCAGACCGGCGTCCGGATGGGTTGCGTGACGCGGCTATATGGTCCGCTGTTCGCGCTCGGGGTGCCGCTACGAACGGTCTGTTCCAACTGGATCAACACGGTGGCGACGGCGCAGGCCGTCTGGCGGTATTCCCGCTCTCGCCGGTACCATCAGCCGTTGGTCTGGCTGAAGACTGATCACGCCTATCCGTCGCGGAGTGCTTTGATGGAGCATAAGCGCAAGTTGGGCGAGATCCTGGTGGGCTCCAGTTATGTGACGGAAGGCGATTTGAACCAAGCGTTGGGGCATCAGCCGGCGGGGGTGCGGCTGGGACAATACTTGATGCAGCTGGGAAAGATCAGCGAGGACGAGCTCTACGAGGCCTTGAGTTTGCAACAGAGTCTGCCGGTTGGCCGTTTGGAACCCCAGACGGTCAGCCGGAAAGTGGCGCGCGCTTTGCCCCGGCACGTGGTTCGGGATTGGCGAGTGCTGCCGTATCGAATATCGTCAGGGAGTATTTTTCTGGCCAGTCCTGAAATCCCCACTGACGAGCTGAATCGCGTGCTGCGTGGATTCACGCGGCTGTCGGTTCGCTTTCAGTTAGTAACCCCGGGCAATTTCGAAGAGCTGACGGCGGCGTTGCTGTAGCAGCAACATGCGACTTAGGTCACTTGCAAATCGCGCAGATACGGGACGCTGGCCTTCATCAGGTCCAGGTTCATTTCGACGAAGTAATTCTTGACACCGCCCGTTTTTGCGGCGGCGAATATCTTCTTCCAGTCGAGCGACCCTTGTCCCACGGCCACGGTCTTCTTGGATTCCGGGTTCCAATCCTGTACGTGCATTGAGATGAAATGACCGGGATACTTCATAAAGTAGTCCGCGGCAAAGTAACCCTGGCTGACGGTCGAACACTGGAACTGAAACTTCACCAGCTTCGGGTCGAAAAGCCCCAACAGGATGTCATACGTGCGCTTGCCGTCTACCTGGGTGAGTTCAAAATTCTCATTGTGCAGACCCAGCTGGATTCCTGCCTTCGTGGTGTGTTCGCCCATCTTGCTATATTCATCCGCGGCCTTTTTAACGTCATCCATGGTGGGATTCTTCGGCCCGTCCAGGCTCGGCACGAACATCTGCGTCATACCGACTTCTTTGGCCCAAGCAATGCGCCCAGCCAGATCTTTTCGGAGTTCTCCGATATCGAAGTGTGAACTCTCGCACTTGAGCCCGGCGTCGCTAATAATTCCCCGCAGCTCGGCGGGCTTATATTTGGCGATGGCGCCGAATCCGGAATCGGCGTAGCCCACCGGAGAGCACAGCTCGATTCGCTCGAATCCAGCCTGAGCCAGCACTTTGAGGGTGCCGGGAAAATCCTGTCCGATCATTTTCCGGACCGGATAGGTCTGGCATCCGATCGGCATGCCCAGCGGATTGGCGCCAAGCTTCGGCGCGCCCGCGCACACCAGTCCAGCCATCGCGGCGTGGTTCAAAAATTCTCTTCTCGATGTATGAGTCATCCAGCGGCATTGTCTCACATTCGCGCAGGAGCCGATCATTACATTCCGGTCATCTACGGGCGAGTGCACGGCGCACGATAGAGGGTTCTTTCGCGATGACAGTCAGGTAGGCACGTGCCGCCGAATCCGGCTGACGCCCACCCTGCTCCCACTCCTGTAGCGCCCGCTTGCTGATCCCATAAGCTCGTGAGAATTCAGCTTGGGACATTTTCACATGCTTGCGGATGGCCTTCACGTCGACTGGCTTCGGCCAAGCCTGTTCCAGTTCTACCTTGCCGCGATCATGCGCGAGGACCAGCTTCATACCTTCGATCAGGTCCGCCCCGAGCGAGGTTTTCTTGTTGGCCACTTTCTTTGGCATTCTTATCGCACTCCTCTCAGATCAGCAGCTACTCGCCGTCCCAGGTCAGGCTCGCAGTATACCGCACAGCGGTACAGGACCGTTCGCTCTTGACATGGACTTCGATTAGAATCACAATGTGGTAGTAATCATGCTGACCCAGATCTGTTGCCGAATGGCGGACGTTGTCTCCCGGATGCTGCATCCGGATGAGCGCGATGCCGTGTGCGGGGATCTGACGGAGTCAGGCGCGACCGGCGGACAAGCGCTCCGCGATTTGCTCGGATTAGTGATCCGGCGCCAAGCAGAATTGTGGAAAGATTGGCACCCTTGGCTGGCTCTCGGTGGGTTGGTTGGTGTAGCGGGCGTGCTGTTGAGCGACATTGCTTTTCGCTTTGACGCAGCGATTGTTTTACAGGTGCGGACCTATTGGCGCCACGGCGTCCACTTTGGGACCGGGTTGAGAGTTGGCGAGGATGCGGTGTATTTGGCTTGCCTATTCCTCGCCCTGTTTTCCTGGTCATGGACAAGTGGGTTCCTACTGGGGTCACTGTCCGGGCGCGCCACCTGGTTAACCGGGGCACTCTTTTGCCTGGTAGTGCATAGCTGGTATTCGTTGCGCTTGATCCTGCCGAGGGGCCTAACACTCCCCAGGGCGCAGCTCTGGGAGGTTGTTCTAAACCTGCTTTTCATGATGAGCATCCCGATGCTGCCGTTTTTAGCCGCCGCGATTTGGGGCATGAATCGAGGCGTCCGGCTGCGCACTCTTGGATTCCGGCAGGCGCTCCTGCTGGCTGCCTCTGTTGCGGCGCTTACTTCGCTCGTAACCTGGACCAGCGGATGGTATGAGAGAGTCCGTGAGATTTGGAGTGAGGGCGAATGGCACGCCGTTCCTTGGCCAACCAGGCTGCTGCCGCTCGCAATCGTCGGACGGCCCGTTGCATATATGCTGGCAACCGCAAGCTTGTGCCGTTGGGGAGAAAAACAAAGGAGAAGAAAAATGAACAGAATGTTGACTATGCTTCTGACGCTAGCTAGCGTGGCCGCTGCCGCTGATCAACCTGGACTGCGCGTTCCCCTGCAACCCGAAAAAGGACGCAAGCCTGCCGCGGAGTTCGCTCTCCAAGATGTCAGCGGCAAGACCTTAAAACTCGCCGATTTCCATGGCAAAGTGGTCCTGCTGGATTTCTGGGCTACCTGGTGTACCGGATGCAAGAAGGAGATTCCCTGGTTTGCGGCATTCCAGTCGGCGTACCAGGCGAAGGGGTTCGAAGTGATCGGTGTCTCACTCGACGAAGAAGGCTGGAAGGTTTTGAGGCCGTTTCTGGAAGAGCACAAGATCCCCTACACTATGCTGCTCGGAGACGATCCCATGTCGAAGAAATACGGAATTGGCAACCTGCCGGATACGTTTTTGATAGATCGCGAGGGCCGCGTCGCGGCGCTCTACAAGGAAGGCCTGGTCGACAAAGGCAATGTCGAAGCCAATATCAAAGCACTTCTTTCGGAGCATTAGATGGAAGTCCCCTCACTGACGTGCGGGGCTACACATCCGGGCACGGTTGTGTCCAGGCAATTGCACGATCGCATTCGATGGTAGCCCCGCGCGTAAGCGAGGGGACAAATCACGCGTCCCGCAGCGCAACCAAGGGGTCCACCCGGCTGGCCCTCCGAGCCGGCAAATAACAAGCCGCAAGAGCCACCAGGATAAGCACCAAAGAAGCAGCCCCTAGGCTCACTGGATCGAGCGGGCTCACTAGCACCGACGCGGCTATTCCAATCACTACGCCGATCGCGACCAACTGCATCCCCTGCCGTAAAATCAAACCCATCACGCCGGATTGTGCCGCTCCCAGCGCCATCCGCAACCCGATCTCGCGTCTGCGGCGGCTGACCGAATACGCCATCATGCCGTACAGCCCGATACTGGCCAAGCCCAGCGCCAGGAATCCGAAGATGCTCAACAATCCCACGCCTAGCTTCGCGCCCCACAGTGCCTGATCGATCACTTTCCGCGCGGTCCGGACATCTTCAATGGGGATTTGCGGATCGATGCCTCGCAGCTCACGTTGCAGCGCGGCGAGCACGGTGGACGGATCGGATTCGGTACGCACATACAGCACCATCCAGGCTGCGAAGTTTTGCCGGAGCGGAACATACACGCAGATCTGTGGCGCTTCGCCCAAGCTCTGATAGTTCGCGGTCTTCACCACGCCGACAACTTGGCGAAAGAACTTGTCGCCGGTAAATTGGAATCGCTTGCCGATTGGATTCTGATGCGGCCAGAACCTGGCAGCCATGGTTTCGTTGATGATCGCGGCGGGGACAGATCCGTCACGGTCGTAGGCTGTGAAATCGCGGCCATCGGTCCTGAGGATGCCCAGGGTTTTGAAATAGTCAAGGTCCACGGTGTTGACCACGGTCATCACCGGATTTGCCTTCTCGCGCCGTTCTTCGCCCTCGATCACGACGCTGCGCGACGGGCGCGACCAGAAGGGCAGGTTGGTGGCCCATGACACCGACACGATGCCGGGCACGCTGGACGCACGTTCGCCAGCGTCGCGATAAAACTGCTCCGAGCGCGCCTGATTGTATCCGGCTTGTCCGGGATTGGTGATGACCAGCGCCAGCTTTCTGGTCTCAAAGCCAGGATCGATGGTATAGGCATGCTGAATGCTCCGCAAGCACAATCCCGCGGTAATAAGTGCCACTAGCGAAAACGCGACTTGCCCGGCCAGAAGCGTATTTGCGAAAGAAATCCCGCGGCGGCTGCGGCCCGCGCTGCGTGTCTCCTGCTTCAGGGTTTCTGAAATATCCGGCCGCGTGCTTTCTAACGCCGGAATGATTCCAAAGATCAGCCCCGTTGCTACGGAGATCAAAAGAGCGAACGCGAAAACTGCCGGATCGAATTGAGCTTCAGCGAGATTGCGGGCGACCTCGGGAGGGCGGTACGAGTTGAGCAGCACAATTCCCTCATAGGCAATCGCAAGGCCCACGATGCCGCTAGCCAGAGCTAGCACAACACTCTCAGTTAACAATTGGCGGATCAGTCTAGCGCGGCTGGCTCCCAGCGCAAGCCGGACGGCCACTTCCTGCCGGCGTCCAGCGGAGCGCGCCAGAAGCAAATTCGCGACGTTCGAGTAGGCAATCAGCAACACCAATCCCACGATGGCCATCAACACCGCGCCTCCAAACATGGCCGGTTCCCGGGTGCCGGGTGTGAAGGCCGCATCTGCGATGGGACGTAGTGCGATACCGCGGCCCCGGTTCGATTCGGGATACTCGCGCTCCAGGGCAGCAGCAATTGTCTTCAGATTCGCTTCCGCCTGAGCTCTCGAGACGCCGGGCTTCAGCCGTCCCGCCACTCTAAACGTGAGATCGCTTCGCTCCCGCAGCATCGATCGCGAGTCAGACGGGAAAACCTGTTCAACCATCATGGTTGGGATCCACAGATCCGGCCCGAAGACCGCGTTGACGCCTTTGAATCCCGCGGGCGCGATACCGATCACTGTGAACACGATGCTGTTGATCCGCAGTGTCTGGCCCACCAGATTGGGATCTCCGCCAAAGCGAAGTTGCCAGATGCCATTTCCGAGCACCACCACCGGGTGCGCGCCGGGGGTGCTATCCTCCTCCGGCACAAAGAAGCGTCCTAGAACAGGATGGACGCCCAGCGTGTCGAAATAATTGCTGGTCACTAGCTCACCGAAGGCGCGCTCCGGAACGGCAGCCGATCCTTTGGAGAGGCCGAAAGCCATGGGTGACGAGAATCCGGCCAGGTTCGTGAACACTTGATTCTCGTCCCGGAAGTCTTTGAGGTTGAGATACGACATCGGCAGCAAGTTGCTGGATCGCGTGCCGGGCGTAGTGTCGAGTGTGTGAGCGGAGACCAGCTCGGACGCCTTCTCAATAGGAAGTGGGTTCAGAAATACGCTGTTCACCACTGTGAAGATCGTGGTGTTCGCGCCGATGCCCAAACCGAGCGATAGTATGGCGGTGAGGGTGAAGGCGCGGCTCTTGCGAAGAGTCCGGAGCGCGTAACGAAAATCAAGCCAGGTAGTGTGGGACATAGCGTGTTATACGAGTAGAGAGCAGTTGATGTTCCAAATAGCAATTGCCGTGTAACACGCTGAATATGCTAGGAGTTTCTGATCGACGCCCATCTAGAATTCGCGAAACTTCGCGATTTCGCGATACACTGAAATGGATGGGAAAAGAAGAGCGGCGCGAATTGGCGATCGAGATTTGGGAAGCCGTCAACAGTGAGCGCGAGTTGGATGGTGTGCTCGCTGCAGTGGCGAGACTGCTGGCTCCCGTGGTGAATTTCCAGGGAATCGCGATTGTGACGTTCGATCGATCCAAAGGCCGGCCGTTCGCACTGCACGTCGTCGAACCGTCGGCGAGCGCGCGGATCAGACCCGACCCGCGTCCTTCTATTCCCTACAGTGGATCGGAACTCGAGAAGAAACTACAATCCGGAGCGCCTTACAGTTGCCCGGACCTGCTCGAAAAAAAGGAGTGGTTACCGCACGAATTCCGGTTGGCCTCAGCCGGCTTGCGAGCTTATGCGGCCATTCCGTTAACTGTCCGAGGCACTCGTTTGGGATTAGCCGCGTTTACGCGGCACGCCGCGCAAGCTTTTTCCACGGACGAGCTGCGCTGCTGGCGCAAGTGTCGCGAGCGATCGGAATCGCGGTAGCGAATGCGCTGGCGAACGATGAGATCCGGACGCTTCGGGATCAACTGGAGGCCGAAAATGTGGCCTTGCGTTCTCAACTGGAGCAGGCCAAAGGATTTGAAGAAATCGTCGGCGATGCACCCGCGCTGAAAGCAATCCTCGAAGCTGTTCAACAGGTAGCCCCAACGGATGCGACCGTGCTGGTCTCGGGAGAAACTGGCACAGGCAAAGAATTGGTGGCACGGGCTATCCACAATCTGTCTCCGCGAGCCAAGGCGCCGCTGGTAACGGTGAACTGCGCGGCCATCCCCGCAACATTAATTGCATCTGAACTGTTCGGGCATGAGCGCGGCGCGTTCACGGGCGCGACAGAGCGGCGCAAAGGACGGTTCGAACAGGCCCACGGCGGCACGTTATTTTTGGACGAGATCGGGGACTTGCCGATGGATGTCCAAGTCACGCTTTTGCGCGTGCTTCAAGAACGCGCCTTCGAACGGCTGGGCGGCGAACAGAGCGTCCAAGTGAATGTCCGTTTGATCTCGGCCACCAATCGCGATTTAGCGGAAGAGGTTCGCTCCGGACGTTTTCGAAGCGATCTCTTCTACCGGCTGAGCGTGTTTCCCATTCGAGTGCCGGCTTTGCGGGAGCGTCCGGAAGACATCGCGCCTTTGGTGGCGCATTTTGCGATGAAATACGCGACGCGTTTCGGCCGTAGCATTACCCGCATTGACCGGCGTTCCATGAAGGCGTTGGAATCCTACGGCTGGCCGGGAAATGTGCGGGAACTGGAAAACATCATTGAACGCGCCGTGATTCTGGCTCGCAATGGAATCCTGCGGGTTGCGCTGGATGAACTACCGGGTGTGCGCGCGGCTGGCGACCTACCGGGGGAACTACTGGCTCGTGAACGGGAGGCCCTTGAGCTGGCTCTGCGCAACTCGGCCGGGCGAGTGTCAGGCCCGACGGGCGCGGCTGGGCGACTCGGCATTCCCGCGTCCACCCTGGAATCCCGAATCAAGCGGCTGGGCATCGATAAATTTCGTTATCGCCGGGGATCCCGGAAATTGTGAGTCACTAGTCAGGGCCGGAACAGCAGCACGTCCGGATTTACTTTCATCGCACCTACCGAGCAGATTCCACAGGCCATCTGATAGGACGGCTGCAGCGACAAAACCAGTGAACGAATCTGAGCGGGATCGTCTTCCTTCTCCTCAGTGGAAAGCGCCAGCCGGGGACGCGCTGAACTCAGAATGCCCTTGCCGCCGATGAGCGCCTTTGCAGTGGCGCCTTTGATGTCCATTTTGATGTAGTCAACGTGAGGGAGCTTCAGTTGCACCGCAAGTTTGTCGATGCTGGTGAGCGGCACGTTGATTACGTTGTCCCCCACGCCCCGGATCACAAAGCTATCGGCTCCCGAATTGTCAGGATCCGCATAGAGCGGCAGCACGTCGTCCTTGTCCCACACACCCAGAGCTGCGATCACCACGCGCTTGTCCTCAATTTCGCGCTTGAAGTTGCGGCGCAGGCATTCCACATTCTCGGGTCCCGGCTCGATGGCAACGACCATTCCTGCGCCTTCGTCCAGCGCTTCGCGGGTATACACGCCAATATTGGCCCCGCAATCCAGAACGATATCGCCTTTCTGAACACCCCAAACGCCATCACCGTAGATCTTGTACTGTTGTTGTGCGAGAAAACCGAGCACTGACTTGTCGCTGCCCTTAGGGATCCACCAATCTCCGCGTGGCGTGTGCCACAAGTTGAAATGTGAGTCGCTCTGAATCTTGGTGGAATGCGCGACGATTTCCTCTTCTCCGTGAGAGACGCGTTGGTGATGCTGGGCCCCGCGCAGCGCCTCCGCGGAACTGCAGATCAGGTTATGATCGGCCAAGCTCAACCCCCATGCAAGCATGGGAGGGTGAATCCACACACTGAGCTCGAAGCATATAAACAACACCCCGGCCAAGGTGAAAGCGCGTAAACCATAGGCGGCCATACGCTTCCAGGCCGGTGTCCGTGAAGGAACCGACGAATCGCTCATAAAGGTGTATCGTCAAATCGTTAGCTGAAGATTAGGCTGTTCGCCGCGGCGATCCCCAATGGTTCAACGGGCTTCCAGCCATTGCTTCGAGCTCTCCCGCGCCAGCTCTAGCAGTCTAATTATTCGGGCGGCGTGTAGAGCCGTGACTGCCAGCGGAGCTCTCAGAAGAATGGCATCGCGAACGTTCGAGTAGAACTTGCGGTAATCGCCGGCCTCGGTGGGGACGGGCTGGCGTACAACTCCGTTCGGTCCGGCGAGCGTCAGTGTTCCCCAATGCGACGGGTCTTCTTCCCCCCATCCAGGCGATACGGGTTGCGCTCCTGCCTTCAGTGCGTCTTCCTGCGGGTCCATCCCGTGTTTGACATAAGAACCAAGTGTGCCATTCAAGACGAATCTCGGCCCCGGTGCGCAGGCGATCATGGTGGCGCGTAACAGCACGGTGAGTTTGGGATATCGCAGCAGGATATCAAACGCATCGTCAACCACCGCATCTTCGCGCTCAATGCGCACATCGGCCGCGATGGCCTCAGGCATGCCGAAAAGCACCAGCGCTTGATCCACCAGGTGCGGTCCAAGATCGAAGAGTACACCGCTGCCTGGACCCGCAGCTTCGCGCCATTGGTTGGGACGGCGAGCCAGGCGATAGCGATCGAAATGCGATTCGAAAAGCGCCAGCCGGCCGAGCGTTCCGGAGCCGATCAGTTTTTGAACGGTGATGAAATCACCATCCCAGCGCCGGTCTTGATAAACGGACAGCACGCGGCCCTCAGCGCGGGCGAGTTCGTCCAGCTCATGCGCTTCGCTTGAGGTATTGGTAAACGGTTTGTCCACCACGACGTCGCGTCCGGCCAGCAGGCACTGCCGGGCCAGTTCGAAGTGCGAGTCGTTCGGTGTCGCAATCACTACCAGCCTAATGCTGTTATCCGCGAGCAGTTCATCGATAGTGCGCACCACACGCACATCCGGATATTTCTCACGCGCGGAATCGCCGGTGCGTTGCACGATGCAGCTTAGATCGAGGCCAGGAACGGCGCGGATCACCGGCGCATGGAAGGTGCGTCCGGCGTTGCCGAATCCGACTAAGCCGACGGGGATGATGTTAGGGTAATTAGTCATTTTGCTCTGTGGGGCACGTTGGTAACCCGCGCGCCGATTGCCAATCGGCCCGACCGGAGGCGGGTTGCCAACCCGCCGCAGGATGCCATCCTGCCCTACAAGGTCTAACATAGCAATGTGAGATACACGCTTCTATTTCTGACGGCCCCGCTTCTGTTCGGGCAATCCTCAAAATCCGATGCACCGCTTGCCGCGCTTCCTTATAGCCCGAGCCTCGACGCATCCTCGATGGATCGCTCGGTGGACCCATGCACGGATTTTTATCGCTATTCCTGCGGCGCGTGGATCAAGAAAAATCCGATTCCGCCTGACCAATCTAGCTGGGACGTTTACGGCAAACTCGCCGAGGACAACCGGCGTTTTCTATGGGGCATCTTGGATGAGGCGTCCAAACCGTCGCCGAATCGCAGCCAGGTGGAAACTGAAATCGGTGATTACTTCCACGCGTGCATGGATGAAGCCGCGGTAGAAAAGGCCGGCGCCGCGCCCTTGAAATCCGAGCTGGATGAAATCAACGCGCTCAAATCGCTGGCCGATCTCCCGGCTCTTTTGGCGCGCCAGCATCTCACCGGAGAGAACACGCTGTTTGGCTTCGGCTCCAATCAGGACTTTGCGGATTCCACACGCGTCATCGCATTTGCGAGTGCCGGCGGGTTGGGACTTCCCGATCGCGACTACTACGTAAAGACCGATGCCAAGTCCGTTGTGACGCGCGCCAAGTATCTGCAGCATGTTGCGAAAATGCTGGAGCTCAGCGGCGAGCCGACGCAGAAGGCCAAGGCTGACGCGCGCATGGTGATGGCTGTCGAAACCGCGCTGGCCAAAGCATCCTTGACACGCGTGGAGCAGCGCGATCCCTACAAGCTGTTCCACAAGATGACGCCCACGGAATTGCAAGCGTTGACGCCATCGTTCCGCTGGGAGACGTATTTTGCGGCCGCCCAAGTTCCCGATACTTCCGTGATCAACGTCACCGAGCCGGCATTTTTCAAAGAGGTTCAAGCTGAGTTGAAGGCGCACAGTCCGGCAGAGTGGAGAGCCTATCTGCGCTGGCACCTGGTGGACGGCAAAGCTTCCTCGCTTTCCTCGCCGTTCGTCCAGGCCAACTTCGATTTCAACAGCAAATATCTGCGCGGCTTGAAGGAGATACCGCCGCGCTGGAAACGATGCGTCCAGCGGGTGGATCGCGATCTGGGTGAGGCGCTAGGCCAGGTATTTGTCCAGAAGACTTTCGCCACGGACACCAAGCAGCGGACGCAGGCGATGACCACGGAAATTGAAGCGGCCATGGGGCACGAAATTCAAGAGCTACCGTGGATGGGCGCCGAGACCAAACAGAAAGCGCTCGAGAAACTGCATGCGGTGGTCAACAAAATCGGTTATCCGGACAAATGGCGCGACTATAGCTCGATCAAGATATCGCGCGAGGATTATGCCGGCAACGTGGAGCGCGCAACCGAATTCGAATCGCGCCGGCAATTGAACAAGATCGGCAAGCCGGTGGACCGCACCGAGTGGGGAATGACCCCGCCCACCGTCAACGCCTACTACGATCCGCAGATGAACGACATCAATTTTCCGGGGGGCGTGTTGCAACCACCGTTGTTCGATTCGAAAATGGACGATGCGCCGAACTATGGCGACACCGGCGCCACCATCGGTCACGAACTCACACATGGGTTCGACGATGAGGGCCGGCAGTTCGACGCGCAGGGCAATCTGAAGGACTGGTGGACTAAAGATGACGCCGCGGAATTTGAAAAACGCGCGAAGTGCGTGTCCGATCAGTATTCGGAATATATCGTGGTGGAAGACGTCAAGGGCAACGGCAAGCTGACTCTGGGTGAAGACGTGGCCGATCTCGGTGGAACGTTCCTGGCATACCTGGCGTGGAAGCACGCCACGGAGGGTCAGAATCTGCAATCCATGGACGGTTTTACGCCTGACCAACGCTTCTTCATCGGCATGGCGCAATGGGCCTGCGGCGATGAGCGTCCGGAAAGCAAGCGGCTGAATCAGATCACCAACCCGCATTCGCTGCTGGAATACCGCGTGAACGGTGTAGTCTCAAACATGCCGGAGTTCGGGCGCGCGTTCGCGTGCAAAGTGGGGCAGCCCATGGTGCATGAGCATCCGTGTAAAATCTGGTAGCGCTTCGCGGTTATTCGGTTATTCGGTTATTCGGTTATTCGGTTCGCGTAACCGAGCAACCGAATAACCGAGCAACGTTTATTGAACGTCGTAAGTATGAATCTCTTTCCCCTGAAGATAAATATCAAACCACGACACGATGTGCTGTAACCGCTCTACCCGATGCTTCGGCATTCCGGAACGCGAGAGTTCGTGGGATTCGCCGGGGAATCGGACCATCACGGTCGGGATCTTTTTGTATTTCAGAGCGCGGAACATTTGCTCACCGCCTGCGGCCGGAGGCGTGCGGTAATCGGCCTCGCCTTCGATCAGCATCAGTGGTGTATTCATGTCGCGGATGTAAGTGATCGGTGAGCGGGCTTTGAAATCGGCTTCTTGCTCCCAGGGTGCGCCGCGGAACCAAGTGGGCCTGAATAGCGTGAAGTCGGCCGTGTACCAGAAGTCTCTCCAATCGGCGATGTCACGCTGCGAGACCGCGGCTTTGAAGCGCTGCGTATGGCCGATCACCCAATTCGTCAGCAGCCCGCCGCCGCTACCGCCGGTGACACCCATATGATCTTTGTCAACCCAGCCGCGCGCGATTAATTCGTCCACGCCGGCCATCAAATCCTTGAAGTCGTCACCTGGATAAGCAAATTGAATTACGTTTCCGAAATCCTGTCCGTAGGTTGTGCTGCCGCGAGGATTCGGATACAGCACCACGTAGCCCTTGGCCGCCATCCACTGAATTTCATGATCGAAGGTGTAACCATACGCGGAGTGCGGACCACCATGAATGTTGATGATCATCGGGTACTTCTTGCCCTCTTCGAAATCCGGCGGGCGCTGCACAAATGCCTCAATGCGCTTGCCGTCGAAGCTCTTGTACCAGATGGCGACGGGTTCCGTAATCTTGATTTTGGCAAACAGTTCCTCATTAATATGAGTGAGCCGCCGCACGTCCACCGATGCGACGTCCAGGGAAAAGAGGTCGCCGATCAAAGTGGGTGAGGAAATTAGAATCGCGGCCTTCGATCCGTCCGGTGTCGCATTATAGGCGAACACATCGTGATCGCCCCTGGTTAACGGCTTCACGTCGCCGGTCTCGGCGTCGATGCGCTTCAGATTTGAGTGGCCTTCCTCGCCCGCTGTTACAAAAATGAATCGCCCATCCTTGCTCCAGAACGGCGTGGATGGGCCACTGCCGCGCGGCGGGGCCTGATCGCCACCTACGCCACCCGCGATGTCGTAATCGTAGTTTGCGGTGAGATTTTTCGGCGTGGAGCCGGGCTGGAGCGAAGTGATGAATAGATCCGGCTGGCTGTAGGATCGCTCGGCCCCATCTTTGCCGCTCGAATTGGCGCCCGCGAAAGCCATCCGTGATCCATCCGGACTCAGCACCATACCACCGATGGGACCGTCGAGCCCGGTCACGCGAGTGATATCGCCTCCCGTTGCCTTCACCACGTAGAGATCCGTATGCGCTGATTCGTAGTACTGCTCGCGAACCCGGCGCGAGGTGAAGTAAATCTGGGAGCCATCGCGCGACCAGACGATATCGCCCTCACTGAATTCGCCGTCGGTCACCTGCTTGGCCTTTTGCGGTTCGCCGGGCGTTTTGGGAACTTCGACGGTCCAGATGTGGCTGGGACGGTCCGGCTCCAGATAGCCCGCGCCGTTCATGCGATAGACCGCGCGCGTGATTACGCGCACGTCGCTTTTTTGGTCGTCATCCTTTTTCTTGTCGAAATCCTTGGGGATATTCGAGGACGAAAATGCGATGCTTTTGCCGTCGGGCGACCAGACTGGACCTCCTGCGCCTTTGGGAAGATCCGTGAGCGGCCGCGCTTCACCACCATCCATGGCCAGCAGAAAGATCTGACCAGGTTGCGGCTTGCCATCTTTCTCGGATGCCCGGACAAACGCCAGCATTCGGCCGTCGGGCGACCATTGCGGCGACGAGTCGTGCGTGCCGGCGGTCAGTTGCCGCGCTTCGCCGCCACTCGATGAAATGATCCAAAGTGCGGTTTCGTAACCCTCATGCTTCTGATTGACAGCGACGTGTGTGTAGACGATACGCGATCCGTCGGGTGAGATGCGCGGGTTTGCGATCCACTGGAATGAGTAGATATCGGTCTCGGCGATAGGCCGCCGGTCGGCGGCAAAAGTCGAGAACGCGCAGCAAAAGAGGAGCAGTTGGTTAAAGCGGTGCATCGTCTTCGCATTGTACAACCGTTTCTCGTTTCTCGTTTCTCGTTTCTCGTTGGGGACACAGTACCTAACGAGAAACGAGAAACGAGAAAACGTCGCTACAGCAGTAGCGCCACGCAGCCGGTAACAATCAAGGCCACAGCCCATATCAGATCGAGATTGAACCAGGCTTTCCGCAAGATCGCTAGGCCTACCTTTTGGTACACGATCATCGCTACCGCGGCTGTTAC
Organism: Bryobacteraceae bacterium; assembly: GCA_036008345.1. GTDB lineage: Bacteria > Acidobacteriota > Terriglobia > Bryobacterales > Bryobacteraceae > Palsa-89. The sequence goes on from DASYNU010000182.1 coordinate 16,562, forward strand.
CGTGAGATATCCCAGCGTGTGTACCAGCGTGGCAACCACTCCTGTCATTCCAGCGCCGGTCATGCCCATGCCGTGCATGTGATGCATGGGCGTCGACATTTCGAGAACTACCGGCAGAACCATTAGTCCCGCTCCATGCGCGGACGCCATTAAGAACGACCACGCTGTGAGTTCCAGAAAGCCCACTCGCATTCCGCCCCATTGGAAATGGCGGCTTCGAGCGACGCGGTAGACACCCAACGCCACCAACAAACAAGCCACGGCGATCTTGACGAAATTCAACGGCACAACCACTTGAATCAATCCAGCGATCAACACCACCACGCCGATGGCGAGTGCGTGGCCGAGCGTGATGGGTATCAGCGATCGCAGCACCGCGCGTGAGCTGTGCTCCTGCATCCCCAATGCCACTGCGAACAGCCAGCCCATTCCGGGGTTGATGCCATGATAGGCGCCCAACAAGAATAGCGTCGCCCAGCCGGCGGCGTTGCTCATGCGTAGCAGTAGGAATCGGACGACGCGTCGCCGCCTTCCAGTCGAATTTGGTGACCGCGCAGATCGCCGAATTCTACGAAAAACTTCGGATCGATTTCCATCCCGCCTTCGGGCGCGGCATCCACTTTCACCATCCAGCTTCGGACGCCCTCGGGATAGAATTGCGCGTCCCACGGCGAGTAAAGCGAGTTGGTGAAATAAATGCGCTTGCCGTCGCGGCTCACTTCCACCATCTGAGGACCGCCATTCAGAGGTACCTTCGGCTGCGCGGGATGAGCTGCGTGACGCACGATTCCTCCCAGGTGAATAGATCCGGTTTTCTTCGGCCGGAACGGATCGGAAACATCGTATTGCAGGAACTCGCCGGTGCCCCAGCAGGAAATATAGAGAAAGCGGTCGTCGAGCGAAAGATTGATGTCTGTGATCAGCGGCGGCACAGCTTTGAATCCCTGCAGAAGCGGCGGCAACAGCTCGGGATCGGCAGCCTCCGCGGGAATCTCGATCACTTTTTGAATGCCCCACTTGCCATTGGTGAGGTGCCATAGCCAGATTGAGGCCGACAGATCCTTCAGCGACACCACCACGCCCAAAAATCCGTAAGCGCGCGTGGGATTGTGAGCGGGGCGAAGCTCCAGTGCCATCTGATACTCAGATCCAAGATCCAGGTTCTCGAGATGACGGCGCTTCCGGAGATCCCAGATGTGCAGCTTGTGCCCGTAGCCGCCCTTGAGCAGGATCTCGGGGTTCAGCCCGTGCCGCACCATGTTGGGCGTGCCCCACTCGCTCGAAATCATGGTGTCGATGCCGAGATGCCACCAAAAGTCGTACGCCAGATACTGCGGTCCGCGATCTAATTCCCATTGTCCGAGGATGTCGAAGCTATCGTGGTCAATTACAAAAATTCCGCCTGGCCCATCGCCTGACGTGGATCCGAGGGCGCTGGCGTAAATTCCTTCCGGTCCGCAATGCAATGTGTGCGGCGAAGCATAGCCAGTTCTTGCTGCCAGCGTTTCCGGCTCGATCACTTTGACGATTTGCGGCTTTCGCGGATCGGGCTTGGTGTCCACGATGTGTATGCGGGAAGAATTGATGCCGGGAACGATCAGGTAGCGGCGCTCCACGTGCGGATGCGGCGCGTAGGGGCACAAGCACGCACTGCACGCGTTCCATCCGAAATGATGCAGCTCGTCGCCGACGTTCGGCATGTCCAATTGGTTTACGATGCGGCCGTATCCGGATGACGCCGGATCGAGATCCACTACGCCTAGCGCATCTGGCCGATGGTTGCCGTTCGCATTGAGCATGGCTACATATGCCAGCTTTTCCGGCGGTGCCTGCATGGCCATCGTCGGGGAAGGATAGAACGTGGGATCTGGCCGCCAAAGGGGCATTTTGGTGAGCTCCTCGATCCATACTACAGCATGCCTATTGACAAAGACACTATAACAGTGCGGAGATTAGCCTCCATAATCTCCGCATAATATGCGTCGAATACTTGCCAGTCGCGGAGATTGTGAGCTATAATCTCCGTAGGAACTGCGGAGAATGTACATCCATGAACTTCCGAACTGGCCCCGATTCACCTGGGACCCGGAGTGCCTAGCCGAGCCTCTGGCCAACATTCGACATCGCCAGGGCCGGCTGCTCGGCCATATGGAAGCGCTAGGATTCAACCTGCGCCAGGAAGCCAGTCTCGAAACCCTCACCGCGGACGTAATCAAAACCAGCGAAATCGAGGGGGAAAAGCTTGACACGGAACAGGTTAGATCCTCCATCGCGCGGCGTCTGGGCGTGGATATCGGGGCGCTCAAACCAGCGGATCGCAATGTGGAAGGCGTAGTTGAAATGATGCTCGACGCGACGCGGAACTACAATCAGCCGCTCACCGCAGACCGGCTCTTTGGTTGGCAAGCGTCGCTGTTTCCAAGCGGGCACAGCGGCCTGAGCAAGATCACCGTCGGATCTTGGCGTGAAGACAAGAACGGCCCGATGGAGGTGGTTTCGGGCGCCATCGGCAGAGAGCGTGTCCATTTCGAAGCCCCCGCGGCGGCGCGCTTGGATGGGGAAATGAAAGTATTTCTAGATTGGTTCAATGCGAATCCGGGTACCGATCTGGTTCTGAAAGCCGCACTGGCACACCTGTGGTTTGTCACCATCCATCCTTTCGAGGATGGCAATGGGCGAATTGCGCGCGCGATTGCCGATATCGTCTTGGCGCGTTCTGAAGATAGCCCGCAACGCTTTTACAGCATGTCCGCACAGATCCGGCAGCAGCGCTCCGGTTATTACGACATTCTGGAGCAAAGCCAAAGAGGAAGCTTGGATGTCACCCCCTGGATGGAATGGTTTCTGAACTGTTTGGGACGTGCGGTGGACGGTGCACAAACCATGCTCGCCGGGGTTCTAAACAAGGCGCGGTTCTGGGAGCGCTATCACGAGGTTCCGCTGAATCCACGGCAACGGCTTATGCTGAATCGTCTTCTGGATGGCTTCACGGGCAAGCTCACCACGTCGAAATATGCCGAGCTCGCCAAATGCTCCCAGGACACAGCCTGGCGCGATATTCTAACTTTGGTTGAAAACGGCATTTTACTGCGTGATTCGGCGGGCGGGCGCAGCACCAGTTATTCGCTGACGGCCCAGTAACCAACACATGCTGCTATACTTATCAAAAGATTCCTCAGGCAGGAGGGTGCCATGTTGCTCAAAACCTGGCCTACGCTTCGGGCAGGGTTGGTTCTGGTTGGGTTCGTTTTGTCGATAACATCACTACGGGCACAACAGGACCCGGAGAGTGACCGCCAGGCGTACGCCGCCAAGATACGTGAAACCTACAATTTCCACTTCGGAAAAGATAAGATTTCCACGCCCGGTAACGCAGCCGTGGAGGGCAACGACTTTATTCCCGCGAGCGCCTTTCCGACCGCGGAATACTGCGGGCGCTGTCATGCCGAGGCCTATAGCCAATGGCGGCAGGCGCTGCATTCCAACTCCTTTCGCACGCCATTCTATCGAACCAGCGTAAACATTCTGCTGCGAACCAAAGGCATCGAGTTTACGCGTCACTGTGATAGCTGCCACAATCCTGTCGCGGTGCTCGCGGGCGGGTTGACCCAAATCTCTCAGGTAGATCGAAGCTTCGATGAGGACGGTCTCACCTGCGCCACGTGCCATTCCATTCAAAAGCTGCAGTCCACCAATGGGAATGGCGGGTTCGTTTTCGGTATTCCTTCGGTGTTGGTGGATGAAGACGGCAAGCGCATTCCCGGCATAGTTCCGGACGAGGAGATCCGCCAGCATCCCGACCGTCATTCGCGCGCGGTGATGCAATCGTTCTATCGGACGCCTGAATTCTGCGCGTCCTGTCACAAGGCCAACTTGCCGAATCCATTGAACGACTACAAATTCATCCGGGCGTTCACGGTATACGATGAATGGCAGAACTCGAAATTTTCAAACCGCAATCCGCTCACGTTTTACACTACAGGGTTCACTACTTGCCAGGATTGTCACATGCAGCGGTCGCCGATCACGCTGAAGGATGACGGCGCCAAGCATGGCACGCTGGTTTCGCACCGCTGGCCGGCCGGCAATACGGCTGTTCCCTTCTACTACGGCTTCGATCAGCAATTGCAGAAGACTGTCGAGTTTCTGAAATCCGGCAACTATTTGAACGTCGATCTGTTTGCGATCAAGAGAAACGGTGAAGAAGGCATGATCGCGCCGTTGGGTTCGACCGCTTTCAAACTCGCGCCCGATGACACCGTCCAAATGATGGTGGTGATCCAAAACAAAAACATTGGCCACTCACTGGTTCCTGAAGTGCGCGATTTGTATGAACCCTGGGTTGAGTTTCAGGTGACCGATGCAGGGGGGGCGGAGATTTATCACAGCGGCTTCCTGAAACCGGACGGCTCGCTCGAACCGGGCGCGCACAGCTTCACCAATCGGCCCGTGAATACCGACGGCGTCTTCGTGGATAACCACAAAGTGTGGACCATTCAGTCCGTGGCTTATGACAACACCATACAATCCGGCCGATCCGCGCTGGTGCGCTATCAATTCCACATTCCGGCAGACGCCAAGGGGCCGCTTACTGTAACGGCCCGCGTGAACTATCGCCACTTACGCCAGAGCTACTTGAATAATATCTTTGGAGCCGATCACCCGGCGTATCCGGTGGTGGAATTGTCGTCGCGTACTCGCATTTTGAATCTCGGCGATAACCCGGCCGCGTCAGACTCGAAAGACAATCAGGATTGGATGCGCTGGAACAACCTAGGTATCGGGTTCCTGGATCAATTGCAATATGCCGATGCCATGCAAGCCTTTGAGCAGGTGCCTAAGCTGCGTCCGGATTACGCGGATGGCTTTATTAACATCGCGCTGACGTACATCGAGTGGGAGAAGTACTCGTCGGCACGTCCCAGCTTGGAAAAGGCTCTAGAGGTAAGTCCCAATAACGCGCGCGCCCTTTATTATCTGGCGCTGGTGGAAAGGCGTGAGGGACACTTCGACGAAGAGCTAGCCGATTTACAGCGCGTAGTGGAGCAGTATCCGCAAGCGCGCGACCCGCGGCGGGAATTAGGGATCGCGTATTATCAGCGTCACAGTTATGATGAGGCGCGCCAGCAGTTTGAGGCGCTGCAGGCGATCGATCCCGACGATCTCGCGGCGCACTATAATCTAGCCGTGTTGTACCGCCGCATGGGGATGAAGGAAAAGGCTGCCGAGCAAGCTGCTATGTTTGCGACGAAACAAGTGGATCCCGGAGCGCCGACTTACTCTATGGAGTTTCTGCGCGTGCATCCGGAGATCTCAAACGAAAGCGTGCCCTGGCATCTGCATTCGGATTCGCCGCATCCGGTGACCGCTGCCGGCGGCGGAGGCCAGGGTAAGTGATAGGCTTTCTCCACACCTGGCAGGCGAAAGCGCCTGCCCCACCTAGACCTGAACCCTTGGACGGCAATGTGGGGCAGACGCTTTCGTCTGCCAACCAACTCGAGGAGATATATATTTGAGCGGATCACGCCGTCGATTTGTTCGTTCCCTGAGCCAAACGGCTTTGGTGCTTCCTTTTTCCGACTTACTGGCGCTCCCTCAGAATCCGATAGGTCCAACCGAACGTACTTATAACGCCAAGCCGCGGCCGGCGGCTCCTGGTCCTAAGTCACCCATAGAAGGCACGCCACTCGGAGTCAGCTTTGTGGACGTTGTGAAGGAATCCGGCTTGGCTGTGAAGACCATCTACGGCGGGGAAGGGAAGAACAAATATCTTCTCGAGACCACCGGTTGCGGTTTGGCATTTTACGACTACGATCAGGACGGCTGGCTGGATATTTTTCTGATAAACGGCTGGCGTTTGGAAGGCTTTCCCGCTGGGCAAGAGCCGCGCTGCCACCTGTTCAAGAATAACCGTGACGGCACATTCACCGATGTAACCAAAGGCTCCGGTCTGGAGCATAAAACCGGCTGGGGACAGGCTTGCTGCGTCGGCGATTATGACAACGACGGCTATGACGATCTGTTTGTGACTTACTACGGGCAGAACGCACTTTACCGCAATCATGGCGACGGAACTTTCACGGACGTCACCAAGGAAGCGGGTTTGATCCAGCCGGGCCCCAAGATCCGCTGGAATACCGGCTGCACGTTTGTGGATTACGACAAGGACGGCAACCTGGATCTGTTCGTCGCCAACTATGTCGATTTCGATCTGAAGACCGCTCCGCCGCCCGAGGCCGGCCCTTGCACTTATAAGGGACTGCTGGTGGCTTGTGGACCGCCCGGATTGCGTGGCGGCAAGAATATCTTGTACCACAACAATGGCAAGGGGACGTTCACCGACGTAAGCGAAAAGTCCGGCATGTGGAACACCTCGGGCACTTATGGTTTAAGCGTGGCTGCGTCCGACCTGGATAACGACGGATGGCCGGACATCTATGTCGCGAACGATTCCAGCACGGCTACGCTCTATCAAAATCAGAAGGACGGTACGTTCAAGGACATCGCTATAGAATCGGGCGCGGCACTATCGCCCGAGGGTAAGCCGCAGGCCGGCATGGGAGTTTCCATCGGAGATTACAACCGGGATGGCAATCTGGATGTCGTCAAGACGAATTTCGCGGGAGACACCGATTCGCTTTACACCAACCTGGGCGACGCAACGTTCGAAGATCGCACTTACCCGAGCGGGATCGGAGTAAATACGCGCTTGCTGGGATGGGGCGTGGGCTTCTTCGATATGGATAACGACGGATGGCTCGACATATTGATGTCGAACGGCCACGTGTATCCGGAAGTGGATAAGTCCAACGCCGATTTGAAATATGCGGAACACAAATATCTCTACCGCAACTTACAAAATGGACGTTTCGAAGAAGTGACTGACAAGGGTGGTCCCGGGATTTTGGAGAACGCTCCAGCGCGCGGTTGCACTTTCGGAGATTACGATAACGATGGCGACTTGGACGTTGCGGTAAATTGCGTCAATGCGATCCCTCAGCTCTTACGCTGCGATTCCACACTGCATCGGAATTGGATCAAGATCAAGCTTCAAGGCGTGAAATCGAACCGCACGGGCATCGGCACCCGCGTTATAGTGACGGCCCAAACGAAGCCGGGCCAGGAAAAGGCCCTGGCGCAAATGGACGAGCTGCGCAGCGGCGGGAGCTATTTTTCACAGAACGATCTGCGCATGCATTTCGGCCTGGATCAAGCTACCAAAGTGGATAAAGTCGAGATTCGCTGGCTGAGTGGGCAAGTGGACGAATTGAAGGACCTGGAAGTGAACAAGCTATACGTGATCCAGGAAGGCGGCAAGATACTGAAGGCCGAAACGCTGCAGGCAGCCGGAAAGCGCAAAGCTTGAAGTGTCTGGCGCCAATTCTTGCGATCGGTCTAAGTTTGTTCGCACTGGGTTTGCCTGCGCTGGCGGAAGACCGATGCACTTGGCTGAATGCCGCAACAGCCACGGGCGTCCTGGGCGGCGAAGTCCACATGACGGTTACTCCCGGGACTTGTGAATTCGTCCGCCAGGAGACTTCACTCAGAATCGAGGTTGGAGCCACAAGCGCGCCACACGCGCAGTGCGGATCCGGCGCCGAGCCGCTAAAGGCCATCGGCAATGAAGCGCAGGCCTGTACTTACCAGGGCAAGCCGGGCTGGGTGGCCGAACAAGTGGTCGGGAGAGTGCGCGATCAGGCTTTCCTGGTGCGGATCAGCACTAAGGATCAATCCGTGATGCCCAAAATCCTTCGTGAAAAAGCGCGTAAAGTGGCCGAACAGGTGGCTGGGGTTTTGTTCTAGGGTCTATTTCTTTACTCCCTGCTGTAGCTTCTTTTCTTTTTCCTCCTCTTCCGATTTCCGGATGGCCGCCGCTTTCGCGAAAGCATCCTCGGCCCCAGCCTTGTCGCCTTTGCGCCGCAGAAGTAGTCCCAAATTATTCCAGGCGGCCGCGTTGAGATTATCGAGCGAAACCGAGTGCCGGAGAGCTTCAATGGCCCCATCTACGTCTCCCTGCTGCTTGAGCGTCGTCCCGAGAATGTACCAAGCGTCGTTATACTCGGGCCGTTGCGCCACCGCTGCTCGCAATTGTTCGATGGCGTGATCCATGCTGCCGGCATCAATATACGTCAGCGCCAGGCTGTAATGCGCCTCGGCGAGCGAGGGCTCGAGATGCACGGCTTGCTCCAGTTCGGCGCGCGCGTGCGGCAAATCGTCCACCGCTTTATAGGCGATTCCCAGATCATAATGCGCACCCGCGTCGCCGGGATGGTTCCGAATCACACTGATTAGCTGTTGGATAGCGGCCTGATTGTCTCCCGCAGCGATGTAGGCGTAGCCAATGTTCACTTGAACGCGGACGTTGTTGGGATCACTCTCGAGAACCCGGCGAAACTCCCGAAGGCCAGCCGCTGGATCGCCGGAGCGCACCAGAGCATTGCCCAAGCCGTTCCGAACCGCGGTGTTTCTTGGATCCAGCTGAACAGCTTTCTGATACGCGTCGCGCGCCTGCTTGAAAAGGTGTTGCCGTTCATAGGCGCTGGCGAGTGTTTCCCAGATCTTCGCGTTCCAGGGCAGTTGCCGCGCCGCGCGTGCCAGTTGGCGGGCCGCTTCCGTGAAATGCCCGGTATCGTTGTATGCTGCGCCCAGGCGAAAACGATACTCGCCATTCTCGGAGCTGAGCGCAACTGCTTTCTCGAGAGCGCGAACGGCGGAGTCGGCCTGCTGCGCCAACCACAGTGCCGCGCCCAGGTGGAACCAGGCTTGCGCCATTTTAGGATCCAGTTCCGTGGCGCTTTGGAAGTGTTGAATCGCATCCGCGGACCGATTGGTGGCAGCCAATAGGAACCCGATCTGGTCTTGATAGACGGCGGATTTGGGAACCAGCTCCGCCAGTTTCTGGTACGCCGCGAGTGCTCCCGCTGCATCGCGCGCAGCCAAGCGCTGGCGGCCTTGCGCCTCCAGATCCAGGATAGTGGCGGGTGTCTGCGCCAAAAGCAGCGCGCCACAAAACAGTAGACCAAGTATTTTAGCCGGCATGCGTGGCGCTCCAGAAACACGGATGGAGGCTAGTCAGATTTTAACTTGGCTCCTGACGCATGGCGGCTCAGTTTATTCGCCGGCCACGGGCTTCCAGGTTTTGTCTGGATTGAAGCGTGTGGTCTGCCTGGCCGAGCTGGCCGTTTGTGGCCCCAGGTCCTTTTCGTAGACCACCCCTTGATGATTCACGATCAAGGTCTGAACACCTGAAACGCCGTATTCCGCTGGCCATGCAATCAGGGCGAACCCGCCGATCATAGTACCCTTTACCACGTAGTCCATCGCGCCACCCTGCGCATCCGGACCTTGCGCCCTCAGGATATGGAAAAAATAGCCGTGATAAGGCACCGGCTTTTTGCCCTGACCTTGTATCAGGACGGCGGCCGCATCGGCGAAGGATTTAGGCACCAGAGACTCCGATTCGCCTTCATAGTAGAGCCCGTCCTTCTTGCCCGGCGCACTGAGGATATGCTGCGCGTATTCGAGCGTACCGTTGGCATCGCGATCGCGCGACGCGTATTCCATTTGCGCTTCCACGTAACCGCGGCAGACGTCAATGGCAGCCAGTTCGTTGCGGCCGACGCGGCGCGCCAGGATTTCTACGCGGCCGGTGGCGGAGTCGAAATACCATTTGCCATTCTTCGAAATTAATGGCACGGGGAAGGGCCAATTCCGGTCGCCCACGATGACCGTAACGCGATTGGGATTGTCCTTGTCCGGCTCAACCTGCAGCTTGGCATGGGCGCGGGATGCAAAGTCCGCGCGCACGGCTTTGTCGTCCGCGGCATCGCCGGATTGCACGATATTTTTACCGGCCGGTCCGAACAATTTCATTAGAGCATTGGTGTCGTTCTGCTCGGCTGCGTTGACTAGCGCCTGCGCGGCTTCCTGGGGTGTGGCGAAAGTCTCCTGGCTCTCCTGCGCGGAAGCGTTGAGCAGTGTCAGCGCTACAAGGAGCGCGCCCTGCGACGCCAAAGACTTCATGATCGACATGTTTGGCTCCTATCTCCGTCTCCCACCGCCGCCGCTGGGCGCCGCTCGGGGCGCGGGCGCGCTTCTGGCCGGACCCAGGCTCGAATAACCGTGTTCGGCGTGCGTTCCGGCCGCTGAGCCGTGCTCCATTCCGCCGAACGCTCCACGGTTATTTTCTTGAGCCGGGGCGCTGTGAGGGATCTCGCGATTGCCAAAACGCTGCGGCTCGGCGGAGGGCGCATTGCGCGAGCCTTCCGGCATGGAGCGTGGCGCTACGGCCTGACGTACATTGCCCCGGTATTGCTGATTCAACTCCGGACGCGCGTATGGCACTCCCGCGCGATGCGCTGGATCGTGCTGCCATACGGCGTTGCCATGCACATTGGCGATGTGATTCGAATTGAAGTTGTTTTGATGTATAAATGTGTTGTTGACGATCACCGTGTGGTTGCCCCAGCCGGGATGCCAGCCCCATCCGCCCCAGCCATGCCAACCGGCGCCAAAATAGAAACCCACATTGATGCCGATCCCGAAGCCGAATCCTAGCCCACCCACCACTACACCGGGACCTGGCCAAAACCAACCCGGATAGGGATACCAGAGCGCCGGCCCCCAGACCCATACGGGATTGTAGACGGGGACGTAAATCACAGCGGGATCCGCGGGCTCGATTTGAATCACCGGCTGGCCGTTATCCGTCGTCGTCTCCACGTTTTCTTGAGGTGTAGATGCCAGCTTGCCCGCCTGTTGGGCCTTCTGCCGCATGCGTTGGACCGCGTCCATCACGTCTTGCTGCTGCGCGAGGAACGCATTCCCCAGATTGGTAGTCCAAGTGACGTCGTCGTTCAGGCGCTTGAGAACGTCGGGAAACACCACCAGGGCTTGAATGCTGGGATCCCAATTCTGTTGCTGCGCGGCCTCGGTGAGCGCTGGGCCGTTGAGGCCGGGGCTCCGCTGCAACCATTGATAAGCCTGCACTACTTCCAGCGGATAGGTGCAGGCCACCATGATCTGGCTGAGCAGGGGATCCGGATAGAGCGCAATGGGAGCTACCAGATCATTCAATTGGTCGGGCGTGAGGGCTTGATTCGGCGGCGGAAGCTGGGGCGGCGGAGGTTGATCCTGCGGCAGCGCCGACAGAGCGAAGAATAGAAGAAGGGAGCATGCTCGCGTGGAGCGTGACCTAATGATCTTGGTGAGCATTGTGACCTTTTTGGGCGCTAAGGCAAGGTTTCAAATCACTTTGATTATATACGCAACTACGTGCTGGACTAAGGTTGGATTTCTCGGCGATCCTCCCATTCCGGCCGATATGGTCAATTGAGAGCTATGATGCGCCGCCCATATAGGCTCTGTGTGTTCGCCGCGCTCGTTCTTATACTGGAAGGCTCCGGGTTCGCACAGCAGTCCAGTTTCCACTACGGAGCCCCGGATGGGCTGCAGAATCTGGCAATTCTATCGCTCGCGCAGGATGGGGCGGGCCACATCCGGGCCGGATCGGAAAGCGGGTTGTACGACGGGACGCGCTTCTGTTTGGTGCCCGCAGCCGAAGACTTGCCGTGCGTTACAGAGGTCTACGCTTTGCATGTGGCGGAGGATGGGGCATTGTGGGCCAATACACTTTGGCCCAATACACTGTGGGCCAATACCAGGGAACTGGACATCTCCATTGCAGGGCTTCCCCCGGGACGGCATGGGCTGGAAGTGGCTGCTTCGGAATTCCGGATCGAGCCCAAATGGTGGGAGACCTGGTGGTTGCAATCCAGCGCTCTCCTGTTTTTCGCCGCAGCGGTGTGGGGAATCGTGTGGCGAAGGAATCAGCTTCTGCTGCGCCGGCGGACGGCCGAACTGGAGGCGGAACACATCAGCATGCTGGAGGAAAAGAAGAACGCAAACGCCGCGCTCGAAGCCAAGGGCCTTTTCCTGGCAAATGTCAGTCACGAGATCCGGACGCCCTTGAACGGCGTCATCGGGTTGAGCATGGAGTTGGAAGCCATGCCGGTCCCGGCAGAGGCGTTGGAGATAGTCCGAATGATCCGCTCCTCCGGCGATACACTATTGCGAGTGATTGGCGATGTCCTGGACTTTTCCAAAGTGGAAGCCGGCAAACTGGAGCTGGAAGTTGCGTCATTTGAGCTTCGCCGTGCGCTCGAAGAGAGCGTAACACTGTTCCGCGCGGCGGCTGCGGAAAAAGACGTGCGCCTCGGCTGCTCGCTAGCGCCGGAATTGCCAGCGTGGGTATCAGGCGACGGAACCCGTTTGCGGCAAGTGGTAATGAACCTGATCTCGAACGCGGTAAAGTTTACGAGTTCCGGTGAAATCACGCTTGCTGCGGGTGTGGAACGGCATGAAGCGGCATCCTATTCGATCGCGATCGAAGTTCGCGACACCGGTATTGGGATTGCATCGGAACAGCTGCCTCGCTTATTCTCTTCGTTCAATCAGGCAGACGCGTCCATCAGCCGCCGTTATGGAGGAACTGGCCTCGGTCTCGCGATCTCTAAGCGGCTGGTGGAGCTCATGGGCGGAAGGATTGATGTGGAGTCGAAGCCTGGCCAGGGCACGCGCTTCCGATTCACGGTCCGGATGGGCCACGCGCAGGAGCCTGCGGCATTGCCGAATGTTCCTACGGCGGCGTTATCCGCGGGCCATTTGAGAGTGCTGGTGGCGGAGGACAACCTGGTAAATCAGCGAGTCCTATTAAAGCTGCTGGAGAGGTTGGGGGTCAAGGCGGATTTGGCCCCGGACGGCGCCCAGGCCCTCGCGAAGGCATTGGAGCATCATTATGATCTAGTTCTAATGGACGTGCAGATGCCTGACCTGGATGGCCTTTCAGCAACGCAGGAAATCCGGAGGCTGTTGCCGGCTGGCGGCCAGCCGCTTATTTTCGGGTTGACGGCGCACGTGACCATGGAGTTTCGAGATACTTGCCTGGCTGCCGGCATGAACGGATACTTGACCAAGCCACTGGAGCCGGAAAAATTGCGGGCGTTGATTGCGGAGTTGTCTACAGGGAACGCCAGTGGCACGATTCCTTTGTCAGAGTAATGGTGCGTGACAGCTCGAACTGATTTTCTCCGGCCGCCTGTCCCCTGGCTGACGCTCTGGGCTACAGCTCAGCGTCTTCTCCCGGTCACGGCTCAGCTCCGTGGAAAAACATTTGCTTTCAAGTCGGCAAAGAAAAATCCATCGCGTTCGACAATCTCACCCAATTCCACGGGAATGGCCGCGCGAAACATCGGCCCGGCATAGACAAAGGAATGGAACTCGCCGTTTTCACCACAGGGATCCACACCGGCAGGGAGATCCTTCAGGAAAGCGTCGTCGAACTCGCGGCCGGTGAAATCAGGCGATAGCTTCTTCGGGTCAACGCAGGTGATTTTGGCGCGCAGGCCGGCGGCGATCATTTCATTCGCCAGCTCACCAGTTTGGATCTGCCACACCGGGAACAGCGGCGCAAGTCCCGTGCCTCGAAGCTGCCGCTCGCGATAGGCGCGGATATCTTCGAGAAACAAGTCGCCGAAGGCGATCGCATGCACGCCTTCCCGCACAGCTCGCTCACAAACCTGGCTCATCCTGGCTTCATACTCTGCGTTCGAGCATGGCCAAGGCAGCGGAACCTTCCACAACGGCAGTCCAGCGGACTCCGCCTGCATCTCCACCAGCTCACGCCGCACCGCGTGCATGGCCACCCGGTCGAACTCCTGATTGATGGTAGTGATAAGAGCGACAATTTCGATGCTGGGATCTTGCTGTAGAAGGTGCAGCGACCAGGCACTATCCTTGCCGCTGCTCCAAGAGAGAGCAACCCGCGTCAAGCCGCAACAGCGACACGTTCGCGCGCGGCCACGGTCCGGCTCAGCCACGCGTGCAGTCCAAATAGAACGCCGGTGAAGATCAAATCGCTGGCCAGCGTCCGGCCAAAGAACGGAATCGCAGCGTTGTAACAGCTTGCCAATCCGGCCGCGGTCTTAGGATAACCCTCGAACCACAGCCAGCTTCCAAAGTTGGTGATCAGGAAAAACTGCATGCTGTTGATCACACTGAGAGCCGCGATACGCGTTACGCTTTCAGTACTTCGCAGACGCCGTCCCAGCCAAACGGCAACCAGGAAGCTGCCATAGACGAATATCTGATACGGGGAGTACGCGGAAACGTGATGGATACTGGCCAAAATCGGATCCGTTATGGCCATCAGCGCGAGAGGCACCAGGTAGGCTTGCCACACGGACAAGCGAGCGCCCGCGAACAAACTGGTTGCGCCGACCGGCGCGAAGTTGGGCGGATGCGGGAGCAAACGAACGACAGCTCCCAGTACCGTAAGCGACAAAGCGACAGGCCGCCAGTTCGAATTCTGGGTCATCAGTATGAGTATAGCGGTTATTCGGTTATTCGGTTGTTCGGTTGTCCGGTTCGGCTGCCTCCATTACCACCGAGTTCCCCGGCTCCGCAGGTTGAACCGAAGAACCGAAGAACCAAAGAGCCGGATAACCGCGCTACGCGCGCGGTTGGCCCCGGTGCCTGAAGACTGCGAATCCCACCAGTCCTGTGCCGATCAAGAGGAATGTCCCAGCCTCCGGCACTTCGCTGCCGCCGCCTGTTTGCGCTGTGCCCCACTGGAAATTGTCGAAGAATGTGTACGTGCCTCCGGTAGGAATCTGCACGTCTATTGTCGAGAACGGCGTATCGGATGTCACGCCGAAAAAGGTTGGGGGCGCAGTAGAGGAAGTTGGAACGTTGAACGGTGTAGAGAGAGTCGTGACGGTGAAATTCAACCCAACCGGGGCGCTAAAGAGATTGATGCCAAACGCAGTCACCGGGGTCGGCACCGTGATCTGGGCGGTCGAAGTTCCAAAGACGAATACCGCATCACCCGTTCCGAAGTTGGCGAACGAGAAGGAACCCGTGCTAGTGTCAGCCAGGCCGATGGTCGCGCTGGACAGCCCAATAAACTGCACGCCGTTATCAGAGAAGGCGCCAGTAACGTAGCTCCCGCTCGGTGCTAGCCCTTCGAAATTATCTAATTGATCACTTGTCGTTGCAGCTAGCCAGCTAGCCGAACTGGTGTAGGTGGTGATAGTGGCAGCGAACGCTGGTGTAGCCATCACAGCCAGCGTCATAAGAGTAAGTAGAAAAATTGCTCCAGATTTGAATCGATACATTTGCAACTCCATTGGGAAAAGTATTTGCGCAACTGCTTCCGTGGTGAAACTGGAAACACTGTAGTGCAAGCGACAGGGAGTTGCTCTCCGGTTATTCGGTCAGCGCGAACTTTTTATGCGGCCTTAGCCTTTGACGTGGCGCTTGCGCTTCCGCCTGCGAACCGGGTGATACTACTTCAACGATGCCGCAACTTTCGAGGCGTATTCCTTGGCTTTGGAAAGGATTAAGGTTTGATCCAGCGTCAGCGAGCGCCCGTCGCGCACAATCGGCTTGCCGTTCACCACCACATCCTGCACGTCGGATCCTTTGAGCGCATAAACAATTTGAGAATAAACGTTGTAGAGCGGCACCGCGTGCGGACGGTCCAGCCGCAGCGCAATCAGGTCGGCGCGCTTTCCTGCTTCAAGCGAGCCGATTTCCTTTTCAAGGCCCGTCACGCGCGCTCCCATAATAGTCGCCATCGCGATTGCCTGCTCAGCATTGAGCACGGTGGGATCGCTAGTGGAGACTTTCTGCAGATCGGCTGCGAGATTCATCTCTTCCATCAGATCGAAATCGTTATTGCTGCCCGCCGGTCCATCGGTCCCCACTCCCACCGTGATCCCGAGACTCAACAAT
>DASYNU010000183.1:0-32865 GCA_036008345.1 Bryobacteraceae bacterium
GGCCACGTGGATTACAACGAGAAAGAGTCCAAAGTGGTGCTCACGCCCTGGTCGCGGCTGACCCGCGATGCGATGACGACCAATGCCGGGCCGGCCACGGTGACCATCGATCATGGCCAGATCAGACATGTGGATACCGTACAAGCTCACGGTACCGATCAGCGGCCCCAGCGCAATCTGGAATACGCGGCTAATTTTCTGAATATCGACTTCAACGACGACAATCAAATCCAGAAGATGACGGGCGTGGAGCAGGCTAAGCTGGTTTCCACCGCCGATACGTCCATTACAACCATGACCGGGGATCGGGTGGAGTTGGAATTCGACACCTCCACCGTGGATAGCATCCTGACGAGGGCGGTGGTAATGGGGCACGGCATGGCGGAATCGAAACCGGTGATCAAGCCGGGGGCCGATCCGGCGGATACGCGGATATTGAAGAGCGACACGATTCTGACCAAGATGCGGGAGGGTGGCCAGGAGATCGAGTCTATGATCACGCAGTCGCCGGGGGCGCTGGAGTTTGTTCCCAACAGTCCGGAGAAGGCCCACCGCTGGATGAACGGCGAGCGGATCGCGATCGCCTATGGGCCTAAGAACCAGATTCAATCGTTCCGCTCCAATGCGGTTACAACGAAAACCGTGAAACCTAAGCTGCCCGACGCCAAGGAGACGCCCGCACCGGAGTTTACGTGGAGCAAAGATCTATTCGCGACATTTTTACCGAATTCTTCGAATCTAGACAAATTGGAACAATACAACAATTTTCGCTACGAGGCGGGTGACCGCAAGGCCACGGCGGATCACGCGTTCCTGGATCAACCGAACAATCGCATCGATCTCACGGGCAAGGCGCGCATTTCAGACAGCAAGGGTTCGGCCGATGCCGACCGGATCCTGATGGACCAGAAATCCGGCGACTTTACGGCGGAGGGCAATGTAACATCGACCCACCTTCCGGATAAGAAATCGAGCGACGATCCGGCGGAAAACAGCACGGACAAGAACACGAACAAGTCCGGCAAATCTCCCGATAAGAACACAGACAAGAGTAAAGGGAAGGGCAAGGATACTAAGAGCAGCGCAGACAAGAAAAAGGACAAAGACGCCGGCGAAGAGGATACCGGCGGCGGGATGTTGGACGAAAACGAGCCGCTGCACGCGCGGGCGAAGAAAATGACTTCCACGGACAACAATCTCAAAGTCAGGTATGAAGGCAACGCGGTGCTTTGGCAGGGCGCGAACCGGCTGGAAGGGGACGTGGTGGAGATAGATCGGGACAACAATTTGCTGAAAGCACACGGGCACGTGGTCAGCCAGTTACTGGATAAGGCCAAGGACGATGACGATTCCACTGAGAAAGATCCCAAGCAACCCGCAACACATGTCGCAACAAATGTCGCAACCACACCAACGCCGCGCGTGTTTACTATTGTGAAGGCGCCGGACTTGTCATATGACGACAATAAGCGCATAGCGGAATATACCGGCGGGGTCAGCCTGCAGCGCTTGGACAGGGAAATAAAGGCCAAGGAGATTCGCGCGTTCTTACGGAACGACAGCAGCGATTCTTCTCTCGACCATGCCATTGGTAACGGTCAGGTGCAGATCCACTCGACCGCGCCCGGGCGCATGAGGGACGGGACATCCGAGCATGTGGAGTATTTTGTGGATGAGGATAAGGTAGTGCTGACCCAGGGCCGTCCGAAATTTGTAGACAGCCTGCGGGGCACTACACAGGGCGAACAATTGACCTGGTTCTCCAAGGATGATAGGCTGCTGGTGGATGGCGTAGAAGCTCAACCCGCCAAGAGTGTCCTGCACCGCAAGGTGAAGTAGCCGCTTCCATGCGTACCCTGCAAACTGCCGAAATCTCGAAGAGTTACCGCGGCCGCAAGGTTGTGGACAACGTTTCTTTGTGGGTGAAGCAGGGCGAGGTGGTGGGGTTGTTGGGTCCGAACGGGGCGGGCAAGACCACATCGTTCTACATCATCGTGGGCCTCATCAGCCCGGACTCGGGGCAGGTACTGGTATCGAACGGCGGGGGCAAAGAAGACATCACATCGATGCCCATGTACCAGCGGGCACGGCGGGGAATCAGCTATCTTCCGCAGGAAGCTTCGGTGTTCCGCAAGCTCACCGTGGAAGATAATCTGATGGCCATTCTCGAAACGCTGCGCATGAGCGGGCGTGAGCGCCGCGAGCGGATGAACCGGCTGATTGAGCAGTTGGGACTGGAGACGGTGCGGCATAACAAGGGCTACGCACTCTCGGGCGGCGAGCGAAGGCGCGTGGAGATTGCGCGGTCGCTGGTGATTGAGCCGAGTTTTCTATTGTTGGACGAACCGTTTTCCGGTATCGATCCCATTCAGGTGCTGGAGCTGCAAAGGATCATTTTCGATCTCAAGAATATGGGGATCGGCATCCTGGTGACGGACCACAACGTCAGGGAGACGCTGGCGGTAACGGATCGGGCGTACATCATCAACAACGGAAAGATTTTTCGCGCGGGCACTCCGGAAGCTCTGGGAGCGGATGCGGAAGTGCGGCGGGTATACCTGGGCGAGAATTTCAATCTGGAGTTCGAGACCGGAAGGTGGAAGATTCCGGCGGAGAGCTGAAAAAAACCGTTTCTGGTTTCTGGTTTCTGGTTGCAACACGCTACGGTGAAGGGGCCGGCGAGGACCAGTCTCCGGCCCCTGGTCGTTCAGGCCAAGTTCCTTCTACTTGGTTTGGAGAACGATGTTTTGGTCTTCGTCGGGAGGGCCGCGGCGGGCTAGCTCCTTCTCGAACGAGCTTTTTATCACACCGCGCGCGATGTTATAGCCGGGCACCCATATTTTGTCGAGGAAATAGGTGTCGCCGTAACGGTGGAACACCATGACGGCGGTGTTGGAATCTGTTGGAGGTTCTGTCCCAATAGTCAGGCCCATTGACGCCTTGCCTCCGTTTTCTTCCCACAACGTAAGCAATCCATTCGAATGATGCATGGTGTAGGTCCCGGCTTCCAGCACTCGCTGGCCCATTCGGAACTCGAATGGAATGGTCGCGCGCACATCCATCGTCTGGGCGTCCACTCGCGAGAATGCAAGAGTCATCAGCAACCCGGCGGCTAATTGTAATCGTTTCATATTGTGCTCCTTTTATTTTTCTGAATCAGGCTCCTCAGCCTCACCCCAGGTAGCGTGCGAACCGCGAAAAGTCCGCCAAACTGCCCCTTGTGCTAAACTGAGCACCTATTCCAATAGCCCCATGTAGGAAAAATGGGCGACATCACTCAGCTCCTGCATAAGTGGCGCGACGGAGACCGCCAGGCCGAGAATGAACTTTTCGCGCTGGTCACGCCCGATTTGCGGCGCCTGGCCCAGTACATGATGAAGCGCGAGCGTCCTGGCCACACCTTGCAGGCCACGGAGTTAGTGGACCAGATCTATTTCAAGCTGGTGGCGGCCAAAAATCAGGATTGGCAGAACAGGAAGCATTTTTTCGCTATTGCTGGTAGAGCTATGCGTAGATATCTCATCGACCATGCGCGCGGACGGCCCAACGCTGAGTTCGTCGCGCTGGAGGGACTGGAGAACCTGCTGCCCGCCGATCGCTCCAAAGTGGACCTGGCTATCACGGTGGACCGGCTCTTGACGGAGCTGGCGAAAACTCAGCCGGAGTGGTGCAGCCTGGTGGAGGTGAAGTACTTTTTGGGGCTCACCGACGATGAGGCTGCCGATGCGCTAGGCATCAAGCTCCGCAGCATGCAACGAATGTGGCGAGATGCCCGCCAGTGGTTGTTTGAGCACAGTGAGTCCGGCCATGGAAAACCAAGCGCAGCAGGATGACGAGCTGTTGATGAGCCTAGTGGAACAGGCTCTAGCTCAACCGGAAGACCAGCGCCAGACTTTTCTCGAGAGCGCGTGCGCCGGTGATCGGGAATTATTCGAACAAGCCTGGAACTACGTCAGCTGGGACCAGCGCATGCAAGGCTTTCTGCTGGAACCGCTGGTCTCACCCTCCAGCGCGGATACGGCCCGGGGCGAGGATACCCGGCTGATAACTCCGGTTCAAAACACGGCCGGCGCCGAACAACCGTTTGAGACCGGGCAGCGGCTGGATAACCGTTTCCGAATCGTCCGCGAGCTGGCCCGGGGAGGAATGGGCATCGTCTACGAAGCCATGGATGAAAAGCTGGATCGGCGCATTGCCATCAAGTGCGCCCGCCGGGGCTTCCGGAAGCGCCTGCCGCCGGAAGTCCGTAACGCGCGCGAAATCAGCCACCCCAACGTTTGCAAGATCTTTGAGTTTCACACCGCCGACACTCATCTGGGTCCGGTGGACTTCATTACGATGGAATTCCTGGAAGGCGAGACGCTGGCCGAAAGGCTTCGCCGCAGCCGTCTTCCCGAGCCGGAAGCGCGCGCCATCGCTCTGCAACTTTGCATCGGGCTGGCTGAAGCTCATCGCAATCGTGTGGTGCATGGCGATTTAAAAAGCAACAACGTCATCCTGGCTCCTGGAACGGACGGAGGCGTTCGAGCAGTCATCACCGATTTTGGTCTGGCGCGCGCGATGGGCAACCCGAGTAAGACGGTGCAGTCGGCTGACGCAGCGGGAACGCCGGATTACATGGCCCCGGAGCTATGGAGAGGCGAGAAAGCGTCACCTGCCTCCGATGTCTACGCGTTAGGTGTGATTCTATACGAGCTGGCTTCGGGACGGCGCCCGTATGCGCCGGGGATTCCGTGGCAGGAGCGGCTGATCCGAAATCTGCCGCCGGTGGATCGCAAATGGGACCGGATACTGGCGCGGTGCCTGGATCCAGATCCGGCCCGCCGATACCAGAGCGCCGACGAGGTGGTAAAGGCCTTCACTCCGTCGCACTCGCGCCGTTGGTTCCTGGCAGCGGCGGCGGCCGTTTTGCTGGTGAGCGTCTCTGCTTTGGTAACCCTGCAGCGCGTCAAGGCTCCCCGGCAAATGGTACAGCTGGCAGTTCTGCCGTTTGAATCCAGCCAGGACCTCGCACCGCTCGCCGGCCGCTTGACGCAGGATGTGGCCGTCCAGCTGGCTCGTTTGAAGAGTAGCTCTCAAACCAAGCTGGCAGTCGTTCCTTTGAGCGAAATCTTGAGCAAGAAAGTGGACACCCTGGAGCGAGCCAGGGCAGCGCTCGGCGCCACTCACGGCCTGCATGGAAAGATCGAGAAGCAAAACGGCGATTTCATTCTTCACGCCTATCTCACCGATGCGCGCTCCGGTACGAATACGAAGGACTGGCGGGTGCGCTACAAGGCTTCAGAGCTGCGCTACGCCCCGACAGCCCTTGCGGGAATGACGACTTCCGCGTTCCGGCTGCCGTCCGTCGTCGAGAACGCAACGGTGAACGTGGCCGCGCGCCAGGATTATCTGACAGGCATGCGGCATGTGCACACTGGTACTCGCATTGACGACGCCATCCAACTGTTGGAACGAGCCGTCGCGGCCGACCCCGATTCGCCCCTTACCTTCGCCGGGCTGGCCGAGGCGCAGTGGTCTAAATACTTGTCCACACGCGAAACCGTCTGGAGAGAGCGGGCGCAAGAATCGGTGCGCCAAGCCGAACTTCGCAACCCGGACCTTCCAGAGGTGCACCTGGCCTCAGGCCTGCTAAAGGCTGATTCCAGCTTTTTAGAACTGGCCGAGGCGGATTACCAGCGAGCCATTGAGCTTCAACCTAACAATGGCGACGCGTACCGTCGACTCAGCGGCATCTATAACAGAAACAATCAGCCGAATGAGGCTTTGGCCGCGATTCAGAAGGCTGTTCAACTGCAACCGGATTATTATAAGAATCATCAACAGCTCGGCACTCTATACATTCTGCGCGGCGACTATCGCGACGCAGTTCCGGAGTTCCAGAAAATGGCCGATCTTGCGCCTGATCTGGCACAATCCCACTCCGCTCTGGGCGCGGCTCTGGGGTACTTGGGGCGATTGCCGGAAGCAGAGAAGGAGCTTCGCACCGCGGTTCATCTGGAGGATTCTTCTGACAATGAGGAGACTTTGGGCGCCATCCTGATGGACTTGGGCAAGCCCGGTGAGGCGATCTCGTGTTTCTTGCAGGCGCTCGCTCTGGGGCCGGGGTCAGCCAACCTCTGGTTGGATCTGGGCCTTTCCTACGGCCGCGAAAGCCGCGACAGCGATGCAAAAGCTGCGTTTCGAAGTGGGCTGGCCGTAGCTGAAAAAGACTTGATCAAGGATCCGCGAGATGAAGGGGAGCGTGCCCGGCTGGCCTACCTCGCCGCAAGGCTCGGCGACTCCGGGCGGGCGGATTTCGAGATCGCCCAGACATTGCAAGTGTCGGGGGACGATTCCGATGTCAGCCTTATGGCGGTGTTGACTTATGAGGCGCTGGGCCGCCGGGAACAAACCCTGGCCCTTCTGACAAGGTTGCCCACCGTGCTCGGCCAGTTGAACCGGTATCCTGAATTGGCGGATCTACGGCGCGATCCTCGCTTTCTACAGTTGTTAAGCTCCAACCATATTCAACAGTAAAAAGGAGAAACACCAATGGCTGTTATTAAGTGCAAACTGGAACACGATGGGAGACTGAAGGTATTGGAAGTGCTTGCTTTCGAACCCTGCGACACGATTCAGCTCGATCAAGAAATTCAAGTTTCCTGGGACATTCAGAGTAACCAGCCGGGTAACCCGCCGGGCAACCCGCCGGGCAACCCGGTGTCCTTCGCGTCCAAGTGCCTGGCGGTGAAGACTCGTTTCGCTTCGGGTGGCCGCGCCGTCGAGAATGTGATTCCGGTTCCATGTCCGGGTAACTAGACGGGAAAGAAAGCAACAACCGATCGCTCGCGGCTCGGAGAGATGGCGCTAGTGAGCCGCGACCGTGAGGAATTTCCATGGGTTGCTGGCCCACCAAAAGGTGGTGAAGACGCGGCGCGGAAAGTTGGAGTTGGCAGGCGAAAGCGCCTGCCCCACGTCGGCTCCCAGTGGGGCAGGCGCTTTCGCCCGCCAACCGAGCGATCCGGCGTCTTCAACGGAGCCAGTTTTTTTCAGACCCTGGTACAATCGGATTGGTCCTCCCCCGCCGGTTTCGAGATGTCATTCGTACACCTGCATTGCCATACTGATTATTCGCTGCTGGATGGAGCCTGTGAAATTGGGCAGTTGATGGACGTGGTGGTCCATCAGAAAATGCCCGCCGTGGCCATGACCGACCACGGGAATCTTTTCGGCGCGGTGGAGTTCTACAACAAGGCCAAGGAAAAGGGCGTGCATCCGGTGATCGGATGCGAAGTCTACGTCTCGCAGCAGGGGCACACCTCGCGCAGCGATACGGACCGTTATAACCACCTGGTGCTGCTCTGCGAGAACCAGGAGGGTTATCGCAATCTGCTGCGGCTGGTCTCCACCAGTTTCCTGGAAGGTTTCTATTACAAGCCGCGCATCGATAAAGATTTGTTAGCCCAGCATTCCAAGGGTCTGATCGCCATGTCGGCGTGCTTGCGCGGCGACATCAACGAAACGCTGGTATCGAACCGGTACGACGAAGCCAAGCGCCTGGCATACAGCTACGTGGATCTTTTCGGCAAGGATAATTTTTTCCTAGAGATTCAGGATCATGGCCTGGATCAAGACAAGATCGTGGTCCCGCAGCTCGCCCGGCTGTCGCAGGAGACGCGCATTCCCCTCGTCGCCACCAATGACTCGCATTACATGCGCAAGGAAGACGCGCGGGCGCATGAGATTCTGCTGTGCATCCAAACCGGCAAGACCATGAGCGATCCGCAGCGCATGCGGTTCTCGCAGCCCGAGTTTTATCTAAAAACACGCGACGAGATGCTGGTCATGTTCAGCGATTTCGAAGAAGCGCTGGATCGTACCGGGCTGATCGCCGAACGCTGCCAGGTGAGTCTCGAAAAAGTGAAGGAGCCGTTTCCGAAATTCGACGTTCCGCCCGATCACACTACCGACACCTATTTCGAATATGTAGCGCGGCAGGGTTTCGAGAAACGCCGGGTGCGTTTGGAAGCGCTCCAGAAGTCGGGTGCGTTGAAGCACGATCTGGCGGAATACGCCGAACGCCTGGATAGGGAAATCCGGCTTATCCAGCAAATGAAGTTCGCGGGATATTTCCTGATCGTGTGGGATTTCATCCGCTTCGCCAAATCGCGCGGGATTTCGGTCGGGCCGGGGCGCGGCTCAGCCGCCGGCAGCCTGG
The DNA here is from genome assembly GCA_036008345.1 of Bryobacteraceae bacterium. Classification (GTDB taxonomy): domain Bacteria; phylum Acidobacteriota; class Terriglobia; order Bryobacterales; family Bryobacteraceae; genus Palsa-89. The sequence continues at coordinate 8,201 of DASYNU010000183.1, forward strand.
TGAGTTACTCCATGGACATCACCGATCTCGATCCGCTGGAATACGGATTGATCTTCGAGCGGTTTTTGAATCCGGAGCGCATCAGCATGCCGGATATCGATATCGATTTCCACACGCGCCGCCGTGGCGAAGTTATCCAGTACGTCACTGAAAAATATGGCCGCGAACAAGTAGCGCAGATCATTACTTTCGGGACATTGGGCGCGCGAACGGCTATCAAGGACGTGGGCCGGGTGCTGGATATCAGCTTCGCCGACGTCGATCGCATCACCAAGCTCATTCCCACCCAGCTCAACATCAAGCTCAAAGAAGCCATGGCGCAGGAACCTGCCATCGAAGATGCGGCACGCAAAGATCCGCGTCTGAAGGAAGTGCTGGAAGTGGCCAACAAGCTGGAGGGCATGGCGCGGAACGCCTCCATGCATGCGGCCGGCGTGGTGATTTCGCCGGTGCCGCTGAAGGAGCTGGTTCCACTCTACAAGACCAACAAAGACGAAATTGTCACGCAGTACGACATGGTGGGGCTCGAGAAACTTTCGCTGCTCAAGATGGATTTTCTCGGCCTCACTACGCTCGACATCATCCAGGATGCGCTCGAGATGATTGAGCGCAATCACGGAGTGAAGCTGAAGGTGGATGAACTGCCTTTGGATGATGCCGCGACGTACCAGATGTTCTGTAAAGCTTATACCAGCGGCATCTTTCAGTTCGAATCGCGCGGGATGCGCGACATTCTGCGCAAGTACCAGCCGGCGCGCATGAACGATTTGTGCGCGCTGAACGCGTTGTACCGCCCCGGCCCCATCCAGGGCGGGATGATCGACGATTTCATCGACGGCAAGCACGGCCGCAAGCAGGTTTCCTACGATTTTCCGGAACTGAAAGAGATTCTGGAGGAGACCTACGGCGTCATCGTGTATCAGGAACAGGTGATGAAGATCTCGAACCGCCTGGCGGGATACTCGCTCGGCGATGCCGACATCCTGCGGCGGGCCATGGGAAAGAAAAAAGCGGAGGAAATGGCGGCGCAGCGGGCGCGCTTCCTCGAAGGGGCCAAGAAGAAAGGTTTCAACCAAAAGAAGATCGAAAAGATTTTCGACCTGATGGAGAAGTTCGCCGGCTACGGCTTTCCCAAGGCACACTCGGCGGCTTATGGATTTCTGGCGTATGTCACCGCCTATCTGAAAGCGCATTATCCGCTGGAATTTCTCTCCGCGCTGCTGACGTCGGAAATGGGCAATACCGACAAAGTTGTGAAGTATATCAACGAGTGCCGCGAAATGGGGATTCCCGTGCTTCCGCCGGACGTCAATTCCAGCAGCCGCGATTTCACGCCGGACGGAAAGGGAATCCGGATGGGTTTGTGTGCGGTCCGGGCGGTGGGCGCGAACGCTGCCGATTCCATTATTGAGGCGCGCACCCAGAGTGGGACTTTTCAATCCATGTTCGATTTCTGCGAACGCGTGGACTTGGGCGCGGTGAACCGGCGGATTTTGGAAAATCTGATCAAGTGCGGCGCCATGAGCAGCCTGGGCGGCAATCGCGCCCAGTTGACTGCCATGATTGAGGGCGCGATGGAAAGCGGTCAGCGCGCGTGGAAGGATCGCGAAAGCGGGCAGACGGGATTGTTCGGGATGGTGGCCGATGAGCCAGCTCATCAGGAGCATCAGTTGCCGCCGCTGCCGGATTGGACGCCGCAGCAAAATTTATCCAGTGAAAAGGAAGTGCTGGGCGTTTATGTCACCGGGCATCCCTTGGATGAATATTCCGCCAAAGTGGCCGAGCTTTCCACGCACTACACCGAAACTCTGGAGGGCCTGGAGCGTGGCGCCGACGTGGGGATTTGCGGCATTCTTACGGGCATCCAGCGCAAACGCAACAAGGACGGCAAGCTCTGGGCGGCCATGCACCTGGAAGATCGCACCGGCAGCGTGGAGGCGATGGTTTTCAGCACGCAGTACGATCGGCTGCTGACCGCCCTGGTGGAAGACAAGGCCGTGCTGGTGCGGGGGCTGGTGCTGCCGGAGGAGAACGCGCCCCCCAAGATCTCGGTGCAGGATATAATCCCGTTGGAATTGGCGCGGGTGAATCTGCCGTCCTTGATTTCTATCCGTGTGGCCGTGGGTGTCAACGGGGTGGTGGATAAGGCCCAGGAATTGAATCAACTGTTCGAGAAAAAGTGCGGCAACACCGAGGTGCGGCTGCGGCTTGAGAAACCCCGCGATTTTTCCGTTATTCTGGATGTGACGCGCAAAGTACGCCCGGACAAAGAATTCTGGGCCGAAGTGGAACGGATCTGCGGACCGGAATCGGTGGAGGTCCTGGCAAGCTAGTCCCGCGCAATTCGGAATGGAAGAAAACCCAGCCTCAGAGCCGCACGAGAAGAGCGCCGAAACGTCGACGGTGAATGCTACCTGGGCACGGGTACAATTGGCGCGCCATCCCAAGCGGCCGCACACGCTCGACTATATTACCCGCATCTTCACCGGCTTCTCGGAGCTTCACGGGGACCGCACCTTCGCCGACGACGCTGCCATCGTGGGCGGCATGGCGTTTTTCGACGGGCGTCCCATGATGGTGATTGGCCAGCAGAAGGGCCGCGACACTAAGCAGAAACTGCACCGCAATTTCGGAATGCCGAAACCGGAGGGGTACCGCAAGGCGCTGCGCCTGATGCGCATGGCGGACAAATTTCAGCGGCCCATCATTACATTTCTGGATACGCCCGGGGCTTATCCAGGGATTGACGCCGAGGAGCGCGGCCAGGCCGAGGCGATTGCCGTGAATCTGCGCGAGATGTCGCGGCTTGGCGTGCCGGTGATCACCATCGTGATTGGCGAAGGAGGCAGCGGCGGCGCGTTAGGCTTGGGAATTGCCAACCGCGTGTACATGCTGGAGAATGCTTACTACAGCGTGATTTCGCCCGAAAGCTGCGCGGCCATCATCTATCGCGATTCAGGCAAGGCTCCCGAAGCTGCCGAGGCTTTGAAACTGGCTTCGGGCGACTTGATGGCGCTGGGGCTGATCGACGGCATTATTTCCGAGCCGGCCGAAGGCGCTCACACCGACGCCGACAAAGCCGCCGAGTTTGTCCGGGACGCGATTCGCAGCGCGCTGGCGGATTTGACGTCGCGCTCATCCGAAGAACTGATTGACGATCGCTATGCTAAATTCCGCCGCATGGGGAATTTTTTCGCCGAAGGTCATGGCGCATGAATAAGAAAATCGGGCTTGCGGTAATTGGCCTGGTGGCTGTGCTCGGACTGGTCTTCATGTTCTATTCCAGTACCAGCAACGTCAAGTACCGCGTGGAAGTGTGCGTGGCCTTCCAGGGAAGAACGTCGTGCCGGACGGCGCGAGCAGACACGGAAGAACATGCCCTGCGCAGCGCGCAATCGAACGCGTGCGGTTTGATTGCATCGGGCGTAACGGATACCATGCAGTGCGAGCATTCGAATCCCACTAGTGTCAAGTGGCTGCAGATGAAATGACAAGCGGCATACGCTAGCGGCTCGGCTAGAGAAGAGCGTTACCGAACCGCGACCGTAAGGGAGTCGGTGCCTTCTTCAGAAGTACTTTTCCGCCAGCTCCGGCTTCGCTTCCACGGCTTGCTGCCAGCACGAGCGCGCTTCCTCTTCCTGGCCTAGCGCTTTCAAGGCATGCCCCAGATTGAGCAAGGCTTCGGCGAAACCCGGTTTCTCGTCGGCGGCGCGGCGGTAAGTACGCGCGGCATCTTCGTATAGGTTCGATTTTTCGAGCAGCACTCCGATGTTGAACGCCAGCTCAGGAAGAGGCTCTCCCAGTTCCTGCAATTTCGATTCGGCATCCAGGGCCTGGATGTAATCGCCCATCTCCACGCTCAAGGCTGCCAGGGCGCGGAGAGCGTCGGTGGATTTCGGATGGCATGTCACCGCTTGCGTGAGCGAAGCCTTGGCGGCTTCCAGATCGAGGGAGCGCCACTGCGCCTGGCCCAGGTTCACCAGCGCCTCCAGCCAATCCGAACGCTGGCTGACGCAGTTGCGAAAAGGTTCGACGCTCCCAGCGTGATCGCCGCGCAGCAGGCGGAAGTAGCCCAACCGGAACCAGGCATCCACGCGTTCGGGCTCATTCTCCACCACTTTTTCCATGCACTTCTCGGCGTCTTCCGTGTAGCCCAGCTTTTCGTAGAGATGGCTGAGATTCCATAGCGCACCCGTGTGCGACGGAGCAATCTGCAGGGCCCGCTCATAGGCTTTACGCGCAGCGGGCAGGTCGCCGCGCTCTTGCAACGTAGTGCCGAGGTTGGCGTAGGCCACTTCGCTTTCGGGCTGCAGCTTGATGGCTTCCGAATATGCTTGCCCCGCTTGTTCCATGCGGTTGGTCTTTTGATAGGCCACCCCCAGGTTGAACCAGGCTTCGTACGATTTCGGAGCGGCTTTCGCCAGTTGCGCGGCATGTGTCGCCGCGGTTTTGAAGTCGCCGCGCGCGATGGCCGCGGCCGTCAGCCCCTCGAGCGCCGCCTTGGCGCCCGGGCGTACCTTTAGCAACTTCTCGGAGTACTCGCGAACTTTGGCATCCTCGGATTTCCCCAGCGCCAGTCCAATCATGTTGGTAAGCAGTTCCGCGTTGCCGCCGTTGGACGGCAGCAGTTTCGTGTAGAGCTCCCAGGCTTCCTCCAAGCGTCCCAGCAACTGCAACGCAACCGCCTTTCCGTACAGCGCGTTTTCGTAGGCCGGCTTCAGCTTCAGGCATTCTTCGAACGCGGCCAGCGCCTCCTCCGGATGTTGTAAGTGAAGCTGGCAAATCCCGAGTCCGAGCGTGGCTTCGGCCAGGCTGGGAGAAATCTCAGCCGCTTTTCGAAAGGCTTCAGCGGCCGGCTCATAGCGGTGCAACTTTTCCAGGCACAGCGCCGAGTTGTAGATGCCGGCCCTATGATTCGGATAGGCGGCCAGCACCTTGCCATAATCCTCGAGGGCCGCCTCGTATTGGCCTAACTGAAATTCCAGGTGCGCTTGGGTCCAGTCCAGCTCAGGCAACGCTTCGCCATTCTCGATGGCCGAACGGATCTCGCGCAAAGCCTGCTCCGTCTTGCCCTCCATGTTGAGCGACAACGCCTTGACCAACGCAACGGATTGAACCGCGCGCTTCTTGCTTTGCGGGTCTAATACGTCGTGGCGCGCCAGCGCCTCCACCAGTTCGTCGTCGACGAACCATAACCATTGGTCGTTGGATTGTTCCATGGAAGTTTTCTCTGCCTGCAGTCTTTTCAATTCTTCCCTCCAGTCAGGTACGAGATCGCGGCCGACTTAACGCGCGCGCGCTCGGCGCGTTCATTCAGGAATCCGACGCCTCCCGACTTGATTTGTTCATCCGTCCAAACATCTACCGGTTGCCCCTGTACGAACGTGCTGAATTTCGAGCCGCGCACGTCCATCCGCACCGTGAACAGCGTGTCGTTCCTGGCCGCTATATCCAGAGGAACCCGTCCTATTTCTGTCTCGTGTCCCTGCACGATCACGTATTTAATGAGAGTCATCTTGGGGGACAAGCCGGGTGTTACGATGGCCAGTTTCATGGCGTAGTAGTTGTATGGGTCCAGCGCGCGAAACACCCAGCCGATGCTCTTGCTATCGATTTCGCCCTGGAATTCAATCCGGTAGTCGGAAAGTTTGAGCGACGGGCGATAGATGGTAATCTGCCGGCCGGCATGCGAGCCGTTGGTATCGCCGCCCCAACTTTGCACCCAACCGCCTTCGCCCATCATGATGCTGGGACCCGCGGCGTCATCGGTAGTGGTGGTGGCAGCCGGGGTTGTCGCCGGCGCGTGCGTTCTGTTGCCCATGTTGTAAAACACACCACTCGCGGTCACAACCAGCAATATCGCGAGGATGAGCTTGCCCTTGAGGGATCCTAGAAAGGAGCCGTTCTTGCCCGGTTGGATGGATGCAAAACTGGGCATGGTTTCTTCAGCAGGCTTGGCGGACTGTTCCGGGACGCTCGGAGCCGCGGGCGCCTGAGCGGCAGCTTTGGTATCGTGCGCCACAGGCTGAGCGGGTGGTGCGGCCGCGGGCGTCGGTGTCGGGGACTGCTTGGGCGCGGCCGGAGCGCTCACGGCAGGCGCCTTGCCCGTTCTTAACGCCGGCTGGGCTGGCTTACCGGCTTGCGAAGGTTTAGCGGGTGTTACCGGTTTCACCGGTTGCGCCGGCTTGGATGGTTGGCCAGGCTTGACAGGCTGCACCGTAGGAGGCGGCTTCACTGGAGGCACGGGCTGCTTGGCTGCGGGCGCGGGAATCGGCGAGGTCCGGACCTCCGGCCGCGGCGGAGAAGCGGGCGCGGATGCAGGCGCCGGCGTAGGCGCTTTCGATTTGGGTTCAGCGGTGGCACCCTTGGCTTGGGCCGCGCCAGGTTGCGGAGAGAATCCCGGCGGAGCTTTGGCCACTTTCGGACGAAGCGGCAACGCCTTGAGACGCGGCATCTCGGGCGCTAGGTGCACCAGCGCTTTGGATTCCACGGCTAAGGCCGGTTTCAGCGGCGCGAAGGTCTTCAGCGGAATCTCAAACAGATCGTGAGCCGATCTCGGAATGGGATGCTCATCCACAGGCTCGGCGGATACGTCAATGGTGGTGGCCACCGGTTCGGCCGGCCGAGCGGCGATACTGTTTTGCTCCACCGGTTCGGAAACTAACTCCAGGTCCGCGGCAACTGGCTCAACTTGCGGCTCGACAATCTCTTCCTGCTGAGCGGCCATGTCCTGATGGAGCTTAGACAGTGCTTCCAGTACCTCGCGAGGGGAGCCGGGTGGCTCTGTCTCGTCAAACGCGTTTTCCTCCACGGCGTTGAACCCGTTCGAGTGCGTAAGCATCCGGTCGGCCCAGGGCGCCGTCAGGACTACTTCGGAATCCTCGGCTGGGAAATCGATTCCGGACGGGTACAAATTCAACAACGGCGAATCCTGAAATATGATGCGGACGGGAAAGCGCAGAGCCCCGTTCGAACTGGTCTGATGGCCGGCGCCAGATGCAGTGACGCGAATATCCAGTTGGATGGGCGAGGCGGCGGGGAACGTACGTGCCGGCGTGACAGCGGCTTCAAATGGCACGTACAGCTCCGCCTTCCGGTTCGCGAATTCAGCCGGCTCAGCTGTCAGATTCATGCCGGCCAGCGGCGTTCCGCCCACGCTGCAGCAGATTGCGAGTGGCACCAGCTCCCCGGCAGGCAGTGAGGAGAATAATTGCTCATTCTCCGCTTCGGCTAAAATGCGCGCTGTCGCGACCGTGGCGAAGGAGCGTTCAGAAAGAGCCGTCAGGCTTACGCCCGCGTGCGCGAATTCCAGCGGAGCGGCTTCTACTGCCAGAGCCCGGACTTCGCTCTCGTCCGGAGGCGGGCCGGCTACTGCCTGTAAGGTCGCTAGCGGCAAGTTCGCAGCTGGATACGCTGCCGCTGCCTGCCATGCGGGAGTGGTTGGTGCCGCCACTATATCCAGCCAAGGTTCTACGTAAGGTATTCCGTCGTCCAGCGCTGAGTATGCCGGGATTTCCATCGAGAAAACAGTCACCTCAGGAGGCGCTTCCTCGGCGACCCCGTCACGGGGCGTTTCCTCGAACGTTTCCTCGACTGTTTCCTCTACCATTTCCTCGATTGCCGGTTGCAGGGCTACTGGCGCCGTTTCTTCCACCGCTTCTGGTACTGGCTCGGCGGTTGCCGCCGGAGCGTAGAACACCCGCTCAGAGCGTTGCGGCGCACGGGCCGCCGGCTCAGGCGTGGGAGCACTGGCGGGCAATGCGCGGCGCCGTGCTGCACCTGGAGGCAGAGGTTGCCCTAAGCCTTCGCTGGGTACGGGCGCCTTGGGAGCGGATGTTTTGATTTCGCCGGGCTTGGATTGCGCCTGCAGCAAGCGGCTGAGCGCGAGGCGGTTGTACTCCTCCTGATAACTCTGCTTGTGAGCGTCGGAACAGAACTCGCCGCCGCCCGTGAGTCTTTTGAGCAGCGCCAGTTGCTTTCCGCAGTACAGGCAACGCATATGCGTATAATCGGCTCTTTGCTAGGAAATCGTTAAGGCCAAAGAGTGGTGTTCTTATACGGTAAAGCTCTTATCCACTCGTTCTAAGGCGACAACACTACAACCAAGGGTGAATCCGCAGCATTTTGCTCCTGCCTTTCGGCTACCCTTGCGGGCGCAAGTCGCTCCGCCAGAAGTGGGATGCCTGGTCAGTAGACCCGCAGAATTTTCTGGAAAATAGTGTGTTTGCCGCAAACAATATCTAAAGTTGCCGCCTTAACGGACGATCTACCTAACAGGGCATGCTGAGATTGCTGGGTTGGATTGATCCCGTGCCCGTTTTTTGAGCGAGAGCCTGGTCGAGCCGGAGCGTTTGACTGGACGTCTTTCTGCCTCGCATCGGCTGAAGGTGCGTAGCCGTTAAGGAGAGAGGGTTATGGTAAAACAAGAAGCTTTGAAGAATCAGCTCGAGACGCTTCGCAATTCAATTCCGGAGCTGCGCGGTGTGTTACTCGCCTCCAACGAGGGGCTGCCGGTGGCGCATTCGCTTTCGAATGGTACCGATCCGAATCGCGTGGCTGCCATGGCAGCCGCCGCATCCAGCCTGGGGCGCCGGATCAGCGAAAGCATGGCAACCGGTGGGTTGTCAGAAGTGAGCATCCGGGGAGACGAAGGCGTCCTGTTTGTTTACTCAGCCGGGACCAAAGCGGTTCTGGCTGTTATGGGCCCCATGGGTTCGAACGCCGGTTTGATCCATCTGGAAGCCCGCAACGTCGCCAAAGAAATCGGCGATCTCATTTAAGCGAGCTCGAGCCGCGTAGTCGCTCGCACTGCGCGGCATTCGCGCCCCCCTTGCCGGCCGAGCCGCGCCTCTACTTTTCTTATATTCCTCAATTAGTTACCACACTCAACCCGACTGCCTGATCTGTTACTGTTGACATCCAACAGGAATTGCCTTACACTGCTTCTGTAGATATCCAAGAGGAGTGGTTATGGCGAAGTCCGATGTTCTGAAGTCTGATGTTCTGCAAGGCACCCTCGACCTGATGATCCTCAAAACCCTCGACACCCTGGGCGCCATGCACGGCTGGGGGATCGCGCAGCGTATTCGCCAGGTGTCCGGGGATCTCCTGCAATTGAACCAGGGCACGCTGTATCCGGCCTTGCTGCGTGTCGAGCAAAAAGGTTGGATCAGCTCCGAATGGAGAATCACAGAGAACAATCGCCGCGCGAAATATTATTCGCTGACTGACGCAGGCAAAAAGCAGTTGGAAGCTGAGACGCTGGAGTGGGAACGCTTCGCCGGCGTCATGGCGCGCATGCTGAACGCCACGGAATGACCCCATGACCTTCCTGCGTGTTCTTGCCTCTCGGATCCGCGCGCTATTCGCCGCGCCTCAGTTGGACCGCGACTTAGAAGACGAGCTGCGTTCCCATATCGAGATGGAGACTGAGGCGAATCTGCGGCGTGGTATGACGGCGGCGGAAGCCCGGCGCAAGGCTCTAATCGAGTTCGGAGGCGTCGCACAAACTGCTGAAATTTACCGCGAAGCCCGAGCGGTTGCGTGGGTGGGAGCACTGCTCCAAGACATTCGCTACGCATTGCGCGGATTTCGAAGAGCACCCGCTTTCACGGCCGTTGCAATTTTATCGCTGGCGCTCGGAATCGGAGTGAATACCACTCTCTTCAGCCTGGTGAACTTGCTGATATTGCGGCCGCTGCCGGTGAAGGACCCGGGCCAGTTGGTGACATTCTCCTCCCAGCAAAAGGGCAGTTTTCCGATGCCCGCGTTCTCCTATCCGGAGTACCGCGATATCCGCGATCAAACCGCCGGCGCCCTTTCCGGCGTTTTGGCGTATTGCGACGGCATGGATGGTCTGAGTGTCGACGGCCGGGCGGACCGCGTGATAACGCATTACGTCACCGGCAACTACTTTACGCTGCTCGGTGTCAAACCCACGCTCGGCCGCGTGATCCTGCCGTCGGAAGGCAAAGTGGAGGGCGGCGACCCGGTGATTGTCCTGGGGTACTCCTTTTGGAAAGCGCACCTCGCAGGCGATCCGAACGTGATCGGCAAACACGTCTTCCTCAATGGGCATGCGGTGACCGTGGTGGGCGTGGCTCCCAAGCAATTCCATGGCGCGCAGGCGCTGATCGACGTGCAGGGTTATCTACCGCTGGGCATGAATTCAATTTCGGCCGGGTTTAAAGGCTTCCTGGAAAACCGAAGCATCCGGAACATTTATCTCCTAGGCCGGCTCGCGCCAGGAGTTTCGTTGAATCAGGCGCAAGCCAGGCTCAAGATCGTGTCTGAGCGCCTTTCCGCTGCTTATCCCAAAGACTCGGCGGGAGTGACGGTGGTGGTTCAGAAGCAATTGTTGGGCAGAATTCAGAGTGGCAACGAGCTGGTGGCACTGGGAGCGGTGTTCCTGGCGATGGCCGCGCTGGTGTTGGTGCTGGCGTGCATCAATCTGGCGAATCTTCTGATGGTGCGGGCGGGCGCGCGGCAAAAAGAGATCGCTATGCGAGCGGCGTTGGGAGGTTCCCGTGGCCGCTTGATCCGGCAATTACTCACCGAAAGTTTTATCCTTACGTGTTTCGGAGCGCTCGCGGGACTGTTGGTGAGCGCCTGGACCTGTAGCGCGCTCAGCAGCCTGAAAATGCAAGGAATTCCAATTTATTTGGATTTCACTTTTGACGGGCGGGTATTGGCGTACGCTCTTGGCGCCGCGGTTTTCGCGGGGCTGATGCTCGGAATCGTGCCCGCTCTCCGGGGTTCCCGCGCGGACCTGGCAGCGGTGGCACGTGATGGCGGGCAGCGCAGTTCTGCTAGCCCGCAACGCACCCGCAGCATTTTAGTAATAGCGCAGGTCGCGGCTTCTTTCCTGTTGCTCATCATCGCGTCTTTGCTGAACCGCAGTTTGCAAAATGGACACCGGCTGGACATGGGTTTCGACGCGCGCCATGTCCTGAACTTCAGCATGGACCCGCACAACGTCGGTTATAACGAAGCGCAGGGAAAGCAATTCTATAAGGAGCTGCTGCAACGCGTGCGCGCGCTTCCGGAGGTGGAATCGGCCAGCCTCGCGATCAGCGGACCGATTAGCGCCATTCCGCTTCCTATGCAGGTGCAACCCGAAGGCTATGCACCGCCTAAGGGCCAGCCTGCACCCACGATTTTCTATGACGTGGCTTCCCCCGAATTTTTTGATACGCTGCGAATTCCGGTGGTTCGCGGCCGGCCGTTCCGTGCGTCCGACGATCAGAGCGCGCCGCGCGTTGCCATCGTCAGCCAGACGTTCGCGGAACGTTTCTGGCCAGGGCACGACCCCATCGGAAAAAAGATCCAGCTTACGGTCGATCCCATGCACCCGATTCAAGTGGTGGGGGTGCTGCGGGACGCGCGATACCTCGCCGTTACCGAGCCGAAGCAGCCTTACATCTATGTTCCGTTCGAACAGAATTACGCGCCCATTCAGACGTTGCGCGTTCGTTACAACGGCGCGACAGAAACCGCGATCGCAGAGGTGCTCAAGGAGATCAGCAATCTGGCTCCCGGTTTGCCTGTGGCTGGCGTCGAGACGCTGCTGCAACAAATCGACAGCTCCGCATACGGATTCCTGGGATTACGCATCGAATCGGGATTCGCAACAGCGATGGGCCTGCTGGCGCTGTCGCTCGCGTTGTTGGGGCTCTATGGCGTCGTATCTTATTCTGCCGCCCAACGCACGCATGAAATTGGCGTTCGCTTAACGCTAGGCGCGTCGCCCAACGATATCCGCAAACTGGTTCTAGGCCGGGGCCTGCTGATTGTTGGCATCGGACTTCCGGCTGGCCTGTTGCTGTCGCTTGCGGCGGCGCCGATCATTCGTGGATTAGTGCAGGGAGTTAGTACCAACGATCCGCTCACGTTAGCGGGCGTGGCCGTGCTGCTAGCGTCCGTGACTCTGGCGGCGTGCTACATCCCAGCCCGCCGAGCGGTGCGTGCGGATCCAACAGTAGCGCTACGAAACGAATGAACAATACTGAGCCCCGGCCGAAAAAATGCAGCCTTTAGAGAACGTTACCGAACCGCGACCGTGAGGGAGACGGTGCCTTTGCCGATTTTTCCACGGCTTCTAAAGGGAGCCGGCCTTCGCCGAGGCATGAGATGAGCCCACTATGAATAACGACTGTGTGGCCGGGTTATCCGGCGTAAGCAAAAAGTTCGGCAAAACCGTCGCCCTGGATGGCTTAGATCTCGAAGTGCGCCGCGGCGAACTATTCGCTGTGCTCGGTCCGAACGGCGCCGGAAAATCCACAGCCATCTCCATAATGCTGGGTCTCCGCTCTCCGGACCAAGGTTCCGTCCAGATGTTTGGCGAATCGCCCCGCCGCGTCGGGGCCCGCCGGCAGGTGGGCGTGATGATGCAAGAAGTCGCGCTAGCACAAGAACTGCGCGTCCGCGAGCAGATTGATCTCGCGGCCAGCTATTATCCGGATCCGCTTTCGGTTGACGCCGTTCTGGAGATGACCCACACGGCCCCACTGCGCGACCGTCCCTATGGAAAGCTTTCAGCGGGGCAAAAACGACAGGCGCAGTTTGCGGTAGCGGTCTGCGGACGCCCGAAATTGCTGTTCCTCGACGAGCCCACAGTGGGTCTCGACATTCAGGCTCGCGAGATGATGTGGGGCGTTTTGCGCCGGCTGGTGGAACAGGGTGTTTCCATTGTCCTGACCACGCATTATCTCGAAGAAGCGGAAGCGCTGGCGGATCGCGTCGCGGTGCTGGCGCGCGGACGCGTAATCGCCTCCGGCACGGTGAGTGATATCCGCGGCCACGTGGTTCAGAAGCACATTAGTTGCTCAACCACACTCGCGGTGAAAGAAGTCGAGAGCTGGCCGGGCGTCGAAAGCGTAAGCTGCAGCCAGCTAAGAATGCACATTAGCGCGAACAACGCCGAGGACATCGTCCGGCGATTGCTAGCCGCCGACGAAGCGCTGGAAGGATTGGAAGTGCGGCGCGCCGGACTTTCAGAAGCGTTCGCGGAACTCACTCAGGAGGTAACACAATGAATGCCACTGCGATAGAAATTCCGAACAGCCGGCTAACCACAAATCGCGCGATGCCGTTCGGCCGCGTCTTGAACGCATATTTGACCGAAGCGAAATACGAAACCGTGCGAATGCTGAGAACGCCGGCTTTCGGGATACCGTTCCTGTGCCTCCCCGTGGCTCTTTATCTTCTGTTCGCAGTGCTGCTCTTTGGCGCCGCCCTCCGCGCGGACCATAAGTCCGCTATCTTCACGTTCGCGGCCTTCGATGTGTTTGGCGTGATGGGGCCAGGTTTGTTCGGCTTCGGCGCAGTGGTGGCGATGGAACGTGAACACGGTTTGCTCGCGCTCAAGCGCGCATTGCCCATGCCACCCGCGGCTTATCTCACCGCGAAGCTGGCCATGGCGATGCTGTTTGGCGTCATCATCACGTCCACCATGATCGCTGCGGCTCTGACACTTGGCCACTTGCCGCTGAGTGCTGCGCAATGCGTGAGCCTGACGCTGGTCAATATATTAGGAGCGCTCCCGTTTTGCGCGCTCGGGCTCTTCATCGGCACACGAACCTCGGGCAAAGCAGCGCCCGCGATTGCGAACGTCATTTATCTAGCGATGATCTATCTCTCCGGAATAATGTTTCCGCTGCCCAAATCCATGGCAACGGTTGCGGTGATCTGGCCGGCCCACCATCTGGATCAGCTCGCCTTTCGCGTTTTGGGCAATCCCAGCGAAGGCGCACCTTGGATGCATGTAGCGGTCCTCGCCGGAGTGACGGTGCTCTTTACGGCGCTCTCCATCCGCCGGCTCGCGCGCGTGGGCTGAAAAGGCTTCTAAATGACGCGAACATTTTTCTCGATTCTATTCGGGCTGGGCGTAGCGTGTGCGCAGGACGGCGCGGCTCTCTATAAGACGCACTGTGCGCAATGTCACGATGCTCCGGCGGGCCGCGTACCTCGCTTCAGCTCTCTACGAGCAATGGGCATGATGAAGGTGCTCTCCTCCATTGAAAATGGCGTCATGAAAGCGCAGGCCGAGGGACTGAACAGTGCGGATCGTCATGCATTGGCCGGTTACATCACCTACCCTGCGCCCAACGTAACTCCTGTTCCGCCAAGCGCGTTCTGCGATGCATCCGCGCCGCGCCACCGAACCGCGACCTTAAGGGAGCCAGTTTCCCAATGGACCCGCTGGGGCGTCGATGTCGAGAATACCCGCTTCCAGAACGCTGCCGACGCAGGAATAACCGCCGCCGACCTTCCAAAGCTCAAACTGAAATGGGCGTTCGGATTGGGTGAAACCAGTTCCGCTCGCGCCCAGCCGAGCGTTGCCGGCGGCCGGATTTTCTTTGGCAGCGAATCTGGCACCGTGTATTCTCTAGACGCCGGCAACGGGTGTATCTATTGGACCTTCCAAGCGGAGGGGAGCGTGACGGCAGCGCCTTCCATCGAAAAAGGGTCCCTCTATTTCGGCGATCAAAAAGCCAATGCCTATGCGCTGGACGCGTCCACGGGAAAGTTGCATTGGAAAGTTCACCTGGACGATCATTTCGCCGCGCGTGTTACCGCGGCCTCGTTGCTGTATAAAAATGTACTGTATGTTCCCATCGCGTCATTCGAGGAAGTGCTCCCGCTTTCGCCTTCCTATGAATGCTGCACATTTCGCGGCAGCGTGGTGGCGCTCAATGCGGCAACCGGTAAACGAATTTGGAAAACCTACACCATCGCTCAGGCTCCCGAACCGACCAAGATCAGCAAGAGCAAAGCTCAGTTGCGCGGACCATCGGGCGCGTCCGTCTGGTCCGTGCCCACTCTAGATGAAAAGCGCGACGTCATTTATGTTGCTACCGGCAACAATTATTCCGACCCTCCCACTGAAACCAGCGACGCAGTGTTAGCTCTGAGCCGCAAGACCGGCCAGATCCTGTGGTCCAAGCAATTAACTCCCCAGGACGCGAACAACAGCGGCTGCAGTTCGCCTTTTAAGGCCAACTGTCCGGATTCCAACGGCCCGGACTTCGATTTCGGCCAGCCGCCGATTCTGGTTTCGCTTGGGCCTGGACGCCGGGCGCTGG
The DNA here is from genome assembly GCA_036008345.1 of Bryobacteraceae bacterium. Taxonomy (GTDB): domain Bacteria; phylum Acidobacteriota; class Terriglobia; order Bryobacterales; family Bryobacteraceae; genus Palsa-89. The sequence goes on from DASYNU010000183.1 coordinate 23,284, forward strand.
TGATCGGGCAAAAATCGGGGATGGCGCATGCTATCGATCCGGACCGGAAGGGCGAAATCCTTTGGCAGACTCGCGTGGGGCAGGGAGGCGCGCTAGGCGGATCGCAGTGGGGTTCGGCCGCTGATCGGGAAAACATGTACCTCGCGGTATCCGATTTGAAGATCACTGGAGTTGTCCTCGACAAAACAGCTTCCGAGGGCTACCGGCTGACCATCGATCCCACACCAGGCGGCGGATTGTTCGCATTGCGCCTGGGCACAGGCCAAAAAGTCTGGAGCGCCAAACCGGCTCCCTGCGGAGAGCGCAAGCCATGCAGCCCCGCACAATCGGCGCCAGTATCTCTGATTCCAGGCGTTGTTTTTTCCGGCTCGCTGGACGGCCATTTGCGCGCTTATTCCACCGCAACAGGCGAAGTGATTTGGGACCTGGACACAGTGCGCGAGTATGCTACGGTGAACGGCCAGAAAGCCCGCGGTGGCTCGCTCGATGCGGCCGGAGCTGTGATAACCGGCGGAATGCTCTACCTCAACTCGGGATACGGACAGTGGGGCGGCCTGCCAGGCAACGTGCTGCTAGCATTTTCCGTTGTGGGGCAGGATGCCATCCTGCGCGCGGGTTGGTAACCCGCGCTTTTTGCCCCGATTGGCAATCCACGTCCAGTAGCTACTTCTTGACGGATCCATCGGCCTCCACGGCGACCTCGGACTTTTTGCCGTTTTTGCTTACCACGGCTTCGTAGGTTACAGCGCTACCCCTGGTTACGGTCTCGATCTTCAGAATCTTTCCCCTTTGTGCGAGCGCTGCTTTAACCGCCGCGGGAACGCTCTCAAAGGTAGTAGCTTCTTCAAGTTCTACGATGCGTCCCGAAGGGTTCACCAACAAGTCGCGGGACTTTCCATTCGCAATGGTCTCTATTTCGTAAAACGTCTTGCCGTTCTCTACTTCTTTCGAAAGTCCCTTGAGCTCGGCGTTCTTGGTCTGTTCTTGGACCGTCTTTTGGACCGCAGCAGGAAGGTCCGCAAGCTTCAGCTTCATTTCAGCCGCGCCAGCCAGAAGCGTGACAGCAATCAGTATCCCCGAAAGTTTCATTACAGCCAGTATGAAGTGGGGCAACGCCATGCGCCGCCAATCATGCAAAATGATACTTCCGCGCTTGCTCATCCCACAAAATCTTCTTATTATTGCGGAACGACAGCGTCGCCAAATGCCCTGAAATCGCCGCTTCCTGCCCCACCCGTGTAGGAGCAATCACCTTGGCCTTACCCTGGATCGCCTCCAGCCAATTCTTGATGTGCGCTTCCACCGCTTTGTTGTCATTCCCGGGCAACTCAACGTGCAGTTCCTTGCGCGCGGCCACGTTGGCCGGCGGTTTGCCGCCAAACTTTTCAGGATAGAAATTTAGAATCTGGCGGTTCAACACTTCGATGGTCCCTTCATTCCCCATGAAGTTCTCGCCATAGCCGTAATGGTCGTTGCCGAAGTAGGAACTATAGTTGATGTGGAACTTATCACCGTATTCGTAAATGGCGCTGAACGTGTCGGGCGTGTCACGGTCGTCGCCAGCGCCGGTCCAGCGATAGATGCCGCCCGAGGCCATGCAGGATGCCGGAACAACTTTGCCGCACACGAAATTGGTGATATCGGTCTGATGCACCAGCAGGTCGGTAGCGATCCCGCCCGAATAATCCCAATAAAGCCGCCACTGGAAATAGCGATGCGGATCCCAATCGCGTTTGGGCGCTGGCCCTAGAAACTTGCTCCAATCGCTATTTTGCGGCGTGGCGTCGTCGGGCACCTTGTAGCGCCAGGCAGGATTGTCTTCGAGCGAATTGCGATACCAAAAAGCGCGCACGTAATGGATGTCGCCGATCATCCCTTGCGCTACCATTTCCTTGGCTTGCTGATAAAGCGAGTTGCTGCGATTCTGCGTCCCCACTTGCACTACCTTGCCGGATTGTTCAGCCGCCTGCACCATCGCCTCGCCTTCTTCGATGGTGTGCGCCAGCGGCTTTTCGACATAGATGTTCTTGCCGGCCTTGAGCGCGGCGATGAACATGGGATAGTGCAGATGCTCGGGTGTGGAGATGACCACGGCATCGATGTTGGGGTCCTGCAGCAGATCGAGGTAATCTTCGTAGGTCTTGGGTGAATTGCCGCCCATGGTCTGCACGCGATCCTTGGCACGCGAGAGATGCGGACCGTACGTATCGCAGACGGCAGTCACCTGCGCCAGTTCGTGGCTTCCGGTATACAGGCGGTCCATCAGGTAGTAGCCGCGGGAACCGACGCCGATCCAACCGATGCGTACGGCGCCGGAGGCGTTCTGAGCGCGAAGAATGCCGGGCGCGGCAAGCGCTGCCGCGGTGCTAGTCTTCATAAAATTGCGGCGTGAGAAATCGTCAGGCATGCCTTGAGAATATAACATCTGTGCCGAGATCTATTTCCCCGGCCCCAGCACCTTAATGGGGAACGGCTGCAAAGGCGAAGTTCTGAGGAACTCAGTGATCTGCTCCACACCCTCCACCGTCGCCGACGAGATGATTTCGCTCTCACAACCGGCCAGGCTATAGTGGTCGGTGACGAAGACATAAGCGCCGCGCGTTTTTGGCAAGGTGCAACTGCAATGCGCTTTCGATGGGTCCTTTTTATCCACGGTGCAGGGCATGTCCAAACACCAAGCCCAGCGCGCAGTCGCGATTGCCTTCGGGCTGGGACAGGCGACATAGCTCTGGACGGGATAATAGCGCGACGAAATCTTCAAATTTGGTTTTGGTGGAACCTTCGTTACGGACTTGCACAAATTTTCCCGTGCCCCCGCCGAAAGTCCCTGCATGACATCGCACTTGCACGAGAATCCTCCCTTGCCATCGGGTTCGCAGATGGCCTTCGTACACAAAGCGTACGTGCCGGGGCAGACCCGAAAAGCCGGTTCTTTGGTCGTTTGCGCTAGCAGATGTGTACCAGTGGCCAGTAAAACCATAGCGCCAAGCGTCCGGCGGGAAATCGACAGAGATCGCATTGTCATACGGGGCACCTCGTCGAGATGGTATAGATCTTTGACGCGGCAGTCAATGGAACCGGCGGTTCGTGCCAAAGTGCGCTAAAGTCCACGCCTCAGCCCGACGAACTATCGAGTAGGACCAAAGTCGCGATGAAGCGCCATCACTACGACCTGCTGTACAAATTCTGCACTTCCCTTGCCGTCAGCTTGGTGCTGCTGGTGGTAATGGGGATCTGGCATCTGGGCAGCAACTCCATGATCGCTTGCGGATTCGCTGGCGCGTTTTTCTTCCATGTTGGTAGCCGGCCAAAGGGGAAGCATCTGCTTTGGGCCCTCGCGGCCGGGGCCGGTTATGGAATTGCCTACGCACTGCTCGGAACCTCGTTCGGCGGCAGCGCCGTCCAGGTGGCCACCGGGATAGGCGCATTTCTGGGACTCGGCAGCCTGACCGTAATGTCGCTGGCCATGGTTTGGACTGGTTCGCGCGATTACATCGAACCGCTGCGGCGGGCGTTGGTGCTTCCGGGTTTTTCACTGATAGCCGGAATATCGATGGACGCAGTCACAAAAGCGCAGCCGCCTGCCTATGACTTATATCTCTACGCATTCGATTCTGCCTTGGGATTAACTCCCGGAGCTTCCGTCGCAAGGTTGTTCGATGCGTTGCCATGGCTTCAAATGGCCGCCTCGATCGTATATTCGCTCTTGCTGCTGTTTCCCACTCTCTATGACGCCTGGGGATTGCACCGCGGACTACGCAGCAATTTGATGACGGCATTCGCCGTCGGCGGCGTGTGCGGGTTCATCTTTTATCAGATTTGCCCAGGCCTTGGACCAGTCTACGTTTTCGGATCGCGCTTCCCCGCGCATCTTCCAGGTGCGGGGGAGTTTCAACTCGCGATGTACCATGGCGCCGGAGCGCGCAACGCCATGCCCTCCATGCATATGACCTGGGCGCTGCTGGTATGGTGGAGCGCTTGGGAGCTCACGACACTCGCACGATTCATCGCAACCGGTTTTGCAACGCTCACATTCTTGGCGACGCTGGGGTTTGGCGAACACTATTTAGTGGATCTGATCGTCGCCGTCCCGTTTGTGCTTTTGATCGAAGCCATCTGCGCTTTGCGCCGTGAACGCAAAGCCGCGCTGCAAGCAGGCGCTGTGGGACTGGGGCTGACGCTGAGTTGGCTGCTGGTGCTCCGCACCACGGCGGTGGCGCACCTCCCAACCTGGGCGTGTTGGGCGATGGTGGCAGGGACGATCGCAATTACCGTCCCGATTCAGTTCGCATTCAGGCGGCAGCTTCGAACAACGCGTCGCGATGCCCAGCTTTTCGATCTCGCCGGCGAGTTGAAGTTAGGTCCAGCCGCGGCAGTGCGCGAGACGGTTGTGCGCTAGAATGGATGCATTCGGGCCGTGGCGCAGCCTGGCTAGCGCGCTTGCTTGGGGTGCAAGAGGTCCCGGGTTCAAATCCCGGCGGCCCGACCAGCTCTTTTATTTGCAGCAACATACGTATTTCTGCCAGTACCGAAAATGTGCGGCGACCTCTTGTGTGCTTTGCAAGTGTTCCCCGCAATCACGTTCAACATAAGTCGCGTTGAGTCAACACCGGCAAGAGTGGGGCTGACGACTCTTACGGCATCCTGTGCCGGGAAGTGTGTCGGAAGGCGTTCCCGAGTGGCGCGCTGTGCTCGAAATTCGGCAAAGTCATCATCGCGGAAATAATCCGCTTCCAATTGAATTGCGCCTGTCGGAAACTCCGTGCAAGGAGAAATTTCTTCGAACGCGAGAACCTGAACCACAAGGTTCAATCAAGTTCGCCAGCAGCGAAAAGATACATGATCCAATGCGCGGCCAGTACTGGCGATTGGTGACCAAGAGCGAGGAAAACGCTTTTTGTCGCATACCTCTTTCGTGCGGACAGACATTGTCCACTCCGTTTTCAGACTGCGCGTCGCGCTCGTAACGCTGATGGAGACCGCCCACTTGCTGGATAGCCACGATTCGTCCGAGTTTTGGCGGCTGCACCGCCCGTGGCTCGGGCGAATCCTTGGCCAGCGAGAGATGTGTTCTGCATCCGTGATAATATGCCGTGAACGTTCTTACGTGCCGGTACAGCGCCGCCTCATCGAAGATGATTACATGATGGAGGCATCCGCGCCGAATGGTTCGATCACGCGCTCGACATAGGCCCTGTGCCGCGGCGATCGCGGTGCACAAAGCCCTTGCTCTATGCCCGAGTCGTGGATCTGTCGGGTGAAGTCGTCGCCGAGGATTCGATCACGATCTCGCAACAGATAGCGTGGTGCCGAGTCCCAAGGGAAAGCATTGCGAAGTTGCTGGGCAGTCCTGGAAGCGACTGGTGGGGCACGGTGAAGAAGTCTACCGAGACAAGCCGTTGGACGTGGTTGTCTAGAAATGTCCGCCAGGTTTGGCTACGCGACTTTCGCTGCCGAACCATATATTTTGCCAACGTTCGTCTCACCAATGTCAATACCGAGCTTGAGTAATTCCCCGTGGGTGCGCGGCGCACTCCAGAGGGGAATGGCACGGCTCATAGTACGGACCAGGTCCCGAAACTTCTTGCGAGACAGAGGGCCTTCCGGTTCTTCCGTGCCGGATCTTCCGAGTCCAAAACTACCGGAAGCTTTGCGGTGCGAAGCGATCACAGTCTCGGGTTTGACGATGATCGGCGCCGATTTCCAATCGGCCTAAGCTCTAGACAACCACGCCCAAACGACTCGGTCCGCCATGGTCAACTTTAGCCGTTTCTTGGCGAAGCGTCGCAGCACACCGATCTAATGCCGAAAAGCCACATTCTCTACCCGGAAACCAGCTCGCGAACGCGGGTTCGTTGGTCGCGAGAGTGGCAGTGCTCAACGTCGGCCTGCCCCACGCTTTGTCGGTCCTTGAAGCACGTCACTCCATTTCACTGGCTAACCTTGAGTACCCAAGCCGGCTGGGCGAGCAATGCATCAGCCAACTCGGGTAGGCCGACGATTACCGTACCATGATTCAATTTGAATGTCAGTGGAGTGCTGGAGCCGAGTAGCGTAACAGACTTCGGTTTAGTGCCTGTATATTCCTTCAGAGTAAACTGACGCCCTGGCCAGCGCGGCAGGATCGCGTAGAAGCTATCGCCCTTCGCGGTGAAAAAAGCGTCGATCGAAGCTTTGCCGTCCTGCGGCGCTGCGATCAGCTTCGCGAAATCGTAGCTGGCTTCGAACTCCTGATTGTAGCTGACCTTGGGCTGTTCGCCCGCACTCCACTGTTTGGCCCGCGTCCAGGGATGCGTGGCATAGATCGCCTCACCGTTGACCTTCAACCAGTCGCCGATTTCGAGCAGGCGTTCTTCCATGATCGGCGGAATCATGCCGTCAGCCCTGGGGCCGATGTCGAGCAGCAGATTGCCGCCGCGGCTGACGATGTCGGCCAGCATCAATACCAGTTCACGGCCGGAGTGGTAGTGCTCGACTCTCTCGGCTCGATTGTAGCCGTAGCTGAAGCCCATGCCGCGGCTCTCTTCCCAGGCGTGGGTGCTTCCGGCCATTCCGGGTGTGTACTCGGTGGTCCAGTAGCCACCGTGCTTGTGGCGCGTGTCGCTTCCCCATCGATCGTCAACCACAACTTCGTCCTTCACCGGAGATTCGTTGTAGAGCCAGGCCAACAACTCCGGGCTGCGCCATTTGTCGGAGGTCATTTCCCACTCGCCATCGCTGAAGATGATCGCAGGCTTGTAGCGCGTGACGACATCCTTGAACTGCGGCATCATGTGCTCGGCCACGTAGCGCGGTTTGTCGCTGAGATAGAGCGGGTTGTACCACTCATAGAGCGAATAATAGAGACCCATCCTCAGCCCCTTGGCACGAACTGCATCTGTGAGGTCGCCGACCAAATCGCGGTGCGGGCCTTCCTCAACCGAGTTCCACGGCCGTCCCCACGTCTTGGAAGCCTCTTTGCTCGGCCAAAGCGCGAAGCCCTCATGGTGCTTAGAGGTCAAGGCGACGTACTTGGCGCCGGAGCGCGCGAAAACATCTGCCCAGTGTGCGGGGTCGAAGAGTTCAGCGTGGAACTGCGGAGCGAAGTTGGCGTAGGGGTAATCGGGGCCATAAAGCTTCTTGTGCATCTCCCAGCTTCCAGCGTCAACCGGTTGTGCATTCGGCTTCTGCCCTTCCGTGATGGCGTGCCAGTACCACTCGGCATAGGCGAGTTTGCCAGGGATCACCGGTGCATAGGCGGGCACAGAGTAGACGCCCCAGTGGATGAAAATGCCGAACTTGGCATCGGTGAACCACGCTGGAATGGGACGGCTGTCGAGCGAATCCCAGCTAGCCTGATAGGTCTGCGCGCCTAACAAAGACGCGAACAGAAATGAGATCAAGAACGGTGTTCTGGACATGATTGTTGTTTCCAGTTGGCGGCATGTGGCGCCGCGCCGCGACACCAATTATAGCTTGCAGTGTATGAGCAACGGCTGTCCGGCCGTACTATTCTAAAGACTTGAAGACGCGGCGAGATTTTGCACTCAGTTGTCTTGGCGTACATTGTCTCGGCGTTTTGCCGCTGCTTGGCCAAGGCGTGGCCACCCGTAACGTGAAGGCACAGCCGAGGGGAAAACCATCGGGCATCCCCTTTTCTGCGCGCTTTGTAGATGTTGCGAGCGACGCCGGGCTCACATTCCCAGTGATCTATGGCGGCGCCCAGAAGAAAGACTACATCCTCGAAACTGTGGGCTGCGGCTGCGCCTTTATCGACTACGACAATGACGGTTGGATGGACTTGTTCGTTCTAAACGGGACACTTATTACACAAGCGCCCGCCGGGCTTTCGAATCGTCTGTACAAGAACAATCGAGATGGCACTTTCACCGACGTGACCGAAAAGTCAGGTCTCCGCTGGACCGGATGGGCCTCGGCGGTGTGTACCGGAGACTACAACAACGATGGCTTCGAGGATCTGGTGGTCACCTATTGGGGTGGATTCATCCTCTACCGGAACAATGGCGATGGCACGTTCACGGACGTGACGGCGGATTGCGGCTTCGTGCCGGACAAGACGCGTTGGTACTCGGGCTGCTCATTCACCGACTACGACCTCGATGGCCATCTGGATCTGTTCCTGGCCAGCTACCTGCATTTCGACTTTAAGAGCGTGCCCAAGCCTGGTGAAAGTTCGAACTGTAACTGGAAGGGAATACCGGTCAACTGCGGACCCCGCGGACTACCGCCGGGAACGCTGTCGCTGTATCGGAACAACGGTAAGGGTCAGTTCGACGAAGTGTCCACGGCCGCCGGAATTAAGAAGACGGACAGGGGATACGGAATGACGGTTGTGGCGGCGGATTTCGACCGTGATGGCTGGCCAGATATCTATGTGGCCTGCGATTCAACTTCCAGCATGCTGTTCATGAACAACCACGACGGGACCTTTCGCGAAGAGGGGCTGATGCGCGGTGTCGCCTTGAATGAGGACGGCATGGAACAGGCGGGGATGGGAGTCGGTGTGGGCGATGCCCACCTCAGTGGGAGCCTGGACATCTTCAAGACGCATTTCGCCGACGACACGAATATCCTGTATCGCAACGACGGCAAAGGGAATTTCGAGGACGTCACGGCGGTTTCCGGACTGGGCGTGGAGACGCGGTTTATCGGATGGGGAGCGGGAATTGTCGATTTGGATAACGACGGCTTGCCGGATCTGTTTTTGGTGACGGGCAACGTCTATCCGGAATTAGAAGCAAAGTTGCCGAACTATCCCACAAAGACGCCGCGCGCCGTTTTTCGCAATCTTGGCGGCGGCCGGTTCGAAGAACTGATTGAGGACGCCGGGCCAGGCGTCGCGGCGCCACACATGAGCCGCGGGTGCGCTTTCGGCGACTTCGATAATGACGGCGATGTGGATATTCTCATCGTGAACATGAATGAGCCGCCGTCATTGCTGCGCAATGACCAGACCGAAAGCCGGACATGGCTCAAGGTGAAACTAGTCGGAACACGATCTAACCGGAGCGCGATAGGGGCGGAAGTCCTTTGCCGTTACGGCGACCAGCGGCAGCTCCAGACCGTGTTGAGCCAATCGAGTTTCTTTTCCGCCAACGACCCTCGCCTACATTTTGGTTTAGGGACGGCGAAGTCAGTGGACCTCGATGTCCGATGGCCTTCCGGTCTGAAGCAGGCCTTTCGAGGAGTGGTGACGAACCGCATCATTATCTTGACTGAAGGCAACTCCTCACCCGTCGAATGGACGAATAAAGCGCTGGCGCCCGCGGCCAAGCGCAGCGCACCGTAAGATCGTCTGCGACCGGGCGGAAACGCCTTCGTCAAACGCCCATAAAACGGGCCGGTCAGAAAGCAAAATTCGCCAGGTCAGGGTAACGGGATAAGAACAATTTTACTCGGGCGGCCGCTTGACGAAGTCCGCAAGGAGACTTTGAGCCGTGGCAAGCTCATCTGGTGTTCCGCGCACAGCCACCGCGTTAACCAAAGCGTATCCAGAGGCGTGGTCAGTTCCCGAATTCATACGGACGAGCTCAGAAGCCTTAAGCGCGTAATTCCCCTTTTGTACATCATTCCAGAACTGTG
>DASYNU010000184.1:0-17997 GCA_036008345.1 Bryobacteraceae bacterium
CACGCGGTGCTATATCTTTGTTCGCGCGAGGCGGAATTTGTCACTGGCACGGCGATGGTCATCGATGGCGGTTGGACAGCCGCCTAAGGCACCGGCTCCGTTGAAGACGGCCTGTGGCGCACGCACTCTTGCGTGCCGCATCGACACTCGTGTCGATGTCCGCCCGACGCCGAGACGAGTCTCGGCGCAGCACGCAAGAGTGCGCTGCATGACCTTTGGAGTGCCAGCAGGCCAATGGAAACTCCCTCACGGTGGCGGTTCAGTTCCGTTACCGAACCGCGACCGTGAGGGAGTCGGTGCCTGGGTCGGTTGCCCCCGCTTAATGACTTTCTCTCGGTACGCCCGCGCCTCGGCAGCCCACCAAAAAATCTAAATCGGCACCTTGATCCGATTGCGTCACGTGATCGGTATACAGCCGCTGATAACCTCCGCTAACCAATGCTGGAGGCGCGGTCCAAGCAGCGCGCCGCGCGGCCAATTCATCTTCCGGTACGCAAAGATCCAACCGGCGCGCTTCAACATCCAGCTCGATCACATCGCCATCGCGCACCAGCGCCAGCGGACCACCGATCGCGGATTCCGGAGAAACGTGCAGCACTACAGTGCCATAGGCGGTCCCGCTCATTCGCGCGTCTGAGATCCGCACAATGTCGGTAATCCCGCGCTCCAGCAGCTTGCGCGGCAGCGGCATATTGCCGACCTCCGGCATTCCGGGATAACCCCTGGGTCCTGCACCCTTCAGAACCATCACGGAATTTTCGTCGATATCCAGATCCGGAAGATCGGTCCTGGCTTTCAGGTCCTCGATGCTTTCGAATACCACCGCGCGGCCGCGATGCTTCAACAATCGCGCCGTCGCCGCACATGGTTTTATCACCGCGCCATTCGGAGCCAGATTGCCGTGCAGCACCGCGATGCCCGCGTGTTCCTTGATCGGTTCGGCAAACGAGTGAATGACTTTCCGGTTCCAGCACGGAGCATCGGCCGTGTTTGCGCGCATGGTCTTTCCATTTACGGTGAGTACATCGTGGATCAAGTCGCCCAGCTCGCGCACCACGGCGGGGATGCCGCCGGCGTAGTAGAAATCTTCCATCAGGTATGGCCCGGAGGGCATCAGGTCCACCAACAGCGGCAGTTCGTGACCCAGCCGGTCGAAATCGTCCAGATGGAGCTTAACACCCACGCGGCCCGCGATAGCCAGCAGATGGATCACGGCGTTGGTGGATCCTCCGATGGCCGCATTCACGCGAATGGCGTTTTCAAAAGCTTCTCTGGTGAGGATGCGCGAGATCTTGAGATCCTCCTGTACCATCTCGACAATGCGCCGGCCGGCCTGGTGCGCCAGCACGTAGCGGCGAGAATCCACGGCCGGGATGGCCGCGTTCTGCGGCAGGCCCATACCCAGCGCTTCCACCATGCTGGCCATCGTGGATGCGGTGCCCATGGTCATGCAATGTCCGGCGGAACGGGACATGCAAGTTTCGGCTTCCATGAAGTCGGCGAGCTGCATTTTTCCCGCGCGGACGTCTTCACTCATCTGCCAAACGGCAGTTCCAGAACCGATCGCCTGGCCGCGGAAATTCCCATTGAGCATGGGGCCGCCCGAGACCACCAGAGTCGGAAGATCGCAGCTGGCCGCGCCCATCACCAGCGAGGGCGTAGTTTTATCGCAGCCGCATAACAGGACCACGCCATCGATGGGATTGCCCCGGATGGATTCTTCCACATCCATGCTCACCAGATTGCGGAAAAGCATGGCTGTGGGCCGAAGATTAGTTTCTCCCAGTGACATCACGGGAAATTCGAGTGGAAAACCACCGGCTTCATACACGCCGCGTTTCACGCGTTCGGCAATTTGCCGGAAGTGCGCATTGCAGGGAACCAATTCAGAGAACGTGTTGCAAATCCCGATCACGGGACGTCCGTCGAAAAGATGCGGAGGAAAGCCCTGGTTCTTCATCCAGGAGCGGTGAATGAATCCGTCTTTGTCCGGGAGACCGAACCAATGGGTGGAGCGAAGCGATGCCATATGTTATCTATTCTCGCTCTCTCGCTCCGCCTTCTTGCGCAGCTCGTCCCGGATCTCGCGCGGATTGTCCACTTCCCGCAGCCTGCGCGCCTCCGCCTTGGTCTTCGGTTTCGCGATGCGCGCCAGTGCCGGATCGAATACCCGTTTATCGGAAGGTTCTGTGGTGAAGGGGGCCAAGTCCGGAGTATCGGAAAACATATCGCTCATATCCGCTGCCAGGGCGTCTTCCAAGTTCAACGGCCCAATTCCCAGCATTTCGTAAATAGTCTTCTGCACGCTCGCCATGCTGCAATGGCGATGCGACACGAATCCGCGGCGCACGTACGGGCTCATCACCAGCACCGGGCTGCGATGTGCGTCCACATGATCCACTCCGTCCTGCGCGTCATCTTCAATCACGAATATGGCGCTGTCCTTCCAAATGGAGCTGTGCGAAATCTTCTCGACAATCTTGCCGAGCGCGAGATCGTTGTCAGCGACGAATGAGGCTTTATATGGATATCCGTCCTGAGGGCGCACGTCCGAAGTGTGATCGTTCGGCAGTCGGATTACCGTCAGCGCCGCGGTTTTTCCCTTCTTCATGCGGCGATCCATGTCCTTCGCGAATTCCTGGTAACGGAACTGATCGGGAATGCCTAAGTTGAAGGTCGGATAACCGCGATCGCTGGATTCAAATATCGGTTTCGGCACCGGAGCATTTAGCAAAAGCCGCTGTCCTTCCGGTTCGGCGCCATCGCGCTCGTCCGCGCCCTCCACTTCAATTCCTTCGCCATAGTTGCGGAGGCTCAAACCCGCGCCTGCGACGTGTTCCCACAGCGATCCATATTCAGGCTCGTCCTCCGGCATCGGGCTGTCGGAACCTCCTCCGAGCGCGCGCCGGCCCGGAGCGGAACTGAATGGACTGGAATCGCGCCGGCCTCCGTATCCCGAAGTCCAGGCCATGTCCAGCCACGGCGTAGGAGCGATTCCGAACGCCCAACGGTGCCCGTCCACAGAAACGTCGCTGTCCACAAAGAATCGATCGCTGGTTGCGAACCGGTGAACCAACGCGTGCGCATTCGGAGTGACGCTCACGTCTTTCAGCTTCGGCTCCTCTTCTGTCCAGCCATGCAGACCGAAACGCGCTAGTGTTGCATCGCCATCCGCATCCGGCAAATCGCCGAACACTTCATCGTAGGTGCGATTCTCGCGAATGATGAAAAAGACATGCTTCACCCGAGCCAGTTTCTGATCCGAAGTCAGCGCCGCTTGGTTGTTGCGCAGCACCGCTGCCGTAGCAGTCTCGTCGAAAGGCAGCGGCATCACGGAAAGGCTGCCGAATTCGAGTTCGCCGATGTACGGGCCCGGGCCGGCCGTCTGGAACGCTTTCCCGCCGTTCGGCCCCGCTCCTTTGCCCTTGTTGTTCACGACGTAGAGCTTCGTTTGATCCGACGAAAGGGCGACTGCCGCGGGATACCAGCCGGTGCCGATATGTCCCAGCACGCGCCCGGACTCTTTATCGACGGCAGCAACAGCGTTAATGCCTGTTTCAGTTACATAGAGACGCGCCGCGTCCTGCGCCAAACCCAGCGGCATAACGCCGCGCAACGGCCGTCCTCTGCTGTCTTCGAAGCCGGCGCCGGAGAATGGCGTCAGTGCGATCTGCTGCTCCACTCTGCTGCCGTCGGGACTGATCACGGCCACGCTGTCTTCATGCGCCAGCGTAACGTAGACGTGCCAAGCATCGGCGATAACCCCCGATGGCGACGCGCCTCCGACAACACCTTGTGCCACGGAATTGATAGTGCTGCCCAAGCGCAGTTTCGCGGTGATCACCGGCTTCAGCGGATTGCCGATATCGCACGTCCAGAGCGAGCTTCCGCGAACATCCTTTTCGCTGCCGAGTCCCGGGACCCTATGTCCCTCCGCCCGCACTCCGCGCCGCGCGTCTTTCGATGGATAACCGAACGGAGGAAAATGCAGTCCCGTGCTGAGCGTATCGTCTTTGCGTGCTCCTTCGATGAGCTTGTATTCGAATAATCCTGAGTTCGTGAAATACAGCCGCTTTCCATCGGCAGAGAGCGTCATCGCCAATGGATTTGCGCCAGTGGGAATCATTGCGACGCGCTCACGAGTAGAAGTGTCAATCACAATCACGCGCCAGTTGCCCTGATCGACCACGTAGAGGAACCGGCCATCCGGCGAGAGCGCGAGATTGGACGCGAAGCTCTCGGAATAGTTTGCGCCGGCGAGCGGACCGTTGAGCGAGATTCTGCCCACCCGCAGCCAGTTGTCCGTGGACCATATATCTACCGCGCCAGAATCGCCGGTTGCATCGTAAAGCAAGCGGCCGTCCGATGAATAGGCGACGCCTGCGTGTACTTGAACGTCAGCATCGTTCTTGGTGCCGGACGGAATATTTGTAACGTGAGCGTCCGGCGAATCCGGATGGTCGATGATGCTCAGCGAGAATGGCCAGCCGATGCACGGAAGCACAATCTGCTGGCCGTCTGGCCGCACGGCCAGAGCAAAAGGAAACGGCGCCACGGAATGCCATGCGCCCTGTGGAGTAATCAAGCGGCCGTTCGGAAGCCGAGCCTCGATGGACTCGGCGGCCAGGAAACCACTGGCAGCAGTAATTAGACAACAGATAGACAGTCGCACTGACAGCATTCCTCATTCTGAGGCACGACCGGCAGGCAGCGCTACCCCCCTTTATGCGGCGAGGCATCCAGATCGCGCCGCAAAAATTCGAGCACCGCATCCGGATTGGATTGCAAATAAAAATGTCCACCCTCGAACTCGCGCCGGATGAACGAGGCCGTGGTTTGCTCATGCCAACGGTCGAGTTGCTTGGGACCGATGCTTGCATCGGACGCCCCGCCGTACGCTGCGATTGGAATCGCTAGCGGCGCCTCCGGCCGGTAAACATAATTGCGATACAGCCGTGAGTCGGCGCGTAGGATCGGGAATGCCAGTTCGAGCGCCTCCTGTGTCAGGGCGCCCAAGCCGGCCAGCTCCTCTGTAAGTTCCGCGTCGGACGGCTCTTTCTGGCGTGACGCCTCCGTTCTATCCTGCGGCGCACGCGCGCTTGAAACAATCAAGATTCGCGGCAGTGGTGCGCCGATCGCGCGCAACGATCGCGTGAGTTCGAATGCGATTCCGGCACCCATGCTGTGTCCGAAGAACGCGCACGGCACGTTTACAAACGGCCGGATCGCGGGAGTGAGCGTAGCGATTAGTTCGCGCATGCTCTCCAAGGGTGCCTCGGCCAGGCGCGTCTCCCGCCCCGGCAGCAACACCGGAATCACCTCGACACCGGGAAGCGCGCCGATCCATTTTCTATAAGCCAAAACTCCACCGCCGGCATGCGGGAAACAAAACAGGCGCAGGTGGTCAGGGGATTTCGCTTGCAGCGTAGGGAACCACGCGCGGCGTCTCAGTCGCAATGCCAGCAGCCTCCGCTTATCGTCGGAAAGTGGAGGAGCGACTTGGAGCTGCCGCTTGGGCCGGCTCACCAGCTCCATCAGGAATCTCTCGAATGGTTCAACCGTCAAAGTGCTCGCGTAATTCAGCGCGGCTGTGCGGGATTGGGCAGCAATTTCCTCCCAATGCTCCCGGTCTTCAGTTAGCCGGCGAAGCGTAGCCAGCCACGGGCCGATGTCTTGTTCCGGAACGGCCGCGACGGGCACCATGTTCTCGTCCAACGCCGATTGATATTGCGTGATCGGATTGACCGGCAGCAGATACGGAACTCCGAGCTTCGCTTCTTTCAATCCACCCATGTCGCTCGCCATTACCGGGATCCCACGCAGCATGGCCTCCAGCACCACGCGCGAACGCGCCTCGGCCCACAGCGATGGCACCAGCAAAACACGCGCACGGCGGAAGAGATCATCCAGATTCTCAACCGGATCCAACACGCTGATATTCGGCTGGCGGCGCAACCGAGCGAGATCCCTGGCGTTGGTTCCCCACGTGGGCACGGCTGCGAATTCGAGATGCGGGGCGCGTTCCGCAAGCGCCAGAAACACCGAAATGCCTTTCACCGCACAGGGATTCACCGTCACTACATATGGATTTTCAAAACGCCCGAGCTGTTGCACCTCGCCGGGCTCGAGCAGCGAAATGGGGATGTGGATGGCATCCACCCCGCTCCATTGCCGCACGTACCCGGCGACGTACTCGCTGACGCCCACGATCCCGTCCGCATGCCGCAGCATCGCAGCCCTGGCTGGATTGGGGCTCGAACTGTCGGGTCCGAAGGGAACGGCAATGGTCGCCCGTACCAGATACACCACGCGTGCACGCGCGGCCCGGCTTGCGATTTCAAACAGAAGCTGTGCCGGGTCGTCAGTGGAAGTCACGATGACATCGGGATCGAACTGCGACAATTGCTCAGCAAAATATGCACGCAATTGCGGATTGAGCGTAAGCGTGCGAACGTCGACGCCGTTCAGAACAAACCGCACTGCATCTTCGCTCGCCTCTGGCCGTATGCCGCGCGCCTCTAGATCCGCAATGAAACGAACGTTTTCTTCCGCCTCGAACTTTGTAAGGCGCGCGACCACGCGAACCTCATGACCGCGCGCTGCCAGCGCCTCCATTAGCAACCGGTTGGATTTATCGCCGCCGCCGAAGCTCGGATAGTACAGCGAATTGTGGGCCAGCAGAATTCGCATCAGTTGCTCGCGCCCAACGAGAGAAGCAACTTTTCGAGATCGGATGCGTCCAGCCGGGCAACGAAGTTAAGCGCGGCTGTCCGGCAGCGTTCCGATTCCGCTGCATATAGATTCCGGTCGCCCAGCAACGAATTGAGCGCTTCCGTCCACGGCTCCAGATCCTGTTCCGGAATCACGGGCCGCGGCATGTGCGTCTCGTCGAATTCGAAAAGATAGCGCTGGATGCGCCGCACCGGAATCACAAAGCCGGTGCCTTGCCTGGCCTCGACCAGCCCGCCGGAATCGCTCGAAATCACTGGAATGCCCCGGAGCATCGCCTCCATCGCAATCAATCCGAATCCCTCATACCAAAGCGACGGCATCAGCAAAACGCGAGCCTGCGCTAGCGCTTCTTCGATGTTGTCTACGCTTTCGATGAGCCGGACATTTCCTGGAACTTCCAGTGCTTTCCGGTCAGCGGTGGTGGTGCCCCATCCAGCCAGCGCCGCAAAAGGGTAATCCGGAAATCGGCGCGCCAGCTCGACAAAAATGCCGATGCCCTTCACCTGGCAAGGATTAATCATCAGCACCGCGCCCCTATCGAAACAGCCTAATCGCGCGAAAGGAGGCTGGCCGTAGATTGGAGGATGTATGACCGCGGGATTGACTCTCGTGGCCTGTTCGATATACGCAGCCGTGGAGTGGCCGATTGCCACCACGGCGCGCGCGGAGCGAATCATTTCCGTGGCTCGTGCATCCCGGTTCCAGCTCTCGGCTCCGAACGGAAAAAACTGCGGTGTGTGCGCCAGGTACACAATCCTGTCCGGACCAACGCGCGTGGCTTCGCCGAGCAGCAGGTGGCTGAGATCCTCCGACGACACCAGCACGAAATCCGGATAGAAATCGCGAATGTGGCTTTCAAGGACGCTGCGGCGTTGGACGAGTTTCTTTACGCTGTGAATCTGAATCGCGCCTGTTGTATCCTGCGCGTCCTCTCTTAGAGACGTGCACACCACCCGGCAAGCGTGCCCATGATCCGCCAAATGGCGCAGCCAAACCAGGTTGCTGCGAGTGGAACCGCCGCGCGCCGGCGCGTACGACGCGTTGGAAGTCAAAAGAATTCTCATCCGGGATCCGGGCCTCCCATTAAGGCAATGACACGCCCGGGTCCTCGGCCTCCAGCAGTTGTTTCACTTCGTCGTCGGACAGCGCTTCAATCTCTTTGTACAAAGCCTCGTATTCGGCGCGGCCGCCCAGTTGCTCCCCTTCAATCTTTTGGGCCAGCTCGCCGAGAGTCAGGTTCACAGAGTAGACGTCGTCGATTGCGAGTTCCACGCCGAAAGTCTCGCGCACCCGTACGATCAACAGCACCGCTAACAGCGAGTGGCCGCCTAGGTCAAAGAAATTATCCATGCTGGAGATGCCCGGTTTTTGCAAAAGCTCGGACCAGATTTGGGCCAGGCGGGATTCCGTATCGTTGTCCCCTGTCTGACGCGCGGGGCTACTGCGCACGGCTTCTAGAATCTGGATGGGTGTAGAAAGCATGTGGGCGATGCGCACATAATCCGGACGTTTGTGCGCCACCGGCCGGGCGACGCCGGTTTTGACGGGGCTCGGGATTTCTTTATCGAGCGGCGGTTTCCACTGAAGATCGCGCAGTTCGGCGGCGGGCAGCCGGTAGGAGAATCCTCCCGCGATTTGCTGCTCGAAGCCAGGGCCGATTTCATGCAGGAATCGCCGCGCCGGCTCATTCTTGGCTGTGGGCCGGGAATTCGCGATCACGCTTGCAAGGCCACGCCGTAGCGCTTCCTCGCCGAGATGCGCCAGCACTCGATGCTCCACGCCGCGCCCTAACACGCGGCAACTCAGCAGCATGCTGTCGATATCGAGCGTCTCTTTAGTCGTGCCGAATAGGACCACTCCCGTCAATCCATAGTCGCCGAAACGGTCCGATACATCCACGGTCAGGCATTCCAAGCTACCACTTGCCAGAAGAGCGCCGATCTCCGCCGCCGTGCGCCGAATAGTTGTGAAATTAAATTGATTGGTACGCTCGGTCAACTGGGCCACGCGGGCAAGCTTGGCGGAACTACAGGTTTGGATTGCTACGCGAAGGTCCAGCGACTTCACGAAGCTTTCCAGACTCGAAGCCTGCCGTAACTCCCGCCCGAACTCCAGGGACGTCTGGTAGTGGGCGCTGCGGTTGCGATCTTCTTCCGTTACTAAAACGTGGTCGAAAGCCCAGATATGATCGAGAAAATGCGGGATCTCGCTTGCATCCGCGGGCAGCGCCACAGCCAACACTTCCGGAATACTCTCCGCCACCTCGGCACACTCCTTGGGATTATCGTCAACCAGGATGAAGCTATCCAAGCCCAGCGAAAGCTCGCTCGCGAGCGCGCTCAAGTTCCCGCTTTTTGCGTCCCAATTCAGCCGCCACGCGACAAAATGGTGAAGCTGGAGCGGTGTCTCAGGATGTTTCGAGAAAGTCTCCAGCACATCCGCTTCGTTATTCTTACTGGCCATCGCGAGCAGCATGCCGGAATCATGCTGCTCTTTCATGAACTCCTGCAGCGTGCGGCGCGCTGCATCCAGAACCACGCCCGACGGACCATCCTCGCCGCAGATGCCGCTCCAGAGCGTGTTGTCGCAATCCAGTGCGATCACCTTGAAGGGCGGCGAAAACAATCCGTGCACCAGACGGACCAGGGCTGTTCCCAGCGTGCAGAAATAAAGTTCCGTGTAAGGAATGCGTCCCAGGCGTTCGCCTTCCTCGCTGGAAGGCTCGGCCACTGGATAGAGTTGCTGGATCTCCTCGTGACTGAGATACAGAATGCCGGGAGTGCCTTCCAGCTTTGTTTCCACGCGCAGCGCCATTTCGTGTGCGAACTGGCGGCGCGCCGGATCGTTCAAGAATTTCGCCGAAGGCGGGCCCAGAACAAAAATCAAAGGCACGCCCATCCGGGGAAGCGCCTCGCGGACCAACCGGATCACTTCATCGAGATTTCCCTCCATGCGCGCCAGGGTGACGGCATCCGGCGCGTCGAACTGCGCCAGATCCTCCAGGCGAACCAGCAGAATGTTGACTCCCTGCTGATTGGACGCGAAGTCACTTGCGGGATCTGTCAGGGTCTGGGCCACTTGATTGTAAGGCGCGAACCGGATTTCGAAAGAAGTCTGTAGCTGGCGCCCCCAAAAGGTGAGAACTGGCTCAATCGGCTCGGCTGTGAAAGTGGCGCTTATGGCGAATCGGAACTGCATGCTTTCCAAATTTGAGGATAGCGGCAAACGCTTGCCGCTGCCATCAGCGGCGAATCGCCTGAATATTGAAATGCCTGTTGCCGTTCCCTCGCGCGTAAGACAGCCGCACGATCTCAAAGCCGGCCTGTTGCAATAAATTGGTGACCTCGCTCTTGCTATAGATCCAAATGTGCGCGTCGTGAACGGGGTGCGACGGGTCGGGCATGGGCAGGTCCGAGAGCCGCCGATAGTAGGTATAAAGACGGCCCCAATCCCGCTCATCGGGAGTGGAGAGAAACAGGACGCCGCGTTCTGAAAGAGCATCGTGGATTTTCCGAAGCGTCGGTAAGGGCTGAAAGTTGAAGTGTTCCAGAACTTCGGTGAGGATCACAACATCGAATTTGTCCGCCCAGGGTATTGCGGCGAGTTCGATGTTCCCGCGGGCGAACAACAGCCCATGCCGCTCGGCGATCGCGGGTTTGAGGTAATCGGTCACATCCATGCAATAGCCCTGGGAGCTATAGATCTTGGACGCAAGAGTCAGCAGCGTTCCGTATCCGCAGCCAATGTCGAGGACACGGCTGACTTTTCTTTCCTTGGCATCCTCCCGCATCCACGCGGGCATGTGCTGCCAGTACAGGGATTCGAAGGTTCGATAGGTGGTAGCGTAGTAGCCGCCGAGACCGTCCGCCTTCGCAATCTCGTCCTGAATGGAATTCAGATCCGGATCGGCGGTCGGTTTAACTTTCGCTACTAACAGAAGCAGCGCTACAAGAGTGGCTCGCAACGCACCAGCATACCGCGCGAAGTGGGGCAGGGCCATGCCCTGCCAACGGTCATTTTGCTGCCATCCCGCAACCTGAGGAGGGACCAGGAGTTTATCTCGAACCTCAAAACCACTCGCCGAAGAGCGAGGCGGGGCATGGCCCTGCCCCACCAGCTCTCAACAATCGGCCGCAGCTTACCAAGCTGCCCCACACCTCGCTTGGAGTTATACTCCGTAAAGCGATGCGTTTTCTTGCCTTGGGCTTGGCTCTCGCCTGCGGGGCGCAAGCCATCGATTTTAATCGGGACGTTCAGCCTCTCCTCACTACGCGATGCTCCGGCTGTCACGGCTCTCAGCGGCAGATGAATGGACTCCGCGTGGATGCGCCGGACGCGTTGCTCAAAGGCAGCGATTCCGGGCCGGTGGTGGTGCCTGGATCCAGCGCAACTAGCAAGTTGATTGAGCGCGTTTCGAGCACAAAGAAAGGCTTCGCCATGCCGCCCGTGGGCGCGCCGTTGACCGCCGCCGAGATTCAACTGCTGCGCGCGTGGATCGACGAAGGCGCGAAGATTCCCGCGGCAGCCAGCAGCTCCGCGAATCCGAAAACATCGCTATGGTCTTTGCAACCGCTTAGCCGGCCGCCAGTGCCGGATGTAAGCGATCGCGCGTGGCCGCGAAATCCGATTGACAATTTCATCCTGGCGCGGCTAGAGAGCGAACACATCAAACCCGCGCCTGAGGCCGATCGCAACACCTTGTGCCGGCGCCTCAGCCTGGATCTTACGGGATTGCCGCCCACTCCCCAAGAGACGGAAGCATTCCTCACCGACAAGCATCCGGATGCTTATGAGCGGTTAGTGGACCGTCTGCTGGCCTCGCCGCACTATGGAGAAGCGCGCGCCCGCGAGTGGCTCGACCTGGCCCACTACGCCGATAGCGACGGCTACGAGAAGGATCTGGTTCGCCCATGGGCCTGGCGCTACCGGGAATGGGTGATCGATGCGTTCAATCGCGATCTGCCGTACGACCAGTTCACCATCCAGCAGATTGCGGGCGATCTTCTGCCGAACCCGGCCGTGGACCAGAAAGTTGCCACTGGATTCCTCCGCAACACGCTCACCAATCGCGAAGCCGGCGTGAACCGGGCCGAGGCGCGCTTTGAACAAATTGTGAATCGCACCAATACTGTCGCCACGGTTTGGCTAGGGCTGACAGTAGGCTGCGCGCAATGCCACAATCACAAGTTCGATCCCATCACGCATAAGGATTACTACCAGTTCTTCGCGTTCTTCAACAGCGCCGACGAAAACGATATCGACGCGCCGCTCCCAGGAGAGATCGGTCCGTATCTTGCGGCCCGTCCCGAATACGATAAGAAGCGCCGCGAAATTCTGGAATACTACGGCGTGGCCGAGCTTCAGATGCAATGGGAAGCGCGCATCCAGCAGGCTTTTCGAGAACAGGGCAAGGATCTGGAATGGAACTTCGCGGTCACCGAAATGCGCGCCTCCTTCGACGGCGCGGATCACTTCCTGAAGGGCGAATGGTCAAAACGAACCCAACGGCAGGCGGATCGGCTGACCGATTACTTCGTACGAAATCACGGGCCTGAGATCGATAAAAACAAAGCAGTATCGGCGTTCCTCAATGAGGCGGGAAAGAAACTCAAGGATTTGCGCGCCACGCTTCCCGAGATGGCTGAGGCGCCTGTGATGGAGGAGCTCCCCAATCCACCGCAGTCGAACATTCACCTGGGCGGCGATTATCAGGCGCTGGGCGCCCCGGTGGAACCCAATATCCCCTCCGCGTTCACCCCCATTTCCGTGCCGCACCAGAATCGGCTGACACTGGCGCACTGGCTGGTATCGCGCGACAATCCCTTGACTGCGCGCGTGGCGGTGAACCGCATGTGGCAGGATTTCTTCGGACGCGGCTTGGTGCTATCGAGCGAAAACTTCGGGACCCAAGGCGACAAGCCCTCGCATCCGGAATTGCTGGATTGGCTGGCGGCAGAGTTTCAAGATCACGATTGGAGCATGAAGTACATGCAGAAGCTGATCGTGATGTCAGCGGCGTACCGGCAAAGCTCGATGGTTCGCAAAGAATTGGAAAGCACCGATCCGAATAATATACTGATCGCCCGCCAATCGCGATTGCGTTTGCCTGCCGAATCCGTTCGGGATGAAGCGCTAGCCTCTAGCGGCTTGCTCAATAGCGCTATCGGCGGAAAAAGCGTGCGGCCTCCGCAGCCCGCTGGTGTGGCCGAACTCGGTTACGCGGACAGCGTGAAATGGCATGAAAGCACCGGCCCCGATCGATATCGCCGCGGCCTCTACATTCATTTCCAGCGAACCACGCCCTATCCGATGTTGATGAACTTTGACGAGCCGGATTCCAACACCACCTGCACGCGCCGCGGCCGTTCGAATACGCCGCTGCAGGCCTTGAATTTACTGAATGATCCGGTCTTCTTTGAAGCCGCGCAGGCGTTGGCCACGCGTGTTCTGGAGGAAATGCCCGGTGGATTGACCCAGCGCCTGGATTACGCGTTCGAACTTGTTCTGGCGCGTCCGCCGTCTGAGGGGGAGCGGCAGCGGCTGACCGACTATTACGAGCAGCAGAAGCAGTTGCTGGCGAAGGATCCGAAAGCGCCGGAAAACATGCAGCCATTCCATCCGCAAGGAGTCGACCCGCTGGACGCTGCCGCCTGGGTGGGCGTGAGCCGCGTGCTACTCAATCTGGATGAATTTATAACAAGAGAGTAAAGATGAATTTTCAAGAGTTCAAGCAAATTCACAGCCGGCGGTTGTTTCTGCGCGATTGCGCGGGCGGCGTCGGTGCCATCGCGCTGGCAAATCTGTTGAATGGCAGCGCGCTGGCCGCCGGGAAACGCACCGACCCGCTGGCGCCAAAAGAGCCGCAGTTCCCGTCCAAAGCCAAGAACGTCATCTTCATGTTCATGGAGGGCGCGCCCAGCCAGATGGATCTCTTCGATCCAAAGCCCGCGCTCAAGAAATGGCAGGGCCAGCCGCTGCCGCCTTCCATGACCAGCCAGCTCAAGTTGGCATTCATCAAGCCCACCGCTGCGGTGCTGGCCAGCCCGCGCGAATTCAAACCCTACGGCCAATGCGGCGCCGAATATTCCGATTTCATCCCGCACACGGCCTCTTGCGCCGACGATATTTGCCTGATGCGGTCGATGTACACGGATGCGTTCAATCATCATCCTGGCCAGCTGTTGCTGATGAGCGGCAGCACGCAAATCGGCCGGCCGACGCTGGGCGCGTGGACTTTATACGGATTGGGCAGCGAGTCCGAAAATCTGCCGGGTTTCGTTGTATTGAGCTCGGGCGTGGGGACCAGCGGCGGCGAATCGAACTTCTCAAGCGGCTTTCTGCCATCCACCTACCAGGGCGTGCAGTTTCGGAGCGCGGCCGATCCGATTGTTTATCTTTCGAATCCCGCGAGCGTCACGCGTGAAACGCAGCGCGCCGGTTTGGATGCCCTGCGCGATCTGAACCAGGCGCACCTCGCAAGCACCGGTGATGTCGAAATCGCATCGCGCATTGCATCCTATGAGCTTGCGTTTCGTATGCAAATGGCCGCGCCGGAGCTGCTGGATTTTTCGAAAGAATCCGCCGGCACGCTTGAAATGTACGGAGTGAATAAGGAGCCCACGCGTCCGTTCGCCACCAACTGTTTGTTAGCGCGCCGGATGGTGGAGCACGGCGTGCGATTCGTCATGCTGATGCACGCCAGTTGGGATCAGCATACCAATCTGAATCGCGATCTCAAGAAAAATTGCGACATCACCGATCAGCCCACCGCGGCGCTGTTGAAAGACCTGAAGCAGCGTGGATTGCTGGATTCGACATTAGTTGTATGGGGCGGGGAATTCGGGCGTACTCCGATGGTTGAGATCCGCAACACGGCGGATCCCGAAAACGCCGGGCGCGATCATCATCCGTTGGCCTACAGCATGTGGATGGCGGGCGGCGGCATCAAGGGTGGGCAAGTGGTGGGCAAAACGGACGACCTGGGGTTCAATATCGTGGAAGATAAAATCCACGTTCACGATCTGCAGGCGACTATTCTCAATTGTCTGGGCTTCGATCACACGCGGCTGACGTATCACTACATGGGCCGCGATTTCCGGTTGACGGATGTGTCGGGAAACGTGGTGAAGAAGCTGCTGGCGTGAGCTCAGAATACTCCCGCGATCCCGCCGATCGCTTCGATGTTTTGCAGCCATCCATTCAGTGAAATTCCTGGCGCGGGAGCGATCAGCCGGTTGGGAAATGGTGTCGCGTAGTCGCGGAACTCAAATCGCAACCCAAGGTGTTTCGTCAGCCGATACTTAATTCCGGCGGCGCCACTCGCCATCGGCTTAGTTTCGCGCGTGTTGGTTAATGCGACAAAATTGTTTAGCGGCTGCGCGGCGTTCGGCTCGCCTGTTCCCGAATAGATTGCCACTCCACCACCTACGGCAACGAATGGACGAAAGCGTTTCTCGCGCGAAGCGAAATGCACCAGAAAGCGAAAATCCAGAAACTGTGTGTGGCCGGATAAATCCACTTGCGTACCGCCGCTCGTTACCTTTAGATCGCTCAAGCGATAGAGATAGCTGGCTTCTCCGCCGATGTATGAGTAATCGTTCGCCCCGCCAAAAATTCCGAACGTTCCACCATTCTTGAGTCCGGTGGAAGCGGATCCGGCGGCGCCAGTCACCGATGTCTCGGGCGTGACCCCGAAACCACCCAGGACTCCGGCTTCCCAAGTCTGAGCCGCAGCCAGGGGAGCGAACAACGCGCTCGCAAGAAAAATCCGAGTCAAACTCTTCACACTTTCCTCCGCTTCCTTATGGATTCGATACGCGAACGTTAAATGAGGTGGAGATGCCACCCTGCTGAATCACCAAGGGCACCTGCGATCCGGCGCCGATTTTGTGCGGGACCGCGGCGTTGATCTGATACACTCCAACCTCGCCCGGTATCAGGCCAGCGAACTGTAGTTGAAGGCTGGCACTCCCCAACGTGACCGCAGGTGGAACCGATGCATACTCCAGGGGATCCGCCGGCGGCGCCGCGCCATCCACCGCGGGTGGTGATGTCTGGCCCAGGCCGGTCGCTACGATGATGAGTATGTCGTCAGGGTGCACAGGGTTCGAAATATCGACCAATTGATTGTTCGCAGCCCGATAAATCAAAGGAAGGCTTGTCAAACTGCCCGCCTGGCCTGTCCGAAATACCGCCGGCGCATTCGCGAGAGCGTTGAAGTTGAAGGGGGCGCTCTGGCCACCCGGCGAAGTGATCACCAGGTTCGCACTTCCCACTACTTCGTAGGGCAGTTGCGCGTTGATTTGGCTGGGTGACACGCGGATCAACGGAACCGGGATATTGTTTATCGCCGCGCACGTCTCCGCCAGGCTGGTGGGCAGCGGCAGGCCTGCAGCGGCCGCCGAACTCGCCGCAAGCCCCGAACCGCTGATCACAATGAGCGAACCAGGAGCCACTTGTCCACCATCGGCCATATTCACCAAGGATGAAACCACTGGTGACGGTGTGGGCTGATCGAAGTTGGGCGGAAGCTCGGTGAATCCCGATATAGACAGGTAGATCGTCGTGCCATTGTTAATGGACGCCGTGGTCCGCAGAAATGAGAGTACGGTCTCGCCGATCTGTCCTACTGGAGGCGTGGTCAATATTGATTGAGTGACGGGGGCCTCGATGGTTTGCGTCGAGGCTCCAGCGATACCCACGCCCGCGGATGCAGTTACGCGCTGCGCTGTGCCTGCGGACGTAGGGGAGGCGGCGTTGATGACCACGGCGCTCCCGCTGGACACCAAAATGCTCGAAGTAGTGGACGCCCCGAGGATAGCGCCTTCCTGCACCATGGAGCGGTTGAACAAGTTGCCGCCGGCCATGAAGAGAGTGTCGGAAATCGCACTATAGGATCCGCCGAGCGCGTTAAGATCCTTCCGGGAGGCTTCGAAGGCCGCGTACGAATCGTCATAGAGAAGGACCGTGCCGTCGGCCATTGCGGTAAAGATGGAGTGGCCGGCCGGGGAACCAGTCATGACAGAGTCCGGGTTGACGCTGTTGTCGAATATGCCGAGCGTGGATGGCATGGTCGCGACGCGGTTCGCGAAGTCAACTTGATCGATCACGCCCGCTGGCGTACCCGCGTTGCGGCTGGTGGCGAACATCGCCGAATCGGAAACGGCCACCGTACGCGGATAATGCCCACCGGGAAATACAATAAACGGAGTTGCAGTGAGCGAGTCCAAATCGAACACGCTGGCGATTTGGGAATTGTCATTACCCACCACCATGTAGCGATTGTCGCGCGTCAACGTCATCTTGGTCGGGGTGTTCCCGGTGCGCAGTACGCCGACCTGATTAAAGGTCGCGGTGTCCAGCACAATCACCTGATTGCGATCCTGGCGCAGAGCGTACATCCGGGGCCGAGAGGGGTCCGCCAGGATATCTACTATCTCGCCGGCGAGACTGTGAATAATACCGCGTTGCCCCGGCGACTTGGTGTTGATCAGGAGCCGCACAGGGCTCGAAATCCCTATGGATGCGTTGGAACTAATACTGAGTGGGACAACGGTTGTTCCGGATTGACTGCTGAACGCCGTGGGATCCACCTGGATGGTCACCTGCGCCGGCGTAGTGCCTGAAGACGGGCTGATTTGAATGCCATTCGTATTCGCGGGTAGCGAGAGCTCGAAATCCGCATGGCCGCCACCCAGATCGATGAGGTGCAGCGTCTGGGTGAGCAGGCCATTGTCGCAATTGGTGGAGAGGAACTGTAGCTGTTCCTCCTCGGCGGCAACTCGATGCGCACTCGCGAAGGAACCAACAGGCAGAACGGTCACCCCGCTGTCGGAGATGGCATACAGCGTGTTCATATCGCTTGAAAAGACGGACCGGCCTCCGAGGTCCTCGGGAAGGTTGATTCGCTCACGGACCGTTAGGTTGTCGGTGTCGAGTATGTGGAGCACCGGAGGCCCGCTTCCGTTCGCCGAGGGGATTTCCGCGTAAATCAGATTGCGGACAAAGTCGTAGGCGTGCCCCCCGACGTTTAACGACCCGGTGGGATAAGGAAACTGGGCTAGCAGAACATATTGCTGGTTGAAGAGCGACCAGCCGGCCAGGAAGTTGGCGCCATGACGGTCGACGCTGACCACTCGCGGGCCTAGAGTCGGGGTCGAGGTGTCGGCGACAGCAGTCAGCGTGCCAGAAGCAACGTTGTACTTGATTATTAGCTGCGTGCCTGGGGCTGGGGTTCCTGAGCTGGTGATCACGGAACCTTGAGCC
>DASYNU010000185.1:0-2670 GCA_036008345.1 Bryobacteraceae bacterium
TCTTTATGGCTCTGTTTCACGTCGGGGCTGTGGCAGCGCTTTTCTTTTTCACGTGGAAGGCATTTTTCGTCGCGATCGTTATGTGGTGGATTTCCGGCAGCCTGGGTATCGGAATGAGCTATCATCGGCTGCTCACGCATCGCGGCTACAAGACCCCCAAGTGGGTCGAATACTTTCTGACGGTTTGCGCAACGCTGGCGCTGGAGGGCGGTCCGATTTTCTGGGTCGCGACGCACCGTATCCATCATCAATTTTCAGATCACGACGGCGATCCGCATTCGCCGGTCGACGGCAAGTGGTGGGCGCACATGGGATGGATTCTCATGGGCAAGTCGATGCACCATGACACGACCACGCTGGCGCGGTATGTCCCCGATCTTGCCAAAGATAAGTTTCACGTTTGGATCACCAAATATCATTATGTTCCGCAGATTGTGGTCGGCATTGCATTGTTCGCCATCGGAGGCCTACCCTGGCTGCTGTGGGGAAGCTTCCTGCGCACCGTAGTTGGACTGCACGCGACCTGGCTGGTGAATTCGGCCACCCATTCCTGGGGAACGCGGCGGTTTGCAACGCGCGATCTCTCAACCAATAGCTGGTGGGTGGCACTGCTGACCTTCGGCGAGGGGTGGCATAACAACCATCATGCGCATCCCACGTCGGCGGCGCACGGCTTCACCTGGTACGAGATCGATACGAACTGGTACGGGATCTGGACGCTACAGAAGCTCGGCTTGGCGTGGGATATCAAGCGCGTGAAGCTCGAGGAGATCGAACAAGGAACGGTAGCTTCGCCGAACGGGCGATTAATTGCGCCGGGCGCGGCAGCGGAGTCTTGGGCAGCGGGAGATTAAGACAAGAGGATTTCTTTATTAAAAAGCCCCGGCTTTGCGCCGGGGCTTTCTTCTTCACAGATCCACACGACCAACGGGGACTGAAGTGCGTGCGTGAGAACGGGTGTCGTCCCTAGGGACTTGCACCTTTTTTCCACTTTACCCAGGACTTACGTCTTGGGCTAAATTGTTTCGCCGCTCCGCGTCTGGATTGAGATGGATTTCGGTCCACAGTTCTCCGAGAAACCCAGTTCTCACGCAGTCTCTGAAGCCCGCCCTGTGCTAGCCTTTTTCGCGGCCCTGAAGGGCCGGTCTTCCAACGTTCATGCGGCCCGTCCACACGACAACGTGGACCTTCAAACGCGGATGATCATCACTTCGGTGGCTTTGATCAGGGCGGCGACGGTTTGACCCTTTTTCAACTGCATTTCGCGCACAGCGCCGGACGTGATCAAGGAAGTGATCAGCTGCCCTCCCACAGATAACGTAACCTGGGCCACCAGTCCGCTGACGCGAACGTCCACGATACGGCCGACGAGCTGATTGCGTCCGCTGATGCGTTGATAGGTGGCGCGGCGTTCTTCCTCATTGTGGCCGCGAGTCCGGTGCAGCAGGCGGTCGACTTCAGCTTGCGGAATTCGGTAATGGCCTCCGGGCGTCTTCACGGCGCGCAGCTTGCGGTGATAGATCCACTGCTTGATGGTCGGATAACTGATTTGCAGTTGAACGGCGGCGTCGCGCGGACGGACCATCGCTTCGTCCATCCGGCGAGTCTTCTTGTCTTTCATAGATTCAACCTTCGGTTTCCCCTCAGAAGGGAAAGCGAATCGAGAGCACCTTGGCATGATTGTACTGGTGAAAGTGGGTGACAGCGATTTGCTCGCCTGCTCCGGCGCTCATTCCCAGGCGCCTCCACAGGTGAAAGCGGCCAGCCACCAGGCCGGGTGACATAAATACTTGTTTCTGTCCGACCAGCTTTGCACTTCCATTCGGCCACAGGGTTACGTTGGCCTCAAGCTCCGGCCACAATTTGCCAAGCACCCGGTATTGAAATGCGGTGTTGTAGGCGACTGGAGTTCCGGTGGTTTGGCGGCCGCCGGTCGGGATGGTCCAGCCCAGTGTGCTCTGAAAGTCGAAATTGCGGTATCCCTTGCCAAAGGCGATGGCCGGCGTAATGGAGCCGTACCTGGTGGCGAAGCGGCCGGCAGGAATGCTGCCCCCGAGGAACGCCGTGACGATGTAGTTGCTGTGCTGCTCGTTACTGGCGAGCAGACGATATTTCAGCAGGAGCGGGATAATTGCCGCCGCCGGCCGGTCCCTCGGCGGGAACTTGATAGGGGGGCACGCCAAGGATGATCTCGGTATGCTCGGTTGGAATCAGTTCGAGTCCCTTGCCGCTCCCGTAGTTCAAGCTCTCGCCGCCTGTGGCTGGAGTCCATGTAATGGCAGAGCGGAACTCCTCTTCGAGGCGAGGGGTAATTGTGAACAGAGGGGTGATCCAATGGGGTTGCTCGGATTGGGTCTTGTCGACCCGGTTGAACCAGTTCGCGAAGTAGCCGCCGCTGTCCCAGTTCTGGGCAACAGCCGGACATACGACGCGAAGCGCGAGAATCCAGGCGTAGATGGCAGAGGCTTTCAAAACCGGATTCTCCTGAGAGGAATACGGTGACTTTGGATCAGATACAGTAGACGAATCATTATTATAAATATATACGACTTTATATGATTATTGAAATCTGGCAAACACGGGGCATCGCCGCTCACAGGATGCGCACTAGCGCGGTAGAATCACTCCCAAAGATCATGCGCATCTCGAGCCGCCGCGGAACTATCGTCT